>JBKJHT010000162.1:0-26655 GCA_046598945.1 Burkholderiales bacterium | reverse complement strand
GGCCTGTGAAAAACTTGGAGCGGAAAAAGCGATCAATTACCACACCGAAGACTTTGTTGAAGTCGTCAAGAAACTCACCGACGGGCGTGGTGTCAACGTCATTCTCGACATGGTCGGCGGCGATTACATTCCACGCGAACTCAATGCCTTGGCCGAAGAAGGGCGCATTGTGCTGATCGCGTTTCAGCGCGGCATGCAAGCCAGCGTCGATTTGGGTTTGATCATGCGACGTCGCTTAACGGTGACAGGCTCGACGTTACGCGCCCGCGACGAAACCTTTAAAACGGCCGTTGCAAATGCGGTTAAAGAAAAAATTTGGCCGCTGCTCGAATCGGGCAAATTAGCGCCCGTCATCAGCGCAACCTTTCCTTTGGCCCAGGCGGCCGACGCGCATCGCTTAATGGAATCAAGCCAGCACATCGGCAAAATCATTTTACAAGTAGAACCATAATGCATTGGGATTTTCCCTACCCGTCGCAGCGCATGCCGTTGCTGGCGCGCAATGTCGTTGCGACCTCGCAGCCGCTCGCCGCGCAAGCCGGCATCGAGATGCTGAAAAAAGGCGGTAACGCAGTGGATGCGGCGCTCGCCACGGCGATCACTCTGACTGTGGTCGAACCGAACATGAATGCTATCGGCGCCGACGCTTTTGCAATTATTTGGGACGGCAAGGCGTTACATGGGCTGAACGCTTCCGGCCGCGCGCCCAAGGCGTGGAATTTGCAGCGATTTGCCGGCCGCGATGCCATGCCGACCACTGGCTGGGATTGCGTAACCGTGCCCGGTGCGGTATCCGCGTGGATGGCGTTGTCGCAGCGTTTTGGTAAATTGCCATTCATGGATTTGTTCGTGCCGGCGATCCTCTATGCCGAAAAGGGTTTTGCCGTATCGCCTATCACCGCGAAGAATTGGGCGACGCAAGCGGAAAAATATCGCCAATCGCCGGATTTCGCATCTGCGTTTCTTCCAAATGGGCGCGCACCGCAGCCGGGAGAAATGTTCCGTTTTCCCGAGCAAGCGTATAGCCTGAGCATGATCGGCGCGAGCAAGGGCGAGGCATTTTATCGCGGCGAATTGGCGAAAAAAATCGTTGCCCATAGCCAAGCCCAAGGTGGCGCGATGACGCTCGATGACCTCGCGGCTCATCAAGTCGATTGGGACGCGACGATTTCGCAGGATTATCGTGGTGTCACGCTGCACGAAATACCGCCGAACGGGCAGGGCATTGCGGCGCTTATTATGTTGGGCATTCTGCAACATATCGACATGTCCAAGGTTGCGCTTGATTCCGCCGATTCCATTCATATGCAACTGGAGGCGATGAAGCTCGCGTTCGCTGATTTATATCATTATGTGGCGGACGCCGGCGCCATGCCATTTTCGCCGCAGACGTTGCTCGCGCCCGCCTATATTGCCGCGCGAGCTAAGCGCATCGATCCGAACCGGGCAAGCTATCCGAATTGGGGTTCGCCAACCGACATTCCCAAAGGCAGCGAAACGATTTATCTGACCACGGCGGACGCGGGCGGGATGATGGTGTCGTATATCCAGTCCAACTACATGGGCTTTGGCTCCGGCGTGGTGGTGCCGGGAACCGGCATCAGTCTGCAGAATCGCGGCGCGGGATTCAGCCTGGATCCAAACCATCCCAACTGCGTAGCGTCGCGCAAACGGCCATTCCACACAATTATTCCCGGCTTCATCACGCAAAACGGTGCGCCGCTGATGAGCTTCGGCGTCATGGGTGCGGCGATGCAGGCCCAAGGGCACGCGCAAATGGTGGTGCGCATTGTCGATTACGAACAGAATCCGCAAGCCGCGTCCGACGCGCGGCGCTGGTTTTTAGGCGAGGATCAGTTGGTCTATTTTGAAGAAGGTTTTGATCGCAGCGTTATCGAACAACTGGTGGCGCGCGGTCATCGAGTCGCCGCCAATGCACCGGCGTTCGGCTGCGGTGGCGCGCAATTGATTTATCGGCAGGAGAATGGCGTTTACGTCGCGGGATCGGATCATCGCAAGGATGGTCAGGCCGTGGGGTATTAGTAAACACTTCCTCTAATTTGTCATTCCCGCCTAAGCGGGAATGACCTACTGGGACGGTGGCTGCAGCGGCAATCACTGTGCGGCTCACAGGCCATGCATCGCTAGGGGCCAACATCCATGCGGCTCCTGGCCTAGTGTATTTTACGGCTTAATATAAACGTAGTGTTCCTGCGCCTGCAGGCGCGCGATCTCGGCAACGCCGGACGGTATGACTTTCACTTGCGGCAGCACTTGTCCCGGGTTCACCTTGAAAAAATCCATGCTGTTCTTGCAGATATCGAATTGCACGCCTTTGCCGGCGAGTTCCTCAATGGCCAGCGCGTAGGGATTGCCATTCTTGTCCGCGGTTCCCTCGAGCAGTAAATTGATACCTTTAAACAAAGCCACCAGTGTGATTTTCACGCTCGGGTCGGCGCGCAGATGGTTGCGGATATTGCCCATCGCCAGCATTCCTTGCGCCTCCGTGTCCATCACGTGGTAAACGACTTTGGTCGGCTCATCGGCGCGGGCGGGCGCGAGCGCGAACAGCACGACTGCGCACCACAATAAAGCCAATCGTTGACTACCCATTAGGTTCCTTCCCCGTGTTTATCATAAGGGCTCACGTTAGCGTAATGCGAGGGTGCACGCAACAGCGCCCGGTGATAAGCGCGGTAAGCGCTCAAGTGGATTTATAATTAATTTAATAAAAATACAAAAAAACATGTATTTAAGACAATATCATATAGTAATATATATCGTATGAATTAGAAATTTTCCAACCACATCATATCGAGGGCGCACATGAACTTCATCCTGGGAATGTTGACACCGAGTATCGTTTTGGCCAAGCGCTTAACTCGCGCATGGAGTTGCTTCGTTGTCGGCTGCCTCTTCCTCATCGCGATCCTCATGGCGGTTGTTCAGTGGCCGATACCGTGTTTGATTGTGACCGCTTTGGCAATTTATTGTCTCGCCGGCTTTGCGACCTATATTTCCGTGACAGGTCACCAGGTGAGAATCGGGCTTGAGCGCATCAGCCGCGGCGACCTGTCCGGAGGTGCGGACAACCAAGTCAGCGCCGTGAAGGGCGCGCAAGTCGAGCGGCTCAATAAGATGAATCAAAGCCTGGTCGAACTGGTGACCCAGGTGCGGCAAAGTTCCGACAAAATCATGGGCGCGGCGCGCGAGGTTGCGGTAGGCAACAACGATTTGGCGGAACGGACGGAGCACCAAGCCTCAACCTTGGAAGAGCTAGCCTCGACCATGGAAGAGCTGGCTGCGACCATACAAGAGAATGCGCAACGTTGCGGCGAGGCGAGCAAATTGACCGGCGATTTTTCCACCACGGTATCGGAGGGTGCTGCCGGCGTGAAAAATGTCGCGCGAACCATGGAGCGCATCGACGCCAGCGCAAAAAACATCGCCGAGATCGTCGGCGTGATCGAAGGTATCGCGTTTCAAACCAATATTCTTGCCCTCAATGCCAGCGTCGAGGCGGCACGCGCGGGCGAAGAAGGGCGCGGTTTTGCGGTCGTCGCAAGCGAGGTGCGCAGCCTTGCGCAGCGTAGCGCCGACGCGGCCAAGGAAATCAAGATCCTGATTAATGCCTCCACGCAAAGCGCGAGCGAAGGCGCGCACGGCATTCAAGCTGCGGCACAGACCATGGACAACATGGTGGGCGGCATGCAGACCATCGCGGCGTTGGTGCAAAACATCGCAGCCGCGTCCGAAGAGCAAGCGCAAGCCACCGAAGAAGTGAACCGAGCGATCGTGCAAATGGACTCGGTCACCCAGAAAAATTCGCTGCTAGTGCAAGAGGCCGCGGCGGCGGCGCAGGATTTCGAGAACGAGGTTCAGCATCTGGATGAAGCCGTGGTTCAATTTCAAACTGACAAGATTGACGCGCGCGATAAAGTGGTTGCGCTGGTGAAGCGAGCCGTTGGCCATATTGAGGCGGTTGGCATTGAAACAGCATGCGATGACTTTGATAATCCCAACGGTGACTTTATTTTCGACCAATTCTATGTATCGGTGGTTCGTCTCGACGGCGTTCGATTAGCGAACGGGATGGAGCCATGGAAGCGTGGTGAGAATATTACCGACGTTTGCGATATCGATGGCAAGCCGTATGCGCGATATATGATCGCGCGGGCACGGGAAAAAGGTTTCGGTTGGATTCAATACAAGTGGAAAAATCCCGCCAGCGAAAAAGTTGAACTCAAACTGACTTACTTCGAAGTCGCTCAAGGCGCTATGGTCAACGTTGGACTTTACCTTGGCGAGCGCGGTGTCAGTGTGCGGCGGCTCGCACAGTCGGCGCGGGAACAAGCGCCGGTTTCCCGTCTGCCTGCGGTGAAAACTTCTCGCGCCAAAGCGGGGATTCGCTGATAATAGGGCCGTCTAAAATCATGTCCGCGCACCATGCAACAATACCTGGAGTTCCTGCGCCATATTCGTAGCCACGGAATCAAAAAAGAAGATCGCACCGGCACCGGAACGTACAGCGTGTTCGGTTACCAAATGCGCTTTGATTTAAGCCTGGGCTTTCCCGTTGTCACGACGAAAAAATTGCACGTGCGCTCGATTTTTCACGAGTTACTGTGGTTTTTGTCGGGTGAAACCAATATCCAATATTTACGCGACAACGGCGTCACCATCTGGGATGAGTGGGCCGACGCCAACGGTAATCTCGGTCCGGTCTACGGTAAACAATGGCGGCGCTGGGAGACGAGCGACGGGCGCATCGTCGATCAGATTTCCGAAGTCATTCAGCAAATCAAAATCAATCCCAATTCGCGCCGCTTGCTGGTCTCGGCGTGGAATGTCGGCGAGCTGCACAATATGGCGCTGCCGCCGTGCCATTTGCTGTTTCAGTTTTATGTCGCCGAGGGCAAGCTATCGTGCCAGCTTTATCAGCGCTCCTGTGACGCCGGGCTGGGCGTGCCGTTCAACATCGCGTCCTATGCGCTGCTGACACATTTGATCGCCCAGCAATGCAATTTGCAAGTGGGCGATTTTGTCTGGAGCGGTGGCGATTGCCATATTTATCTGAATCATCTGGATCAAATCGGCGAGCAGCTTACGCGTACGCCTTATCCATTGCCGAAACTCGTGCTCAAACGTAAACCGGAGTCGATTTTTGACTATTGTTTTGAGGACATCGAGGTCGTCGGTTATCAGTCGCACGCGCATATTGCGATGCCGGTGGCGGTTTAGGCTGAAATTGCGGCAGCGCCACCAGCCGTATGGCCCTGGCCCTGGCCCTAGGCCACCCCGTAGGCCACCCCGTAGGCCAGCCCTGGATACTTGCTCGTGGCGGCATGTGGCTTGTGAGGCAAGCTAGACAAGGATTCCAGCGACCACTCCTTGCAGCGCAACTTATCGCTATAAAAAAATCGAACAAACAATTAACCCATCATCGGATCAAGAATGACTATTGAAATTTCCGTAGGCGGCGGGCAACTCCTCGGCAGTCGCGAACTGCAAGAGGATGCTTACCTGATCAAATTGCCAAAGGGCGCTAACGCGGCGGTGGCGCCGACACTATTGATCGTTGCCGACGGTATCGGTGGTCAATACGGTGGCGATATCGCGAGTCAGCTCGCCGTGAAATCTTTTACCACGGAGATTGCGAGACAACTGAAACCGTCCGCGCAACGCGATTCGAAGGAGACCGCGTCGATTGATGCGAACTCAAACATCGCCGCTGTGTTATCACAAGCCTTGAGTCGGGCAAACAAAAAGCTGGCGACAGCCAAGGCGCGCAATCCCGAGCTCGCCCCGATGGGGTCAACTTTTGTTGCCGCACTCGTTTACGCCGACAAGCTGTGGTGGATCAGTGTGGGCGATAGCCATCTCTACCTTGTCCGCAAACGCAAATTGGGACACCAGAACGCCAGTCACACTTACGGCGCGTTTCTCGATGACGAAGCGTTTTTGGGAAATGTCGTGGAGCAAGCCACACCACGCGAGCGAAAGCGCCTCACCAGTTCACTGGACGGGGCGGAAATCCCCCGTGTGGATTGTCCGCAAATGCCGCTGCAGCTTGAGGCGGGCGATGTAATTATTCTGGCGAGCGACGGTTTGGACGCGCTGTCCGAAGGGCGGATCGTGTTTATTGTCGATGCGGAGAATTCCGCGCAAGAATGTGCCACGGAGTTACTCGGAGCCGTCAAGCAGGTCGCTCACCCGCGCCAGGACAACACCACCGTGGTTGTCTACCGCTATGGTTCGGCGCCCACGCAGCGCAGCGCACCGGTCGAGGTTGATTTCGATTTCACCAAGACCATTCAGTAGCACTCGGCGTCGTTACGGCCCCTCGTCAAGCCGAGGTGGCGATTCGCGCAAGAATGCGCGTGGCGATCGTGGCGACGCTGGCTAGGCTGTTCTCCACGCGCTGTTCCAAACGCATGACCACTACTTCATCGGCGCGCACGAAATGGCCGGCGTGATGAATTCCCGGCGTACCGACGGGAATGAACACATCCGGTTCGTGCGTAAATGTCATGCTGGGTGGTCCGAGAACGACTTGCGGCAGGTTCGTCGCCGGCGGCAGTCGCGCCGCATTGAAGCTGGAAATCCACAGCAGTGCATCGACTTCATTTGCCGACAACAACTTCTCCGTGGCGTAGCGATACGGATCGTAATGAATTGCGTTTTTGCTGAAACGCGAACGCATCGGCAAACCCGTTTGCCAAGTTTGCACGCCGTTACTGGAAAAATCACCGTCGCTGCCGCCGAGCGGAAAACCGGCGAAGCGACTCGTCTTGTTGACATCCTTGATCAATTCCGCGAGCGTCTGAATAGTCAGCTCGGCGTGCGGAAAATCAAAATCCAGCGCGGCCCAGGCGATCACGCCGTAGGTTGCTTGCTTCATCAAGGTGGCCAAATCGCTCAGGATGCGACTATCGGAAGCGGCAAGATGAGTATTTTCCACGCGCTGCCCGTTCAGCAGTGCGCGCAGCGCGGGAACGATGCGCGGCAGCGCTGCGTGGCTGCAATGCAAGCGCGTTACGCTGGCCGGTAGATCCATCTTCAGCGCCTCAATTTCACCGAGAAAAATCACCTTGCGTTGTGCCGGGTCACCGCCGAACATCGCATCCTTCGGCCACACGGCGCGCTGCAAAAATCGCGGAAAGCGCGTCACTACGCCGCTGCCAATCAGCAAAATAAAGTCGGCGCGATTTTTTACTTCGGCAAGCGTCGTGGTAATCCAACCGCTGTTTTGCAGCGTCAAAAGATTTCGCAGCTTGGCCGGCATATTCATATGATCGACCACCGCGCCGATGCGATCCGCCAATGCCAGCGTCGCGCGCGCACCCGCCACGTCCGTGCCAAAGCCGGCGATCAATGGCGCCTTCGCGCGCGCCAGGATTTGCGCCGCCGCAAGAATCGCGTTGTCCAACGTAGTGGGCTTGCCAGCCAAGCGTGGCGCGGCGTTCCGGGCATCATTCGTTCCGAGTTGACGAAACGCAAGGGTGCTGATGGCGCAACCGTTTTGCGTGACGGCAAGTCCCGATTTGGAGTTCGCCAGCACCAAATCATCACACGCTAACCCACAGAATGGGCAGGTGACGTTATTCAAGATCGTGTTGCGAGATTTCATAATCAATTCAATAAAAGTACGATCGATGGTAGCAGAGTCCGCCCATTCGGCCCATTCGAACTTTGCCCCTTGCCCTGCGCGGCAGCGGGTTTTTGTTATAGTAGGCGCATGCACGCAACCCCTCTTACGGTTTTTGGATGACCCTGATTTTTCCTGATCGAGTCACGGTCATCGCACCGGCGCGGCTGCATCTTGGCTTTGTCGATCTGAATCCGCCCACCGGTCGGCGCTTCGGCAGTTTAGGTCTCGCGCTCGATGCGCCGCAAACGGTGGTGCGGGCAGTGCGCGGCGCGATCGCGCGGGTCGATTCCCATGCCCAAGAAAAAGCCACCCAGCACCTGGTCGCGTTGCGATCCGCGATCACCCTGCCCGGCGATGTCTTGGTGCAAGTGGATGAAGCCATTCCCGAGCACTGTGGTTTGGGTTCCGGCACGCAACTCGCGCTGGCGGTGGGGACGGCGGTGTCGCGCTTACTCGATCTCAACCTCAGTCCCGTCGACATTCGCCTTAAACTCGCGCGCGGTGCGCGCTCCGGCATCGGCATCGGCGCCTTTGCCCAGGGCGGATTTTTGGTCGATGGTGGCCATGGCGCCAGCACTAGCTTGCCGCCGATCACCAGCCGCGTGCCGTTTCCCGAACATTGGCGCGTGTTGCTGATTTTCGACCAGGCATTCCAGGGACTCTCCGGCGCGAAAGAAGTCGCGGCGTTTCGCACCTTGCCGACGTTTCCGGAAACCTTGTCGGCGCACTTGTGCCGTCTCGTCATGACGCGAGTGTTGCCCGGATTAGCGGAAGCGTCAATGGCGGAATTCGGTCCGGCGATCACCGAAGTGCAACGCATTGTCGGCGATCATTTTGCGCCGGCGCAGGGGGGGCGCTTCACCAGTACGCGCGTGGCGGAAGTGCTGGCCTGGCTTGAGGGGCGCGGGGTGCAGTGTGTCGGGCAAAGTTCCTGGGGCCCGACCGGGTTTGCCATGTTCGAATCGGAAGCGCAAGCGCAGGCGTTTATGCACGAAGCGCAAGCGCGCTGGCATGAGCAGAATTTGCGATTTGTCACTGCGCGTGGGCGCAACACAGCGGCGAATGTCCAAGTTCATCATGCGGATAATGATCGCGCAACAATCATCCCATTCCTCCCCGCTTAAGGGCGGAGACCATAAAATAATTTTTTCGAAAATAAACTCGCGATGGAAAAACCCTACATTCTCCACATGTTCACACCCACGCCAAACGTCAGTCCGTTCGACGTCAATATGGCCTACGACGCCGGTTATAACGCGGTCATGCCCTACGCCAATGTGAGCCTTGATCAGGTCGGCGCGCTGACGCAAGACGCGATTTTTTCGCGCGGGCCGAAGGGCGTGAAGCGCACCGGCATTTTCATCGGCGGGCGCGAGATCGGTTTCGCGGCCGATATGCTCGATGCGGCGAAGCGCGCCATGGCGCCGCCGTTTGAAGTGTCCGTATTTGCCGATCCGAGTGGCGCATTTACCACGGCGGCGGGCTTGGTCGCTTGCGTCGAGCGGCAACTGAAGAAAATTCATCAGACCGATTTAAGCGGCAAAAATGTCGTGGTGCTCGGTGCAACCGGGCCGGTCGGCGCGGCGGCGGCGGTACTCGCCTCGCAAGCAGGCGCGCGCGTGCGCATCGCCAGCCACACCAGCGCGACAAGGGCGCGCATGACCAGCGAAGTGGTGAACGCGCGCTACGGCGTGACCACGCAGCCGGGCGACGCCAGCGTGGTCGACGCGAAGCTCGATATGATTAAGAATGCCGATATCATTCTCGGCGCCGCGAAAGCCGGCATACAGGTGTTGAGCACGCTGGATTTGGCGCAGGCGAATCGCCTACTCGTCGCCGCCGATGTGAATGCGGTGCCGCCGGCGGGCATAGAAGGGGTGGGCATGATGGACGACGGCAAGCCGCTCGCCGCCGGCTCCGGAAGAGCGGTTGCGATCGGCGCCTTGGCGGTTGGCAACATCAAGTATCAAGTGCAACGGGGTTTGTTGGAAGCGATGATCGCGGCGGAAAAGCCGATGGCCATCGATTTTCGCGACGCATTCGCGGCGGCGCGCAAGTTGACCGCGTAATGCTTTGCTTGGAAGGCAGTGCGCCAACGTTCCTTCTCCTTGGCGGGGCGGGCGTTGCGCGCTCCTTCAGCGAATTGTTGGCGTGAGCGGAATTCTCATTGCCGCCATCGCCGGGCGCATGCTGGCGGCTTCGGCGCGGCGCGGCGGTTACGAAGTCGCGGTACTCGATCTGTTCAACGATCTCGACACGCGGCAAATCGCAGCGCGTTCTGAAAAAGTGCCAGGCCACGAGCAAGGTCTAGCGCGCTTCGCAGCGCATGCATTGCTGGAAGCCGCATCCAGATTGGCGCCTGGCGATGCCTATGCTGGGCTCGTGTACGGTTCCGGCTTTGAAGGCGACATTGAATTGCTGAGCGAATTGGCGCGGGGGCGGCGTTTGTACGGCAACGGCATCGCAACCATTCAGTCGATCAAGGATCCGCTGCGATTTTTTGCGCTGCTCAAAAAATCGGCCATTCCCCATCCGGAAATTTCGTTGACTTGCCCAGATGACGCGCGCGGATGGCTGGCGAAAAAAATCGGCGGCAGTGGTGGCGCCCACGTGATGGCGGCCGATCAAATCGGCAGTCACGCCGCCGGGCATTACTATCAGCGCTTCATCACAGGTAAAAATTATTCTGTGTCTTTTCTTGCCAATGGCGAGCGCGCGTTGATCGTCGGTTTCAACCAGCCGTGGAGCATCGCGCTGGGCGATTGGCCGTATTGCTATCTCGGTGCGATCAATCATGTGCCGCTGCCGGGCGCGATGACCGCGCGTATCCAGCGCGATCTCGACGCCATCGTGCAAGCAACGGGGCTGGTGGGTTTGAACGGCATGGACTTTATCGTCAACGGCGATAACTACTTCGTTATCGAAGTCAATCCACGGCCGTCGGGCACACTCGATTTGTACGACGCCGATTGCCCGGAAGGGCTATTTCATTGGCATCTTCAGGCCAGCAACGGTGTGTTGCCTGAGCGTTTGTTCGCGCGTACCCACATTCGCGCCCACGCCGTGGTGTACACCCTGCAAGCGTTGCAATTGGATCGTGACGTACAATGGCCGCGGTGGTGCAGCGATATTCCCGAACCGCGCAGCGCGTTCGCGCCACGCATGCCGGTGTGCATGGTGCATGCCGACGGCGCTGATCTTGAAACAGTGAACGCTTTGGTTCACGCTCGACGCGAAACTATTTTGTCCTTAGTCGAACAACAGGCTACCTAACAATATGCAACCGAATCCCACTTGGCCAAGTATCAATCGGCTCACCCAGCCGCTGCTGGAAAATCTGAAACGCGATGCCGATGCGCTGCGCCTTCAAGTGACGACTTTGAGCAACGGCACGACCCTCATCGACGGCGGAATCGATGTCCGCGGCGGGCTGGAAGCGGGGCGCCGTATCGCCGAAATCTGCCTCGGCGGTTTAGGTCATGTCGCGCTGCATACGGGTGCTGGAAAGTGGCCGCTGGCGCTCAGTGTACATGCGGCAAACCCCGTGTTGGCATGCCTTGGCAGCCAGTATGCGGGCTGGAGTTTGGCCCACGGCGAGGGCCCGGCCGCGTTTCGTGCGCTTGGCTCCGGACCCGGCCGCGCACTCGCACAAAAGGAAGCATTGTTCGCGGAATTGGGCTATCGCGACAGCTCGGCGTCAACTTGTTTGGTGCTTGAGATTGACCAGGCGCCGCCACTGGAACTGATCGAAAAAGTCAGTCGCGATTGCCAAGTCGCGGCCGAGCAACTGACATTCATCCTCACGCCAACCCGCAGCTTGGCAGGCGTGGTGCAGATCGTCGCGCGGGTGTTGGAAGTCGCGCTGCACAAAGTGCACACGCTGGGATTTCCCCTCGATCAAATCATCGACGGCGGCGGCAGCGCGCCGCTGCCGCCGCCGGCACAGGATTTTGTCACCAGCATGGGCCGCACCAACGATGCGATTTTGTTCGGCGGCCGGGTGCATTTATTTGTCGACTGCAGTGACGATGACGCGTGTCAACTGGCGCGCCAATTACCATCGTCCGCATCGCGCGACTACGGAAAATTGTTCGGTCAAATATTCAAGAACGTTGACTACGATTTCTACAAAATCGATCCGCTGCTGTTCGCGCCGGCGGAGGTGGTCGTTTCGACGCTGCAAGGTGGAAAAACGTTTCGTGCGGGCGAGGTGAATGACGCTTTACTTGATCTGTCATTTTCGTAGCCCGGCCAAAACCAACGGTCGTCCCCGCGTTCGCCCATGACCCGCATCGCCATCTTCACCGACGCGCCTGGCTGGCATGGCCGCGAACTCAAGCGCGCGGCGCAGGCGCGGGACGTAACGGCGCGTTACGTATCGCTGTCCACTTGCCATTTCGATCTGGAACGTCCCCACGGCATATTCATTCCCGGTTACGACCAGCAACTGCCCGATGGCGCCTTCGTGCGCGCGATTCCGGCCGGCACGTTCGAGCAAGTGACGTTGCGTTTAGGCTTGCTGCATGCGCTGCGGGAACTCGGCGTGCCGATCTATAACGACGCCCGCGCTATCGAAAAAAGTGTCGATAAGGCGATGACCAGTTTCCTCTTGCATCGAGCCGGAATTGCGACGCCACTGACCTGGGTGACGGAAGAAGGCGCCGTGGCGCGACGATTGCTCATGAAAGAAACGGCAGCGAAGAACGAATTGGTCATGAAGCCATTGTTCGGCGCCCAGGGTGAGGGTTTGCAGCGCCTCGCGGCAGGAATGGCGCTCCCGGACATGCAAGCCTATCAAGGTGTGGCCTATTTGCAGCGCTTTGTCGACGCGCGCGAAAAGGGTTGGCACGATTGGCGCGTGTTCGTGATCGGTGGCCATGCGCTCGCCGCGATGCAACGTCACGGCAAGAGTTGGATCAACAATGTGGCCCAAGGCGCGCGCTGCGCAGCGGCTGAATGGGACGGCGAACTTGCCGCGCTGGCCGAGCGCGCGACGGCTGCGCTGGGATTGGACTATTCCGGCGTGGATTTGATGCGCGATCACGACGGTCGCGCCTACGTCATCGAGGTCAACGGCATTCCGGCGTGGAAGGGCTTGCAAAGTGTCACGCCGCTGAATATCGCGCAAAATCTGTTGGACGATCTGATCGAACGGCGCATCGGGCGCAAGCTACACGTGGCGGGGTGAGCATCGATCGCATCCGGTTGCAGGTGGCGGTGCGTCACGCCTGCGCGCTAGACGTTAAGGCCATCAAGCCGGGCAACGTCAGCCTCGAAGCGCCGGGACACGGCATGAACGCGGTGGATTTTCTCGCCAGCGCAGAAGCGATTGCCGTGCCGATCACGGCCCCCAGATTGGCGGTCGGCGAACGCATTTACCGCGCCATCGAAGCCACGCGGCAGACGGTGAACTGCAATACCAATCTGGGTATTGTGTTGTTGCTCGCGCCGCTGATTCAGGCCGCTGAATCGATGGCCGACGGTGCGTCTCTCGAACGCGAACTGGATGCGCTGTTGAGCGGCTTGACGGTGACGGATGCCGATTGGGCGTATCGCGCGATACGTTTGGCCAAGCCCGGCGGCATGGGCGCGGCGGCTGCGCATGATATTGCCAATGCCCCCGCCGTCACACTTTATCAGGCGATGCAAGATGCGGCGCATCGCGACCAAATTGCGCGGCTCTACAGCACCGGCTACAGCGCGTTGTTTCAGCGCTGCCTACCCGTTTGGCGGCGTGCGATGGAACGTTGGCGTTCCGAAGAATGGGCTGCTACAGCGGTCTTTCTTAACATCCTGGCGAACGAGCCCGATAGCCTGATCGCGCGCAAGTTCGGCAACGTTGCAAGCGAACAAGTCAGCGCCGCGGCGCGGCCCCTGTGGCAGACAATGCAAGCGCAGCACGATCCGAGCGCGCTACGTACGCAACTGATGACTTGGGACGCTGCGCTAAAGGCGCAAGGGCTGAATCCCGGCACGACGGCCGACATCACCGTTGCAACGATATTTTTAGCGCTGTTAATTGACACTCCGCTGATGCCTCGATAGCGTAGGGCGCAGAGAAAAACAATGCAATTGTGGCGGGGCGCCTCGCTCTACCACCAGGACCGAGCGCCCGTGCCAATCCTCGATAAGGCCCGATGTGATGTGGGTTGGCGGCGTGCGGCCGACGATGCAGATCGCGCAATTGTGTCGAAAACACGGCCTCAAATTTACGCCGCACAGTTGGAGCAACGGTCTCGGCTTTATCGTCAACGCGCATATCATGGCTGCTTTCGGTTTCGCCCAAGACCTACCTCAATACTGTTCGCTTAAGCTCGTTCGCCCTGAGCCTGTCGAAGGGTGAATGGGCTTCGACAAGCTCAGCCAGAACGGCTAACCTAACAGCATTGAGACCTGCCTTACGAATATCCCCTATCGCCACCGGGATGGACGATTGAAGCTCGCGATGCTTTGCTCGCGATGCTTTGTTGACGGAACCATGGCAACATGAGAAAGTACGGCGCAACATGCCACAGCGCCCCGGATTGGGGTTTGATATCATCACAAAGCGTTGGCGAAGCTTGGCACTTGTTTCTTCCGCGCCGATCGAAGCAAACGCGTTTGGATGCCGGAAACAATCGTGTCGGCAACCGCCGCGGAACCGAAAAAGGCGTAATAGCAATGAACCAAAAATTAAATCCTACTCACTTAACAAAACGGATTGCACGCCGCGCGGCGCTGCTTTTGTCAGCCTTGCTTTCAATGGCGTTGCCGCTCGCCGTTCATGCCCAAGCATACCCTTCGAAAGCAATTCACATTATTGTCCCGTTTCCCGCCGGAGCGAGTGCGGACGTTACTGCACGCCAGACGGGACAAATTCTTTCGACGCGTATGGGTCGGCCGGTGGTGATCGAAAATCGTCCCGGCGCCGGCGGAAACATCGGCGCGGCCTCGGTCGCTAAAGCTGCGCCGGATGGCTATACGATCCTTTACATAACCAGCCACTTGATTGCCGTCAATCCACATATCGTCAAAAATCCGGGCTTCGACTCACTAACCGATTTTGTCCCCATCATCATCGCCGCACGTGCGCCGGCGCTCTTAGTCGTGTCGTCGAATTCGCCGATTCGCTCGGTCAAAGATTTGATCGATAGCGCCAAGAAAAACCCCAACAAACTGACTTATGCGACCTCCGGCGACGGCAGTCCGCAACACATCATGGGCGAAAAATTTCGGCAGATGGCGGATGTCGAATTGGTGCAAATTCCCTATAAGGGTGAAGCGCCGGCGCTGCAGGATTTGATGGGAGGACACATCGACATCTGCTTTGGCTTCGTGGCCGGCACGATACCTTACGTGCGCGACGGAAAATTGCGCGTGCTCGCCACAACCAGCGAAAAGCGATTGGCCGCCTTCCCCGATTACCCCACCCTCGCCGAATCTGGCGTGACGGGCTTCGCCGAAGCGACACTGGCAGGTTATGTCGCCCCGCGCGGAACGTCACCCGCGATAGTCAAAAAGCTTAACGACGAAATCCGTGCCGCATTGACCGTTTTGGCGGATGAGATTACCAAACGCGGATCGGAAATTATCGCCAGCACACCACAAGAAGCGGCTGCGATGCTGAAAGCGGAACATGAGCGTTACGGCAAGCTGGTCAAAACGCTTGGTATAAAACAACAGTAGTCGCCACTTGCAAGACCTAGGCTAGGCGATTTACACTGGCGGATTGAAGCGCGCTAGTTCAAAGGGGGCATTCCGCCCCCCCGGTTCATAAACCTAACTTAATGAGGAGATTCACGATGGCAAAAATAGACCGTGTAATGGTAGGGGAGTCGTTGGTTGGCGATGGCAACGAAGTTGCGCATATCGACCTAATCATCGGGCCGCGTGGCAGTGCCGCGGAATCGGCGTTTTGCAACAGCTTGACCAACAACAAGGATGGCTTCACTTCTTTGTTGGCCGTCGTTGCGCCCAACTTGCTGTGCAAACCCAATACCGTGATGTTCAACAAAGTCACGATCAAAGGCGCGGATCAAGCGGTGCAAATGTTCGGCCCCGCTCAGCGCGCCGTGGCGATGGCGGTAGCCGATTGCGTTGCCGATGGCACCATTCCCGCCGACGAAGCCGATGACTTGTTCATCTGCGTAGGCGTGTTCATCCATTGGTTGGCCAAGGATCAAGGAAAGATTCAGGATTACAACTATGCCGCCACCAAGGAAGCATTGAAGCGCGCGATTGCCGGCGAGCCGAAGGCCGCCGAAGTAACCGCGAAGCGCGGTACGGCGGATCACCCGTTTCAAGCGCACAAGTAAACATTAAGTTTGTCGAGAAGCCCTCGGTGTGAGCCGGGGGCTTTTTATTTTTTGCCATGAAACACTTGCATAATATTTTCCTCGCCCTTGAAAGGGGCGGAGCGTGCGCTACGAAATTATTAGGTCCGCCGAGGTAATTGACCCGTTGTGTAGCGCCGTCGCAACCAGTGCGCCCGCGACATTGCGTCGCGTCAGTTCCAGCAAATCATTCTTGTCGCGAACACCGCCCGCCGCGTAGATTGCCGCTTCTGGTTTGCGCCGTTGCAGTTCTTCAAGCAGCAAGAAATCTGGACCGCTTTCGCCGCCCACGTAAGCCAAATTCATCGCCAGTATGCGCTGTGGCCAAAGCGCCGTGTTTTCGAGCAGTGCGTCCGGGCCGAGGAAAACCCGTTGCTTGAAATCGAGGGAAAGAATCCACCGGTCTTTTTCGAGGGAGCCGAGCCAATCGGTTTCGGTGAGGTTTTCGCTGCCTATCACAAGGGTCGCGATATTTTGATTTTGCAGCGAACAAAAGCTATCGTGATCGGCGATACCGGCATCGAGCCAAAACTGAATGGACGGGAAGCACAACTTAAGTTTTTTAATCAGTGCGAGTTGCGGCCGGCGAAAGTGGATCGCATCCAAATCGGCAATATAAATCGTGGCGCATTTGAAGTTCTCGATCAGTGCTTGAAGAATGGCTTCTGGTGTGGCGCTCGGGCATAATGTCGAGCACATCGGCTGATAGTGGTCACGCTCGCCACGACGCGCATGAACCACTTGGCCGGCCATTAAATCCAACACGGGAATCAGTTTCATTTTCACATCGCATGCGTCTTCTGGTGTTTGAATTTATCACAGGCGGCGGATTGATCGGCGCGCCACTGCCGCCGTTGCTGTTGCGCGAGGGCGGCATGATGCGTGACGCGCTGTTGGCCGATGTGGCGGATTTTTCGGAAGTCGCGGTGAGTTTGACGCGCGATCCGCGTTGTGCCTGGCCACAAAGCATCGGCGCGATGAAGCGGATCGAGCCGCGCACCGATGAGAATGGCATGACGTTATATCAACGTGCACTCGCCGACGTCGATGTGGTTTGGCCGATCGCGCCGGAAAGCGATCATGCCCTAGCGCAACTGGCGGCGCTGGCGCGCACGGCCGGAAAAATGGTTATGTTGAGCGATGCAGCGACCTTGGCGATCTGCGCCAGTAAATATGCAACCGCGCGCGTGCTGCGCGCGGCGGGCGTGAATGTCGTGCCGACCTTTCGCGAGTCCGATCCGCTGGCGACATGGCCGGGCCCATGGTTGAGCAAACGCGACGTTGGCGCGGGTGGCGAGGGCATGCGGCTGTGGCCCAATCGCAGCGCGGCTCTCCAGGCGTTATGCTCGGACAGCCAGTATCCAGGGGCTGGCCTTGGGCCATGCGTCATCCAGCCATGGTGCCCGGGCGAAAATTTATCGCTGTCTTTGATCTGCGGGAACGGCGCGGCGTTATTACTCGCGGTGAATCGGCAGCACGTCTCCTGGCATCATAACGGCGTCGTGCTTGATGGTTTAAGCGTCAACGCGCTCCCGCGCGAGTCGGAAGATTTTCAAGCGTTGGCGCGGCAGATTGCGCAGGCGCTGCCGGGATTGTGGGGATACATCGGCGTCGATGTGATTCGATCTGAAGCGGGCGCGCTCACCGTGCTGGAAATCAATCCTCGCTTGACGACGTCTTATTGCGGTTTGCGCGATGCCTTGGGAATCAATGTCGCGAAGCTGGCGTTGCAGCAAATGCAAGATGACGTGCCACGGGTGCTTGAATGTACTCGCGATCGCGCGGTGCAACTCGATTTTTCCATTGCCCATGCGTGATGACATCATCGGCTGGGATATTGGCGGGGCACATCTCAAGGCGGCGCGCATTGATGCCGCGGGCGCCGTATGCGCGGTGGTACAAGTGCCGTGCGCGCTATGGCGTGGCCTCGGGGAATTGCGTCAGGCGATGGCGCTCGCCGGTTCCCACATCGGTCAGAGTGCGCATCACGCCGTCACCATGACCGGCGAAATGGTCGATTTATTTCCCAATCGCGCCACCGGCGTAGTCGAGATTGCACGCTGCGTAAGTGAGCCGCTGTCAGGCAGTAGCGTGCGTTTTTATCGTGGCGATCGCGCCTTTGTTGCAAGCGACGGCGTGGCGGTTCATGCAGCGGCGATTGCGTCAGCGAACTGGCGTGCCTCCGTCGATCTGATTGCAAGCAAGATCGCGGTGGGCTGGTTTGTCGATGTCGGCAGCACTACAACCGACATCATCGCCATCGTCGATGGCCAGCCACGCTTCCACGGCCGCGATGATTATTCGCGTTTGGTTGGCGGCGAATTGGTTTACAGCGGCTTGGTGCGCACACCGCTCATGGCGGTGCTGGATCGCGTTGCGTTTCACGGCGATGTGGTGCCGCTTGTCGCGGAGCATTTTGCCACCATGGCGGACGTGTATCGTGTGCTCGGCGAATTGCCCGAACAGGCCGATCAACACGCCAGTGCCGACGCTGCGGAAAAAACATCGTTCGCCAGCGCGCGGCGCATCGCACGCATGATCGGGCGCGACGTGGAGTCCGCAACGCTAGACGATTGGCGTGAACTGGCGCGCGCATTTCGCTCGGCGCAATTAGCGAAAATAAAAACGGCGTTGAATCAGGTTGCGTCACGCGTTGGGGTGGTGCAATCGATACCGCTAATCGGCGCCGGTGTAGGTGCGTTTCTGGTGCGGGAAATAGCGCAAGAAAGTGCATGCGGCTATCGATCGTTTGCGCAACTGCTCACACTCGCCGGCCCGAGCGAAGACGCCGTCACCGACGTTGCACCGGCTGTGGCGGTAGCCTTGTTGGCGCGCGAATCGTGATCTGGGTCGTCAAGCTCGGTGGCAGCCTGTGCAATGATGCTCGGCTCGCGATTTGGCTCGACATGCTGGTGGATTGCGGCAAGGAACAAGTCGTCATCGTCCCCGGTGGCGGGCCCTACGCCGACGCGGTTCGAATACAGCAACAGCGCTGGCAATTTTCCGATGAATTCGCCCATCGCATGGCGCTACTCGCAATGGATCAATTCGCGTTGCAGTTAAAGGGAATGAATCCGCTGCTCGTGATAGCGCCAACCCACGCCGCAATCGCCACCGCATTGTCGAACAATCAAGTCGCCCTCTGGTTACCGAGCGCGATGGTATCGAGCGCAGCGCAGATTGCGGCGACCTGGGACATCACGTCCGACAGCCTCGCCGCTTGGCTTGCGCGCACGCTGCAAGCGGAGCGGTTGGTGTTGGTGAAGTCGTGCACGATTCCGCTGCACGCAACTATCGACCAGTTGGTCAGGTCAGAAATCATTGATCGAGGATTTATCAACATGACGAGCGCCGCGCCGTTTCGGATTCAAATCGTATCGGTGTCGGAAATCGATCAAGTTCGCCGCGACCTGGCCCATTTCCACTAAACCAACTAAAGGAATTATTTCCATGAAATCGCTCCCGCTACTGGCGCAGATTCTACTAATGGCGTTGCTCGGGAGCTGTACCAGCCAACCGAGCGCGCCCATGGACACGGTGGCGTCCGTGGATCTCGCCCGATATGCCGGCGCGTGGTACGAAATTGCCCTGCTGCCGAATGAATTTCAGTCCATGTGCATGGCGGATACGCAGGCACGTTATCGCAGCGATGGCGATGTGATTCGCGTGACCAATCGCTGTCGCAAGAACGATGGCTCGCTCGCCAAAGTCAAGGGTATCGCGAAGATCGTGGCGGGTAGCGGCAACGCCAAGCTGCACGTGAGTTTCTTTCGGCCTTTTTATGGCGACTATTGGATCTTGGCGGTCGATCCGGATTATAAGTGGGTGTTGGTCGGCGAACCGCGCCGCAAGTATGGTTGGATCCTATCGCGCACACCCACGTTAGATTACCGGTCTTTGCGACTCGCGCTTGATAAGGCGAACGCCCTGGGTTACGCGCGCGCGGCGTTTCGGCTTACGCCACAGACGCAAGCGTTGGAGTGATTCCGCGTCCTTTCCTGGATGGACGCGCCCTCCAGGGCGCGCATGGTTCTTGCCCGCTGGCATGGTGTGCCTGGAACGCCGCGCCCAGAGCGGCGTTTGAAGCAGTGCGATGAGATGTTTCTGCGCGCGCGCCCGTGACGGCGCGAAATGTTATTCGCATGCCGGATTTTTTCGAGCTGCGCGCGACGTGGTCGTGACCTAGTTCCAATGCTGTTCACATCCGCGTTGGTATAGGTGTCGAAGCCCAGCGTCGCGGTCAGTTCCAGAGCGATCAAGCAACTGGTCCACTGTGACTTTTCAAAGTTCGCCGTGGCTTTCTATGGAGGTATTTTTTACCACGGCCAGCCAATAGGCCACCGCCAGTGCGAGCATTAGCGCAGCGGTGGCGAACACATAGTTTGAGCTGACTTCCTTGTAATCCAAAACGATAACCTTGCGGGCGACAGCCATGAAGGCCGTCGCAAGAACGATCTTGATATGGATGACGTTATTGCGCAGGTAACTGGTGATGTTGACGAAGATTTCGATTGCAATCAGCACGGCCATGAACGCGCCGAAAGTGGCCAGAATATCGCTGATGTTGAGTAGATAGAAAGGATGGCTAGAGACACGTTCGTACAAAACGTAGGCCATATCCGACACCCCCCCACCAGATCACCAGCACCATCAGCACCGCCAGAATTCGCACGGCGTAGCGTATGGACTTGGTCAACACACGAATGAGCGGATCGTCCAATGGCGCTGGGGATGGGGAGGGAGTAATGATCTGTTCGTTCATGTTAGCCTCTGGTGGTTATTGAGTAGATGGGAGGAATTTTTCTGCGGACCGTGGCGCGCGAAAGCGCAGCTAGTTTTCCATCTCGACCGCGGCGAAGGGTAAACCTCCGATGCCGACGATATAAAGCCAGGCTTCGGCCCGTACCGGGTCGGTCTGGAAAAGCCGGTTTAACCAGGGCAAATAGGTGAATGCGAGTTGTGTCATCCAGGTCGCGACGATGCCGGCGAGCAGACTTTCCTAAACGATCAGGCGACTCCAGTTGCCGTAGCGCTCGCGGATTGGGCCGCGGCTTACGCTGAGCGCTATCAGCCCAACGCCCAACACCACACTAACGACCGTCGCCGCCATGCCTGCCATAAACATGAACGGTGCGGCCATCAATGCGGTCCCAAGTAGCATATTAAGATATCGAACCGGCCGGGCAACTTCGGCGGCGGCGATCGAGACTACGGTCAGAACAAGCGAGCCGATGACGTGGTGGGCATTTGCCAGGTTGCCATCGACGCCAAGCGTAAGTCGCGTGAATAGTAGCGACAGGCCGACGAGTGCCGCCAGAGCCAAGTTCCACGGTAAGCTGACGCCGCCGCCGATCATATCCTTGATCACGGCGCCGGGCGACTGGTCGAACTCGTCGGCATCGAGTCCACCACTGAGCGCGGTATTTTGTACCTCCTTCGTTTCGTCGGTGTCGCCAACGAAAAGCACGCGCAGCCAGTTCTGGCCGGCCTTCGCGCGGCGGCGCAGGAACTGCAACGTCGCGATCAGTTCGTCGAGTGAATAGGGGATTTGAATGAGTACCGCCGCCGCGCCGATTAGCGCAACGATGCTCCACGTGCCGATGACCACCGGCTGGATGATGATAAAGAAGATCGAGGTGATGCCTAGCGGCGCGATCATCAGGCCGAACAGCACCACCAGCCAAGGCATGGTGCGCCAACGCATTCGCGAGCCGACGATGCCGGTGAGTATCTCCAACAAATAGGTGTAGCCGCCGACGGCTGCATCTGACACTGGCCACGCTTTTGAAACCCATGAGGTAATGATCTCCTCGGTGCCGTTTTGAGGATCGAGTGGCGAGCCGGCGAAGAACGGATCCCATACGCCGGGTATGTGTCCCAGTTGGTACGCAGCGAGGTAGCGTGAGACATAGAGGCCGATGATGGCCAGCAAGATGATGGGCATGCGCTGCGACCATCTGGACGGGTTGTAGCTCCAGTCCGGCGGCACTGCGGGGCCGGTCAGCGCCGCGATCGCCGAAACTCCCGGCTCGGGCTTGGTGCAGACTGCAAAGCCAAAAATCAGTGCACCCACCAGCGTGTCGGAAAGATAGGCGGTGGCGTTCTCGGTCGCGAACAAGAATGGCACACCCATCACCAATGCACCGATACCGGCACACAGCCAGCGCGCCCATTGCGCGCGCCAGGACAGCGACAGGGCAGCGCAGACGATGAGCATCGCGCCCAGGACTATTTCGCTCCAGCGCAGGAGCGGTTCCTGGACGTTAATCAGCACCGGCTGAGTGATGAGCCAAGTGCCCAGGCCCATGTTGACGAAATGCGCCCAGCGGTTGGCGCGGCGCTCGGTCGTGAACTGCGCCTCATGGCGGGCGCGTAGGCTCTCCGGATTCTTGCCGAGGTCGGCTGCATCGCTGAGCCAGGCCGGCGGCGTGATACCGTTGGTTTTGTACCAAGCGGCCGGGTCGTTCTTCAAGGCCGCGACAAGCTTCGGCAACTCGTCTTTCAATTGATGCTGTGGCTCCCAGCCGAGCAACTCGCGGGCGCGCCCGATGTCGAGCGCGTAGTGGTCGTCCGCCATGGCAACCATGAATGGTTTGATGAACGGCGCCTCGCCCCCGTCGATCACGTCGGGGATGGCCGGCTCGAGCTTTCCCTGCGCCCACGCGCCAACGGCCGCGACCGGCTTGGGCACGCGCACCGTCGGCCAATCAGCTACACCGTGAATCAGAGAGCCGAGCTCGTCCTGGAGCGCGTCGTAGCCGATCGCGTCGGCCTCGCCAATCAAAATCTCGGTCTCAGGCGGCAATACAGCGCGGCGGTCGACAGTGCGATGAAACGCTTCGAGCATATCATCGCGGTGAAGCATGGCCTGACCAACCAGCGTGCTACCGGAGTAAAAATAACTCTGAAAGTCGCGATCGTAGATACGCGCCATTTGCCGCGCCATAGTCGGCACCATCGAGTGCTCGTCGTATACCCCCGCTAACCGCAGAATGGCGTAAGGGATCCGTTTGTGCTCCGCACGAATCACCGCTTCGGCGGCGGCCTTCGATTTCGGATAAGCCCAGCGCGGTTCGATCGGCTGCTGCTCGTCGATGCGCTCGCCAGGACGGCACGGCGCGTGCACGAGCATCGTGCTCGAATAAACGAATTGCTCGACTTCGAAGTCCTGCAGCGCGCTCAGAAGGCGCCGCGTGCCTTCAACATTGACGGTTTCGTAGAGCGGCTTGTCCTCGCCGGTAAAGTCGAAATAGGCGACGAGGTGGATGACGCTGGCAATGCGCGAGCCGAACGCGTCGCGGAACTTTCGCAATGCTAGCTCGACCGAGGGATCGGACGAGAAGTCGGCCTCGAGCACAGGGAAGTCGGCGCCCTGCGCCTTCAGGTCGAGCCCGACGATCCGGTAGTCGCGACCGAGCGCCTCGCCAAGTGAACGGCCGAGGTTACCGGTCGCGCCAGTGATGAGAACGATCGGCCTTGTGTCTGCGGCTGTCATCGAGAAATCTTCACTGGTAGCCAATACCCATCACGTAGTCACGCAGAAGCGACGCTTCATATTTTTCATCAGCCATCAGTGCCCGAAGCGCATCTCCCGAATTGACGACGCCAAACGGTTTGGTATCCTCGTCGACGACGGGGATGTGTGCGAAGCCGCGCTTTTCCATTATCGCCAAGACATCGAGCAAACAGTCTGTGGGGCGGCAGGACGTAATCACTCGAGTCATGACCTCAGCGGCCACAGCTGTGCCGATGCTTTCCAGGGAACGACTGAACTGCTGCACGATATTCGTTTTGGTTATGACACCCACCATCACCCCGCCAGAATCACAGACGATGACAAGGCTGATATGCGAGTCCGAGAGCAGTTTTGCTGCATCCAGGATCAACGTATCGGCGCTGATCGTCGCCAGCCGCGAACGAGCCAAAGCATCTATTTTACTGACAAGTATCGTACGCATTTTGTTCCTCCCTGCGGGTTCGGTCGGCGTGAATTTCCAAGTCTTCGCCAAAAGACGCAGGAGATCACAAATGAAAGAGTGCCAGAGTTCGAGTCAAAGCAGATGGGACGGCAAATACTCTGTGGGTGGCGAATTCGTGGTCAGATTGCCATCGGGGTTTGATCTTGTCAAGTCAGGTTAAACACGAGAGTGTTGCGTGAAAAATGGCACTCAGATACCGATTCTTGGGGCTTTGATTAGTGAGCGGGATTGGTTTGATTCAGGCATCGGGCGTATGCCCGCGCGCGATAGTCGCCTTGCGTTGGGCAAGCGGTTTCGGCTCGCAGGTGGCTTGGAATAAATGGCTCGAGGCCAGCCACCCCACACAGCGCGCAGCAGGTGAACGCGGCGGGCGCGGTGAGGAAACCCAAGTAGGCGAGAATTCTGAAAAACACCGGGCGATCTCGATCAATCGTAAATCCACAGGTTACGCGATGGCCTTCTCCTCGATCGTTTTGCGCCAGGTGCTACGATCCACATCGCGCTTGCCGCCTGGCAAGGCATGGCCTGAGAGGCAATATCCACGCGGGGCTTGAGGCATCCGAAATGTTAACTAAAAGGCAATCGGCAAAGATCGCACGCGCACCGTTTTATCCGTGATTGTGATCATCAAGGCGACCCCCGGTTTGTCTCGCATTTTGTTCCCGCCTGTTCCCGTTGGCTGAATTTGGTCGAGCGCTGGTTTGGCGAGTTGACCCGTAATAGAATCCGCCGTGGCTCATTCGCCAGCGTCGCTGACCTGCGCCAGGCCATCGAGGAATTCTTGCCCGCTTGGAACGAAAACCCCAAGCCCTTCGTCTGGACAGCCACGGTAGAATCCATCATCGCAGAACGCTCGCGCTGCCGGCAAACCATGGAAAGCATTCAGCCCGGTCGCACTCTGCCACGCACGCGAAAAGCGAAGAAATGAATCATCCAGTTATTTATTGGACAGTACACTAGGCCCTTCGAACGTTCGACAAGCTCACGGCTCAGGGCGAACGGGTCTTAAGTGAACAGTGTTGGACTTAGTCTTATTTATCACCGCATGCGCGACGCACAGCGTCGCGCTAATTAAACCGAATCGCGAGGAAACAAGATGGCGCAGCAGACGTTTGGATTTGCCGGGGTGGGGCGTATGGGGGCGTTGATGGTGCCGCGATTGTTGCGCGCGGGTCATGCGGTGTATGTGTTTGATATTAGCAAGGACGCGATGAGCGCAATGGAAAAGCTCGGTGCGAAAAGCGCTGCTTCCATCGCCGATCTCGCGAACAAGGCGGAGACGATTTTTCTCAGCTTGCCGAATCCGGAAATCGTAAACGGCGCCTCGCTGGGCAAGGACGGGCTGATCGACGGCAATAAGGTTAAGCGCGTAGTCGATTTCTCCACCATCGGGCCGCGCATGGCGGGAATCGTCGCTACGGCACTGGCCGCGAAAAACATAATTTACGTCGATGCACCGGTCAGCGGCGGTCTTAGGGGCGCGCGCGAAGGCACGCTAGCGGTGATGGTTGCGTGTCCGCATGCGGTGTTCGCCGAACTCGAGCCGATACTCAAGACTTTTGGAAAACCGTTTCATCTTGGTGAGGTCGCCGGCCAAGCGCAGACCATGAAGCTCGCCAACAATCTGCTCGCCGCCGCCGCCATCGCGCTGACATCCGAAGCGATGGTGATGGGCGTGAAAGCCGGACTCAATCCCAAAGTCATGCTTGAGGTGCTCAATACCAGCACCGGGCGTAACAGTGCGACGCAAGATAAATTTCCGCGCGCGATATTGCCCGGCACCTTCGATTTTGGCTTCACGACGGGCTTATCGTACAAAGACGTGAAATTGTGTATCGATGAAGCGGAGGCGATGGGTGTGCCGATGGTGTGCGGGGCGGCGGTGCGTCAGATGCTGGCGGTCACCAACGCCATGTTTGGCGCCGATTCGGATTTCACTTCCATGTGCAAGGTAGTGGAATCGTGGGCCGGTGTGGAAGTGCGCGGCTGACCCCGTTTGAACTCGTGGTGCTAAGGCAGGGCGCGGCGGTGATCGGCTCGCCGCAACGCGTTGCTTTCGGCGACGCCGCGTTTGCCAATGCGGTGATGGGCCACGGCCTGGTGCGTGAAGACATGCATTCGGGCAGCATCCAGCCACTTGGGTATCGTGGTGCTGCCCACCTTGCTTTCGCTGGTGCAGTAGCGCCGTGTCCGCGGTCTCGATTTTATTTCCGCAGCCGTGGTCGGTTATGAGGTCGGCGGAAAAGTCGGACGGGCGGTCATGGACGCCGAAGTGAAGAAAAAAACCGCCGAACCCTGGCCAACGCAACATTTGGTGACTACGTATGGCGACATTTGAATTTTCAAGCCGGCACTTGAAGCGGCCGGCAAACCCGATCGTGAGGCGGTTGCCAAAGCATTGCGCGCGATGTACCTTACGGGCGGCGCAGCGAACTTTTTTCCCGGCAATCGCCGACTGGAAATTCGATGAGAACGGTCGGCGCGTGGGCACCAGCCTGCTGATCGTGCCATGGCAAAACGGCGTACCCCTGACCGTTTACCCTGCCAGGGATGCGCTCGCACCGCCCGCTTGGCCAAAGCGATGAGTCGAGCGCCGGTGTTAAAGTAAACTATTACCCGATGCGCCGCGTTAATCAATACCGATAGCGTCGGTTTTCGACAGACGCTCTAGATTTTCTTAAATAACTCAAGGAGTACCTCAATGAAAAAGCTA
>JBKJHT010000103.1:0-3897 GCA_046598945.1 Burkholderiales bacterium | reverse complement strand
GGTCGGCTACTACGACGACCACGCCAGCGGCAACCTCATTTCCAAACTGACCTTCGACGTCACCCAAGTCACTTCTGCCGCAACCAGCGTGATCACCGTGATGGTGAAAGATTCGCTCACGGTGCTCGGGCTACTGGCGTGGCTGTTTTATCTGAATTGGAAACTGTCGCTGGTCTCCCTCGCCATTGCGCCGCTGTTGGCTTGGGTGGTGAAAAAATTCAGCGGGCGCATGCGCCAAGTCAGCCGTGGCGCCCAGCGCGCCATGGGCGGCATCACCCAAGTGATCGAAGAAAGTATTGAGGGTAATCGCGTGGTGAAGATTTTCGGCGGTAAAGATTACGAGGTCAATCGCTTTCGCGAAGCCGCCAACAAAGTCCGCGCCTTCGGTATGAAACAAGTCGCAGCCTCGTCTGCCAACTCCGCTGTCGGGGAACTCGTTGCCGCACTAATGCTGGCGATTATTATTTTCATGGTGACGCAACAATCCGCCAACAATGAAACAACAGTCGGTGGGTTTGTCTCGTTCATCACCGCGGTGATGATGTTGCTGGCGCCGCTGAAACGATTGACCGGCGTGAACGAACCGCTACAAC
Source organism: Burkholderiales bacterium (assembly GCA_046598945.1). Classification (GTDB taxonomy): domain Bacteria; phylum Pseudomonadota; class Gammaproteobacteria; order Burkholderiales; family JALYOK01; genus JALYOK01. Next base: position 3,304 of record JBKJHT010000103.1, on the reverse strand, counting down.
GCGGCCTCGCGGCGGCGGAAAGCGTGTTCGAATTGATCGACGAACCGACAGAAAAGGACACCGGCACAATCGCGCTCGGCCGTGCCCGCGGCGCAATCACATTTGAGCGCGTAGCGTTCCGCTACCCCACCAGTGAAAGCGATATCCTGGCGAATATCGAACTCGACATCGCGCCCGGTGAAACCATTGCCCTAGTCGGCGCATCCGGCAGCGGCAAGACCACACTGGTGAACATGCTGCCGCGATTTTATCGGCCCACCTCCGGGCGGATTTTGCTCGACGGTGAGGAACTCAATGACATCAAGCTCGCGTGCTTGCGCGACAATATGGCGCTGGTTAGCCAAGATGTCGTTTTATTCAACGACACGGTCGCCGCGAATATCGCCTACGGGCCGTTGGCTCGAGCCTCGAGGGAAGCCATCATCCGCGCCGCCGAAGCCGCCCATGCCATGGAATTCATCCGCAACATGCCGCAAGGACTCGATACCTTGGTCGGCGAAAACGGCATCAAGCTCTCCGGCGGACAACGGCAGCGCCTCGCCATCGCCCGCGCTCTGTTGAAAGATGCGCCGATCCTGATCCTCGATGAAGCCACATCGGCGCTGGATTCCGAGTCGGAGCGCCTGGTTCAGGCGGCGCTGGAAAATCTCATGAAAAATCGCACAACTATCGTCGTCGCCCATCGACTGTCAACCATTGAGCGGGCGGATCGGATTGTAGTCATGCAAACGGGGCAGGTGATTGAGATGGGTAGTCACGATCACCTGATCAACCAAAAAGGCGCCTATGCCCAACTGCATCGAGCGCAGTTTTCGGGAGACCGCGTTGTTGAACGGCCTACCTGAGCTTATTGCTCCCGATGCTCGTGTAGTCGTGATCTGCGTGGCACGGATCGGCGACACGCTGTTGAGCACGCCGGTACTGCAAGCGATCAAAGATGCCTGCCCCGATGGCGAGGTAACCTGTCTTGCTCACCCCAAGCGCTTGGAAATCTTGCAAGGCCTATCGTGTATCGATCGATTGGTCGGGATCACGAAAAAAACCGCCTGGTGGCGAGGCCGGCTTGGCGCTAAGCTTTGGGACTACGCCTTAGTCTACGGGCGTGACGATGAACTGGATCAATACGCGTTGCGCGCCGCTCACTGCGTCGTCGGATTTGTGCGATTCGACAGGAAAAGAGCGGCGCATCCGTTCCATGTCAGCGTGGCGCCGCCAGAAAATATTGCCCATGCGGTGGATGAAAGGCTGTTGCTTGCGGAAGCGCTGGGAATTCAAGCCCGAAGCAGGCGATTGCTGTACCAAATCAGTGATCCCGAAATGGCGGCTGCTGACCGTTGGATCCGCTGCCGGATTGGCAGTGAAGGGAAGCGACTCATCGGCCTGCAGTTCGCCAGCTTTCCAACCAAAGCCTATCGCGACTGGCCGGTGAACCACGTCATCGCGCTGGGCAACAAAATTCTTCAGCGCTACGATGATGTCACGTTGCTTTGTTTGGGCGGCCCCGCGGATGCGCAAAAAGGCAAGGCGGTCGCCGCGGCACTGGGTTCGCGCTGTGAGAATATTGCGGGCGAGTTAACGTTGCGGGAAAGCAGCGCAGTGATGTCCCGATTATCACTTTACATTGGCGTCGATACCGGCCCGACTCACGTCGCCGGCGCACTTGGAATACCGATGGTGGTGCTGTATCACTGTCGCCACCGCGGCAGACATTTAGCGCCACTCCAACACCCCGAGCCACTTGTGGTCGTCGAACATCCGCAGTTAGATGAGGGCTGTTCCAACGAAACCCCCATGTCCGACGTATCGGTTGACGCGGTTTGGGCGGCCGTGCACAGCACGCTCGATAACCGCGGCAGGCCCTTCGAATCGCCGAGTGTGAGCGCAGATCATGGTCGCGCACCGAGCTTGTCGACATAAATCCCGTGCATATCCTTCATACCGAGTGGTCGAACGGCGCGGGCGGTCAAGAGCGCCGAATCCTGAGTGAGTCGATTGGGATGCTAAAACGCGGTCACCGAGTCACTATCGCCACTGGTGCGGAATGTTGGATTGCGGGTGAGGCTCGCCGCTTGGGCATTGCCGTGGAGATATGTCCAATGCGCGGCAAGGCGGATTTACGGGCCATCCGGGCACTGATAAAATTTTGCCGGCGCGAGAACGTGGATATCCTTCACACCCACAGCGGCATCGATAGCTGGATCGGCGGAATCGCCGCAAAATTCGCCGGCGTGCCGGTGGTGCGCACCCGGCATTTATTTTTGCCGCTTAAATATAATCCGATCAATTTTGTTCATTACTTGTTTGATCGCTTTTTCGCGTTGGGTGAAACCATGCGTACCATGCTGGTTGATGAATGCGGATTCCCCCCAGAAAAGGTCATCAATATCCCCACGGGAATCGATTTTTCAAGTTTTACGCCACGCTATTCAAAGCAGGAAATGCGCTCGATGCTGGGGATCGCCGATGACGTTTTCGTGGTATTGACGGTCGCGGTGATTCGAGGCGTGAAGCGCCACGACGTTGCGTTGCGGGCATTCAAGATTTTGCGTACGAAGTTTTCCGACAGCGTCTTCCTGATTGCCGGGGAAGGGCCGATGCGTGCCGATATGGAGAGACTGACTGCGGAATTGGGGATACAAGATTCGGTGCGCTTTCTGGGGCATCGCACCGATGTTGCCGATCTGATCGGCGCCTCGGATGTGATGCTGCTAACCTCACGTTCCGAAGCTCAATCTCAGGCGCTGACGCAAAGTATCGGCCTGGGATTGCCGGTGGTGGCAACAGCCGTCGGTGGTGTTCCCGAGGTGGTTCTAAATGAGAAAACCGGTTTACTCGTCCCACCGGACGATCCGGAACGCACCGCTTCGGCGCTTCTGCGTATCGCGGAGGACCCGGCATTTGCCACAATCCTGAGTGCTCAAGGAAGAATGCACGCCAAACAACATTACAGCTTGGAGGTCATGCTGGATCGGTCGGAAGCGGTCTACCGGCAACTTTTTGCCGTTCGCAATCAGCCGCGATGAGTCAGTTCGCCCAAGCCGTGCCGGTTTTGATGTATCACCATGTGAGCCCGAACCCAGGCCTGGTGACGGTATCGCCGGCGACGTTTACCGACCACATGGGTTACCTGGCACGCGCCGGCTATACGGCATTGACGGCCGATCAGTTTCTCGGGTTCTTGCAGGGATCGTATCAAGCGCCGGCCAAGAGCGTGCTGATCACGTTTGACGACGGCTATCTGGATAACTATGTTTATGCCTATCCAACATTACAATCGCTCGGACTTCGCGCGGTAATTTTCTGC
>JBKJHT010000248.1:0-3055 GCA_046598945.1 Burkholderiales bacterium | reverse complement strand
ATCGGTGTGAAAAGCCGACAGATTCACGTTGAAACGGGTATTGCCCGCCGCGCCACCATAACCCGCACTGACCCGTCCAGTATTTTCCGTGCCGTACCCTGCCGCTATGCTCAAGCTTGGCTCGCCTTTGCCGCGCTTGGTAAAAATCTGAATCACCCCGCCAATCGCCTCCGAACCATAGAGGCTGCTGACGTTGCCCCGCACCACTTCGATTCGATCAATCTGATCCAGCATGATCTGATCAAGTGCGGTGGCGCCCACGGTTGCCGAATTCGCGCGTATGCCATCGATCAGCACCAGCGTGTGGTTGGAATTCGCACCGCGCATAAACGTGCTGCTTTGTTTGCCGACGCCGCCGGACTGCGCGATTTCCAGCGCAGCTTCCTGGCGCAGCAAGGTCGGCAAATCGGCGGCGCCGGAATTGCGAATCTGCTCTGGCGTGATCAGGGTCGTGTGTTGCAGCGTTTGTGCTAGCCGTTCTTCCGTACGGTTTGCCGTCACAACCATGGTTTCCAAGACGGAAGGGGCTTCGGCATAGGCCGCACGAGCGAGGCCGACGGCAACTGTTCCAAGCAATATTAATTTAAATTTCACAGACGTTCCTTGTCAAAATTGAACAAGGAAATATTCAGGGACGGTACGTAACGCACCGGCGACGAGGTCCAACCGCAAAGATGGCCAACGCAGCTATCGCATCCCCGCGATATTTCCGCAACGCTTGCAATCGCAAGCTTTCAGGCCGGTATCCGGGCTCGTGAGGCGAAACTTTCGTTTCTGCGAATCATCGTCTTCCCAGGCAGTACACCCAGTGACCCATTGATGACGCGAATACTCACTCACCGTTGCGGGGGCAGCACAGGTTTTGGAGGATTTCCGTACCTGTTTCCCGTTTAACCAGAACGCAAGAAATGCGTTCCGGAACCATGAATTAGCGGTACTATACACGAGTTGCCGGTGCGCTAAATTAGTCGGCTCGCCCGGCCTGCGCAGGCATTTGACCAACCAAGGTTTTTACACTTAATATTGTCGTTATGGAAAAAGACTTGGATGCACTTTCAATGAAGGTTGCCGAGATGGTCGCGGTCGTGGTGAAGTTGCGCGAGGAAAACCTGCAACTGCGGCAACAACTGGCGGTGAAGGCCGACGAGAACGCGCGCCTAAGCGAAAAAATCTCGGCTGCCACCACGCGGCTTGAAGCGGTTCTCGCGAAAATCCCCGAGAAAGAAACATGAGTAGCGAGACCAAAACCCTCGACGTAATGATCTTGGGGAAGTCCTATCGAGTGTCGTGTGCCCCCGATGAGGAAAAGGACTTACTCGCCGCGGTGGATTTTGTCGACGGCCGAATGAGTGAAATTCGCGAGGGTGGAAAGACCATGGCGATCGAGCGCGTTGCGGTAATGACCGCGTTGAATATTGCCCACGAGTTGCTCGGCGGCAAAGGCGGCAAGGGTGTGAATAGCGCCGAAATGAAACGCAAGATTTCGCTGATGCGAAGCAGTATTACAGAAGCATTGGCGGACGGGCAAGATAAGCTGTTTTAGATTTGTTTTGAGCGCGTGGAATTTGCGAATGCGCTGTTGGGTTTATCGAAAAACGTAGCGAGGATGCCCGGATACGAGGCGCGCAGCGCGCAGGAACCGCAATGTACTCAATGTACATGAGGATTCTGAGCACTGCGCAACGAAGTAGGCGGGTGCCGCAGTAGTTTTGCGATGAACCCAGAAAGGTTGTCCCCTGCAGTGTTCGATAAGGCCATATATTCTTTGACCCGATAGCCATCTAACCCGGTTGTCGGCCTAAGCAACACCGGTGTGCGCTCCCAAGCGGCAGTGCCTAAAGGTGTTGGGCAGATGACCCCTTTTTAGGAAAGGGTCCAAGATGCCGGTCTAACGGCACCTGCGGGGGGCTTTAATCAAGAGCGGCCTGGCCGCTCTTTTCGTTTGGAAGCGATCATGTCCTACTGGCTGATGAAATCGGAACCGGCGGAAGTCAGTATCGATGACCTCGCGGCGGCCCCGGCAAAAACCGTTGCGTGGTTCGGCGTTCGAAATTATCAAGCGCGCAATTTCATGCGCGATCAAATGAAGCTGGGCGATAAGGTATTCTTCTATCACTCCAGTTGCGCCGAACCGGGCATCGCCGGTCTTGCGTCCGTGAGCAAGCGGGCTTATCCCGACGCTACCCAGTTCGATCCTAACAGTAAATATTTCGATCCGAAGGCAGCGCGCGACAATCCGCGTTGGTTCAATGTCGAGGTCAAATTCGTAAAGAAAACGCGTTTGCTCGGCATCCAAGAATTGCGCGGCTATGCCGAGTTAGCGGACATGCGCATCCTGCAGCGCGGCAATCGACTGTCGATCACGCCGATTGAGCCGGCGGAGTGGGACTTCATCATCGGTAAGTTGTAAGGCGATGCTCTACGCGCTGAGCTACCTGGTGCTTGGCGCCGTCGTCGGGCTGTTCGCGGGCCTGTTAGGCATCGGGGGCGGCGTGATAATCATCGTCGGACTGCTTGAGGTATTCAAGCATCTGCACTTCGGGCAGGCCCATATCATGCATATGGCACTGGGCACGTCGATGGCCTGCATTCTGTTCGGATCGCTGTCGAGCTTGCGCGCACACCAGTCGCTAGGCTCGGTGGATTGGCTCATTGTTCGGCGTTTGACGCCCGGCATTCTCATTGGCGGCTTTGTCGCCACTTTCGCGGCGGCGCAGATTTCGTCACCTGTGCTGAAGATCATCTTCGTCGTGTTCATGGTCTATACCGCCACGCAAATGCTGATCAACGCCAAGCCCAAGCCCCATCGCAATCTGCCGGGCAAGCTGGGCATGTTGGTCGCCGGTAACGTCATCGGTGCGATCTCAAGTCTGGTCGGCATTGGCGGCGCGGCGATTACCATTCCGTTCATGACCTGGTGCAACGTGCATATGCATCGCGCCATCGACACCGGAAATCCCAGCGCGGCTGCCGTGCCGATGGCGCGATGCATATGCACGTTGCACCAGGTCATGAACGGAATGGTAATCGCCGCGCCGCCAATGCCGACCAGACT
>JBKJHT010000239.1:0-22921 GCA_046598945.1 Burkholderiales bacterium | reverse complement strand
TCCTTGGAGACGTCGGGATGATACTTGCGCGCCAGCTTGCGATACGCCTTCTTGATGGCGGCATCGTCAGCGGTTCGCTCAACACCCAGAATGCGGTAGTAGTCTTTGTATTTCATGGAGCGGTAGTAGCGCGAAAAGTCGGGTAGCTTTTTAACAAAGGCTTTCTCCTAATCCGTATCTGCGGGCCGAATCGGGAGTATGGTCAGAGGCGTGCCGTCCCGCAAGGTTTTTTGCGTGATCAAATGCGCTGGATAGGACATGGCGGTATCGGTCTTCACGGGCAAAGTGATATTCGAAACATTCGGATCGGATTTCTTCAACTGCCGCTCCCAATACTTGATCTTCGCAAACGCAGCGCATTGCTAATGACGGATACGGAACTTAGACTCATCGCTAGAGCAGCGATCATAGGTGATAGCAGCCAGCCGGTAAATGGATAAAGCACACCGGCGGCAAGTGGCACGCCGAGCGCGTTGTAGATGAAGGCGAAGCCGAGATTTTGCTTCATGTTGGAAATGGTTTGCTCAGAGATCGCGCGAGCCTTAGCAATGCCTCGCAGATCGCCTTTGACAAGCGTGACCTGCGCGCTGTTCATTGCGACGTCGGTCCCGGTACCCATCGCAATGCCAACGTGGGCCTTCGTCAGCGCGGGAGCATCGTTAATGCCATCGCCCGCCATCGCAACGATGTGGCCCGCTTTCTGCAGCGTTTCCACCAGCGCCAATTTATCCGCGGGATCAATCTCGCCATGTACTTCGTCAATGCCAAGTTGATCCGCGACTGCCCTCGCCGTGGCCAGGCCGTCGCCGGTCGCCATGATCACCCGCATGCCGGTTAACTTTAGATTCGCCAGTGCCTCGGCCGTGCTGGCCTTGATGGGATCAGCCACCGACAGTAACCCAGCCGGCCGACCATCGATCGCCAGATACATCACGCTGGCGCCGGTAGAACGCAGCGCTTCAGCTTGCGATGTCAGGCCTTCAATAGATATCCCTAGCTGGGTCATCAGCGCGGTATTACCTAATGCTAACTGTTTGCCACCGACGCTACCGCGAACGCCGATGCCGGTGCTGGACTCAAAGCCATCAGACTTTTCGAGCACCAGCCCACGCTCGCGAGCGGCGTTCACGATTGCATCTGCCAGCGGATGCTCGCTGCCTTGGTCGAGACTCGCGGCCAAGCGCAGTATTTCGTTCTCGGTGTAACCCGAGGTGGCCACGACACGATCGAAGCGCGGCTTGCCTTCGGTCATCGTCCCGGTCTTATCCACGATCAGTGTATCGACCTTACAAAGATTTTCAATTGCCGCCGCGTCGCGGAACAGCACCCCCTGGGTGGCGGCGTTGCCAGTCGCGACCATGATCGACATCGGCGTGGCCAGTCCCGACGCGCATGGACAAGCGATAATGGGTACAGCTACTGCATTGATCAAACCATAGATCCAACTCGGTTCAGGATCGAACAGTCCCCAGCCGAAGTAAGTCAGCAACGCGATACTGACGACGGCGACAACGAAGTAGCCGGCCACCTGGTCTGCCATGCGTTGCATCGGCGCCTTGGAGCGCTGTGCTTGTATAACCATCTGGTCTGGCCTTCCAGCCCAGATAGTCGAACTTGCCAAAAGCAAGCAGTACGGTCGCGGTGCCGCCCAGTAAAAAGACAAGACTCAGCGCGCTCCACAAGACCGCGTCCGCGGTCGGTGAGTTGCCCGCCACGGGATCGTATGGGAAGTTGTTGGTATACGAATGGGCTGTGCCGGGCCGATTGGCGACCGATGCCCAGGCGGTCCACGCGACAAACGCATTGCGCTGACTCAACTCAACTGGATCGCTAATGGTTTTGGCGGTGAGACCACCGTTTCTCGATGGATCAGCGAAATACTCGTTCCAGACACCGGGTTGCTGTTTGAACCAGTCTTGGTAGCCGAGTCCTACGGCCAACACTCCGGTTGGGGAATCATAGGTATTGTGCTTCAGCTCCGAGCGCACTTCGGCCTCGATAGCGGCGCGCTGCCCCGACGCCAACCGGTCAAGCGGGCTGCCGAACCGTTGCTGCGCGAGGCGGGTTGCGCCATGCAGCGCCAGCGAATGCAGATACGCGGCCGAAAAATCCGGGCCAAGCAAAGCACCATGTCCCCATATCGACCCGTTGTCCATTAGGCCGTATTTGAGAAAAACTTGCTGTCCGTTGCGAACATCTTCGCCCGTGAACACGATTGATCCGTCGGAATCGGTCACCTTATCGGGGATGGGCGGCGCATCGGTATAGACCTTGGTGGTCAGCAGGATCAGTACCGCAAAGCCGAGCGCCATGGTGATGAGGCTGGCGCGGCGCCACCACGGCGATAACGATTCGGAGGTGTGGCTCTCGGACAGCGGCCCTGCGGCGGCAGCGATTTCATTCTGCATATCGATCCCCTTTGTTTAATGCATGGGTAGGACTCGCCTGTAGCGCCGCGCTAGACACGTTGATCTGCCGGGGTCAATCAAACCCTGTCGGTGCTACCGATACTGCCCACGATCCATGAACTGGGCAAGCCGTTGTAGGGTGGATCAAGCGTAGTGGATCCACCAAGCTGCTGATGAAAGGTCGGGGACTATGGTTCGCACCGTGGATCCGCTGCGCTTGATCCACCTCCGAGTTTTGGTTCATGGAAAGGGTGATCATGTAATGGAGCGTGGAGTGCTTGTTGCCATTCATGCTGGCGGAATTGGTAAAACCAGCGGCGCTTTTTATCTTTCCATGCCTGGCCAAACCAAGGTTTCGAGCTCGCGTCGGCGAATTTCTTAAATTGCCACGAGACCGACTCCATATACGTTGGCGCTCCAAAAATAATTGCCTCCGCAGTCAGAGGTTCGTCCCAAGCAGCGGCGGGCAAATTGCCTTCGGCGTCGATGAGAATGTATGAGGCGGCCACATCTGCGTTCCCTTCGACACCAGAGCGAACCGCGTCGGCCTGCTTTCTCGTGTGGCCGAATCCACTATGGTGAACGACTGCAACTGCGGTCATTTACGCCGCCTTAGTTGATGCAAGTAGAGCCACCATACTCGCCTGTAAAATCGGTAACGCGCGGATTATTGTTTCAACTTGCAAGTACAAAGCTAGTTCGTTTTAGCGAACCACTGGCGCGCGAACCGTTCTCCTGCAAAAAACCATAAGCGCCACGAGGCGCCGAGAACCGGCAGTTTTATTCACCTATCCCGACGCGATGGCGCTTTCACTACAGATCGAATTAGCTAGAGCCTTAAAAAAATCAGTTGTGTTTGTAGCCCGGATCGAGCGGATTGCGGGTAATCGCTTGCATTGCCTGCTCGTACGTCAGCGACGGCGATTGTGAATGTTTTGTTTCCTCGACCCAGTGGGTTTCCATGTGTTTGAGAAATTCTTCTTTTGTGATCGCGCTGTCACTATTGGTGTCCATCATCTTGACATGCGCGTTGCGCATCAGCGCTGTCTTATATTCAGGATCAAGCGGGTTTTGGGCTTCCATGTTTGCCCATTTCGCCGATAGTTCGTTCATTGTTACAGATGTCTTACCGGCCGGTGCATTCTTCTCCCATAGTTCGTCATAGTGTTTGAGAAATCCTTCCTTCGTAACCATGCCTTCGCCTTTGGTGTCCATCTTGACAACCTTGTCTTTGAAGTAGGCCTTTTGTTGATCCGTCATATGCGACGGATCAAGTGGATTGTCATTCTCCGCTGCAAAAGCGGTGTTCATCAGCGCAGGGCCAGCGGCGGTAAAGCAGAAAGCACTGGCTAAAGCGATAGAGGTCATTTTCATAGTTGGGCTCCTAAGTTGAGTAATTCCCACTCGACAACGGTGGTCATCCGTTTACTGCGAATTCATCGATTGCCGTCGGGGCGATTGTTTGCGGCATGAGTTTTGGAAAAGCTAAGGCTCGTTGAGTCAACGGAAAACCTGTGCCAGTAAGAGATTGTCAACTGCTGACGTTATAAATCCCCGTTGGCACAACCAAGGTTGTTGAAGATGCATCGGATTGTGTTTTGAGAAGTTCAAAAACGCCGGGCTCCGTCAAGACTATCAACGCGATTCGCCCGGTAGTATTTACAATTATTTTGTAGGAATGACTGAGCGGATAGCGGGAAAAGGGTAGGGCTCAAAAATCAAGCGCGCGATCAATGTGTTCAGCATTCACGCTGGATGTTTTGTGCGTCGCCAGCGAGGGATTAAATCCATGCGGCGATCGGCGCGGATGAGTTCCGCGGCACAACCAACGCCCATTGGCACAATTTTTGCTCAGTTTGAATCTGATGACCGGTCGCCAAATACTTTTGAGTCGAAACGCTGCCGCCTATGGACATCTCCTCATTAGGGTGGATCGAGTGCGTTGGCTAAAACAGAAACTCTGCAATAACTGTTACCAAGGATAACGGCATGGCTAAAGCGCCCCTAAACGAGCCCAAGTCTCCACCATCGAATCTGACCGGCCTTGCGGAATCTGAGTCCGACACCAACCGCTCCCGACAAGCGGCATCGGTGTTAGCGCAACAACCGGGCGAGACATTGACGACTAACCAGGGCTTGCGCATTAGCGACAACCAGAATTCTTTACGCGCTGGCGCCCGTGGTGCGACGCTGCTCGAAGACCATATCCTGCGCGAAAAAATTATGCACTTCGACCACGAGCGCATACCCGAGCGCGTCGCGCATGAACGGGGCGTCGCGGCGCACGGCAATTTTGAGGTGTACGGGTCGATGCACAAGTACACGAAGGCCGGCTTTCTTCAGAACTCCAAGATAAAAACGCCGGTGTTCGTACGCTTTTCGACCGTCGCTGGGTTTCGCGGCTCGGCGGATACGGCGCGCGACGTGCGCGGCTTTGCCGTTAGGTTCTACACCGACGAAGGCAATTTCGATCTGGTGGGAAACAACGTCCCGGTTTTCTTCATCCAGGATGCCATCAAGTTTCCTGACCTCATTCATTCAGTCAAGCCGGAACCGCACAACGAAATACCGCAAGCCTCGTCGGCTCACGATATCTTTTGGGATTTCATTTCGATGGTGCCGGAATCGATGCATACCATCATGTGGGCCATGTCCGACCGCGCCCTCCCACGCAGCTTTTCGATGATGGAAGGTTTCGGCGTGCACACTTTCCGTTTCGTCGACGTGAAGGGAAAATCGTGCTTCGTGAAATTTCACTGGAAACCTCTACTCGGTGTGCATTCCCTGGTTGGGGACGAAGCGGTCAAGCTCGCCGGTAAAGATACCGACTTTCATCGGCGTGACCCGTGGGAGGCGATCGACAAGGGCCAATATCCGGCGTTCGAGTTCGGTGTGCAAATAGTGCCTGAGGAAGATGAACACAAGTTCGACTTTGATTTACTCGACGCGACCAAACTCATTACTGAATCGATGGGGCCAGTGCAAATCATCGGCAAGATGACGCTAAATCGCAATCCCGACAACTATTTTGCTGAGACCGAGCAGGTAGCGTTCCATCCGGGCCATCTGGTGCCGGGCATCGATTTCAGCAACGATCCGTTATTACAAGGTCGGCTGTTCTCCTATACCGACACCCAGCTCTCTCGTCTCGGCAGCCCTAATTTCCATGAAATTCCCATCAATCGACCCATCGCCGCAGTCGCCAATAACCAGCGTGACGGCCACATGCGTCAGACGATCGTCAAAGGCCGCACAAGTTACGAGCCCAATACGCTCGGTAGCGGTTGCCCCATGCAGCGGCCGTGGCGCGAGGGTGGCTTCGTAACCTATCCGCAACCATTGGAGGGAGAAAAAATACGCGTACGCAGCGAAACCTTTGCCGACCATTTCTCGCAAGCAGCGCTGTTCTGGCGTAGCCAATCGACCTGGGAACAGGAACACATCGTTGCTACTTTCCGCTTTGAACTGGGTAAGGTCGAAGTAGCGGCGGTGCGCGAGCGCATGGTATCGGTATTGACGCAAGTCGATAAAGGACTCGCACAACGGGTTGCCGATGGACTCGGCATGGCCGTGCCGCCGCCGCCCGCCGGCGCCGAAGACGTACCCCGCACCGACACGCCGGCAGTCGACGCAGCGCTTAGCATGGCGAATACCCAAAAACAATCAATCGCGGGGCGCAAGATCGCGGTACTTGCCGCGGAGGGAGTCGATGCCAAGGCCATTGATACTGTTCGCAAGACAATCGAGGCTGGCGGTACAACCGTCAAGTTAATCACTCCGCGGAGCGGCGCGATTCACAGAGCGGCTCAGTCAGAGGGCACGGCGGGAGGTGAGTTTCAGGGGCCGGGTGTCTTTAGCGGGAAAACCACGGACGCGGCTTTTTCAAAGCGCTTTGCCGATGCCGTTGCGCAACATCGATTCCCTGAACGGCCGGATATAAACGTCATCGTGGCGTGATTCAAAAGATGCATTGGCAATGATGTTGATCCTTCCACCGATGGACTCGATGGCGAATTGTCGCCCAAGTGGTTCGACACAGTTAGGAAATAAGGGTGTTGACACTCAGCAGGGAGCCGATGCCAACTTTGATGAGCTCGACATTGAGTTGACCGCGGCATTGCACGGCGTAGGGCAAGGCTGCCGGACGTCGTTCGCACGCCTCTATAACCTAACCCAACGACGATTGTTCAGCATCGTTCTTAAGATTCAAACAAACCACGCCGACGCGGAGGAAGTACTACAAGAGGTCTATTTAAAGGCTTGGAACCGTTGCGCGCAATTTGACGCGCGCAAAGGTAAAGTGATCTACTGGCTAGCGGGCATTGCACGTTACAGCGCGATCGACAACCTGCGCCGACTCGATTCGCGTCCGCGAGGCCGTTTTGCCGCGGCAGACGACGACGATCCATACGAGGGGTTGGCGTCCACCGAACCTCAACCACTCGAACTGTTCATCGAGGCGCGCAAGGCTGGGGCGGTAAAACGCTGTATGAACGATCTTTCGATTCAGCAGCGCGAAATTTTGTATCTCGCGTTCTACGATGGCCTAACTCACGCGGAAATCGCGCGCCGGCTTGGGCGGCCACTCGGCACTGTGAAGAGTTGGTTACGGAACTCACTTGCTGTTATGCGACCGGGGTTAACCGACTACGCGGGTGCGTCGTGACATCAAGCTCTGCGCCATCGCGGCGTGCCTGACGTAGTCTTGTGGCACACGCTCGTTGCTGGACTTCTGCGCGGCCGCGGATTTGAATGTTTGGGTTGCGCATCCTAACTGGGCGAAGACCGCCAGACTAAGCATTGCGATTCGCATGAGCTACATGTTAGCTAGCCAAAGCGCAGCCGCTTACGACGTTAGCATCGTCACGCCGTAGCCAAGACATGAAAGTCGGTCCAGGTTAGCCATTCAACGCCGGTCGCATTGGTGAAGAGGTTGGCCGCCATCGCCGCACCGAGAGTTTCCACGGCGACGCCGCGATACATGCGCCACGAGCCACGCAACACCCTGTCGAGCTTGGGCCAGAGGGCCAGCGCCAGGCCCTGCACGACGCCGTAGCGTTTCGTCGGCGTCAGGATCATCGACGGCTGAAACAGACTCAAGCGCTGGAAGCCCAGGGCTACCAACGCGTCGCACAGTTCACCCTTGGTGCGCAGGTACAGCGATCGCGATCGCGCGTCAGCGCCGACGGAGCTCAGCAACTCGAAATGCGCGACGCCCGCTTCTTTGCAGGCGCGCGCAAATCCGATCACCGCATCTTTGTCGACGCGCACGAACTCGGCATCGCTCACAGCCGATGGCTGGCCCACGCCCAAGGCGCATACAGCGGCCTGGTGGGCGCCCAACAGGTGCTTGTAGGTTTGTGGATTCAGCACATCGACGATGTGCTGCTCCATGGCCGCACCGCTTGCATGCGGCAATGGCCGCCGGTTCAACAGCGTGAGCGTCGCGAGCTCAAACTTGTTGCACAAGGAATCCATGACCTCGCGACCTACGGCGCCTGAGGCGCCCAACATCACCACCCGCAAGGGCATGTCGATTTACTCCTTTTGCTTTTGGAAACTAAGTTGACTGCTCATCGCTTTCGATTGCGGGAACAATCGGTTTTATCGCTTAGGTTTTGAGAAATTCTAGTACATCCGCGATGAGCTTATTCTTGTGGCTGGCGAACAGGCCATGCGGCGCGCCGTCGTACTCAATCAGCTTTGCATGAGGAATGCCTTGCGCCGCCTTGCGGCCGGCGGTGTCGATCGGAACCGTCTTATCGGCCGTTCCGTGGATGATCAGCGTCGGCACTTTGAATGACGCGAGATCGCCGCGAAAGTCGGTGGTCGCAAACGCCTTGGCGCACGCCAAGGTCGGCTTCAGGCCCGCCTGCATGGAGACAGAACGCGCCCAATCGATCACTTCGTTGCTGACGGGAGAAGTCACTAGTCCGACACCGAAGAAATGCTTGAAAAACCCAAGCCAGAATTTTGCCCGATCCTCCTTCATGGCTTGGGTCATTTCGTCGAAAACAGACGGATCCACACCTTCCGGATTGTCGCTGGTCTTTAGCATGTAGGGCACCACCGAGGCAATGAGCACCGCTTGCTTGACCTGTTTACCGCCGTGGCGAGAGAGGTACCGAGCGACCTCGCCGCCACCCATGGAAAAACCGATCAGCGTAGCATCCTGCGCCATTGTTTGCTCCATGACCGCAGCTAAATCGTCGGCAAGCGAATCGTAATCGTAACCGCTCCAGGGCTGGTCGGAGCGGCCGAATCCACGACGATCATAGCTAATCGCACGCATACCCGCATCGGCGATCGCCATTGAAAGGTCGTCGAAACTGTCGGCCGACAGAGGCCATCCGTGTGTCATGACAACGGGGCGGCCCGTGCCCCAGTCTTTGACATATAACTTGAAACCGTCTTTGGTGGTGACGTAACTCATGATTTCGTTCCTTTATCGTGTTCAGATTGTTGAAGTGGCACCCTTCTATTTTCATTTCTTCTCCGATAGATGATTTGAAGCGGCTACTTTTGCAACTTGTCCCGCAATAGATATGCCAACTCACGTCCATGGTACGAGCGCGGATAGGTTGCCAAAAAAACAAAGGGCAAATTGAATGTCGCTAAAACACGAAAGCGATAGTGGGTAAACGCGGCAACGAAGAAGTGTAAAAGGTACTCGTCTACTGTAAATATTACCGACTTCGCGCCGCGTTGTCGCGTTGAACTGGCGTGACAACGAGGTGATTTTGAGGAGAGAGAACCACTGCTCAGCATGGAACGAATATTGCGTCTAATGACTCACACATTCTCGTGTATAGAAAGATTATTTGAGGAGATTTCGATATGAATGCATCAATTCACCACACACGCTTTAGTCTGGTTTTGAGATCCGCGGTAGCAACCGTTCTTTTCGGTGGTATGAGCATGGCTTTCGCTGCATCCGATGCGGTCTCGCTGAGCGGGAATGATGAAGCTCCCCCGGTGACCACGTCCGCGTCCGGTGATGGCAGTGTTAAAGTCGCCGCCGACAAAACGGTGAGCGGCGGCGTGACGATCAAAGGAATGACGGCCACCGCCGCGCATATTCACGAAGGCGAGATGGGCAAAAATGGCCCGGTCGTCATTGCCTTAACGAAATCCGGTGACGATAAATGGGTAGTTCCGGACGGTGCGAAATTTAGCGACGCGCAGTATGAAAGCTATAAAGCGGGAAAACTCTACGTCAATGTCCACAGTGCGGCGCATAAGGACGGAGAAATCCGCGGCCAACTGAAGCCCTAAAATCGGATTTCATTACGCTGTAACGTTGTGCGACCGCGCTTGTATTGCTTTTGTATCGGAGACCAAATGAAGACATTGCAAACCACGCGTGGCCGATCCAGCGCGGTCGCCAACGTTTTTGTGCTCGGGATGCTTTTGATCGGGTTTAGCGCAAGAGCCAATGGCAACATTTATTTTGAGGCTAATCGAAGTCACGATTCCAACGCTCAAGTCGTACACACTACACTGGCGCTGAAGATCAGCAAATATTTTATTTCGGAAATTTTGACGCCGAAGGCGCCAGGCGAGACGCTTTGCGCATGCGTTCAAGGATGGTCGCGGCAAGCGTAAAGTGCTGGGCCAGATTCTGTACGGAGCGCTGGCGCACCAACGCACGAACGGCTACGAGGTTTTGCCGATGAACCGATTAGCCAACGCTTACGATCTTGCAGCAGTTTTTACCCGCCACACGATATTCCCAACATCATCGGCAACAAGCAGCGCACCCGCTTGATCGATCGCTAAACCCACGGGGCGGCCATATGCTTCGCCATCGGGGCTAATAAAGCCAGTAAGCACGTCCTGCGGTTCGCCGCGTGGACGTCCATCGGCAAACGGAACAAATATAACTTTGTAGCCGCTGCGGGGTTTGCGGTTCCACGATCCGTGCTGCGCGATGAATGCACCGCTGGCAAACTGTTCCGTCAAGTGATTTTTCCCAGAGAACACCAATCCAAGAGAACCCGTGTGCGCGCCTAATGCGTAATCGGGAGCGATCGCCTTGGCGACCAGGTCAGGGCGTTGCGGCTTTACGCGGGTATCGACATGCTGGCCATAATAACTGTAGGGCCAACCATAAAACCCACCGTCCTTTACTGACGTCATATAGTCGGGAACGAGGTCGCTGCCGATTTCATCGCGCTCATTAACCGCAGTCCAAAGCAACCCGCTTTGGGGTTGCCAAGCAAGACCATTCGGATTGCGCAACCCCGAGGCAAATATTCTCGAACCGCCGGTTGCCGGATCGATCTCAAGAATTGCAGCACGGTCTACTTCATTCACCAAGCCATTTTCACCGACATTGCTATTCGAGCCGACCGTGACATAAAGATAGGACCCGTCGCGGCTTGCGATGACATTCTTGGTCCAATGGTGGTTGATCACGCCAGCAGGTAAATCGGCGACTTTTTCGCCGATTGCATTGATCTGCGTCTCTCCGTCGACATAGGGAAACCGTATGATCGCATCGGTGTTCGCGACATAAAGCGTACTTCCAACAAGGGCCATGCCAAAAGGCGAATGCAAGCCATGAAGAAACACCGATTGCTTTTCCGCGATGCCGTCGCCGTTCGCATCACGTACTAACGTGATGCGATCGGCACTCGGTGCGCCTGCTCCGGCGCGTTTCATGAAGACCTTCATCAACCAGCTTTTAACGCTGCTCGGCGCCCCCTCTTTCTTCGCTGGTGCGTTAGTCTCCGCGACCAACACATCGCCATTGGGAAGGACGTATAGCCAGCGAGGATGATTGAGGCCGCGCGCATAAGCGCTTACCGCCAGGCCAGCGGCCGCGATTGGCGAGGCCCCAGCGGGCCAACCCTTTGCAGGCGCGACGCTGACTGTCGGTATTAACGACGGATTGGGCGGCGGCAACGTAGGTCTAGGGCCCATGTCCGCTTTTTCCGGTAGCATCGCTACGTCACCGCAAGCGCCCACCGTGAGTGTGAAAGATCCAACCAACAGATACGAAATGATCGGCTTTAACATAGCTGTCTACGCATCGATGGAGATAGGAAAAACATATCACTGAATTGAATGCGGCCCGTCGAAACTCGAACGGGGCTTTGCGAAAAACACCAGCAAAACCGGCATCTGAATTTACCGCGTGTTTTGTCTTTATTTCCTATTTAGTTTTTTCCCATCGCGATGTACGGCGGGATCTTCTTCTTTGGCGCGGCTACGTCCACTTGCCTCCGCACGCGCCAATTCGTCGGCTTCCTGCTTCGACTTAGGTTTTGCTTTTCCGGACGCGGCTTCAACGCCGCCCGATTCAACAAACTTGCGCTGCGCATCGTTGTAGTGTTTTGCCGCCTCAACGTTGCCTTCGCCTTGTACTTCGGTTTGCTTTTTCATCGATAACTCCTAAAAAGTCCCAATCAAATGAGAACAATACTGAAGGCTGGTCACGGTAATGCGCCGTGACCAGCCTTCATTCAACGCCAGGTTTAGGATTTGGGTTTCGGTTTGACAGAAAGATTGTTTTTCACTGCGGTCACGCCCTCGACTCTGCGCGCGCAATTCATGGCCTTCTCAATCTGATCTTGCGAGTCAACGAACCCATTTAGCGATACCACGCTTCGATACGTATCAACATTGATCGCTAATGCTTCGCCAAGCCCTTGTTCCTTCGCAATTTCAGTTTTAACTTTAGCGGTAAGGGAAGCGTCTTCCACGGTTTTCCCAACCGAGCGTGTTGTCGCCGATGGCGTACAGCCGATTGTTGCCACACCCAACATGACACTGACCAATACCATACCTAAAACATATCTAAGCTTGTTCGCGACCATTTAAACTCTCCTTATTAGTTAATCAAATTTACATCCGGCACTTTCCGATGTGAGCAAGAACCTTGCCAAAGCGGCGATGCGGTGTGAGTTTTTTGAGATTGCGGATCGACACTGGAGAATTCTTAGTTTTAATTCGCATACCCACCTTAAAACAGATAGGTCGCTAGTTAGTCGAGGCTTTAACCACGCTTTTTTCGTGTCAGAATTACCGGTCGATTGTAGAAGTTACGGACGCAGTGGGGCATCGGGATTAATCCGGTAGCCACGACGCTCCCCCGCAGTGCGACCGCGCGTTGGGCATCGCGATTATTGTTAGAAATGCTACTGGCACAGAAGTTGCTCAGGCTCTGTTGAAAATAGTTCGATTTCAACCTCCCAACATGAAATTAAAGTCTGATGAATCACATTATTCCAAGTCGCTATTCCAGCACCCGTTCAAACCGCCGGGCTGCTAACAACAGCCTAGATGCCGCTGAACATTCGGAATTCGAGAATCCTACCCTCCCGCAGTTGAAACAAACGCTCGCGGAAGTCGTGGGTCTCAATCAGGCGTTAGAAAAAAGGCAACTGCATGCAAACGTTGGACTGGAGCAATTGAAAGTATTGGTCGAACGGAATTTACAGCTTACGCAAGACTTAATGGTGTTAATGCAGAAAGATTCGAAAGCGCGCTATTTTGCTTATCACGATGAGTTAACTCTATTACCCAATCGGCGGCTGCTACATGACCGTTTTAGACAGGCGCTCGCTCAGGCGCAGCGCCAGCACAAACAGGTGGTGGTGCTGCTACTCGACTTAGATGGGTTTAAGGGCGTCAATGACCGGTTAGGCCATGCCGCCGGAGACCAACTCTTGCAGCAAGTGGCTAAACGCTTAAACGACTGTGTCCGAGTGGCGGATACCGTTTGCCGGTATGGCGGCGACGAATTTGTGTTGGTGTTGCCTGAGATCGAGCATGACAATACGGCAGGCGTCTTTGCAGATAAAATTCGCACGCACTTGGATGCACCCTATCTTGTCGATGGCAGTGTAATCGACATCAAGGCCAGTATCGGCATCGCTGTGTATCCGTATGACGGGGAAGATTATCGCGGTCTGATCGAACATGCCGACCTCGCGATGTATCGCGTTAAAGCGGCTAAAAGTCCACCCAGTCGCGTCGTTTGAGAGTGCACCTAATATGCGCACACCTGTCGTGTCCGGACGACAAATCAAATCCTATAACATTAACGACACTCTGAAAAAGTGCGACTTCGTTGAGACACGGGGTCGCTGACAAAAATTATTTCCTTTCATATCATGCATAAGCTGGATCAATATTTTTTGCGCGCACCTTGTCTCACTTATCATTCGCACTTATTCAAAGTTTTGCTAGTTCATAAAAAAGTAAACGACGGCCAAAACGATTACAGGAACGCCGAGGAGCCATCCGATGAAATATTTACCCATATCATTTCTCCTTAAAAAACATCACTTGGCCTATGATCGAACGCACCGATTAAAAGTTTTCACCGATCCGAAACGCTCGACCAAAGGGAGGAAATAAAAGCAGCGCACGTTCCTTGGGGGACCGTGCACTGCATGGTTTATTAGCGAGCTTTTTTCAGATTCTCTTTCGTGTCGCCGTACGCAGCCTGAACTTTACCCGCGTTTTTCTCGACCATTCCCCTCGCTTCGGTGCTGGCATTGCCGGCGATTTTTCCAGCGACTTCCTTGATCTTGCCTTTGACTTCTTTCGCTCGACCTTTAACCTGATCCTTGTTCATGCTATCTCCTTGAAAAACGTTAAATGCTCGCGGTGCGAAATTAAGTAATCATTCCGCCGCGCGATGAAAATGTCGTTGACGAGGCGGCAATTGCCGGTTCAGTTCCGGCGACTGCCACCCGCGCCTACGACACGCTTGCTTCGGTCAGAGCTTACTTCTTCATTTGGGTCATAGCGGTGTTAAATTCGCCGGCATCTAGTTTGCCGTCTTTATTTTTGTCCGCTGCGTCGAATCCTTCAGACATCCCCTTCATCTTTCCGGCTTCGGCCTTGGTCAGTACGCCGTCGCCATTTGCATCGAGTTCTTTCATCTGCGCCGTGGCATCCTTGGCGGGTTTATCCGCTTGATTGGTTTGGGCGCCTTGATCGGATTTAGCTGGGTCCGGTTGCGGCATTGAGGTGCCTTGGTCGGCCGTGGGCTTGGCTGGTTCGTCCGCGGCGATGGCGAAAAAGCTAGCGCCGGACAACAGCGCGGCGGAAAGCACAAGCGGTAATGTTTTGATCTTCACGTTTGAATCTCCTTCAGAGTGTAAAAAAAGCGGCCCCGTATGGGTCGTAATCTCTACTGAGCAAGGAATATGCCAATTGAATCGAAACCAGGAGCCTGGTTGAGTCTAGGCTTGAGCGTGGGCCGCGAGTGTGAAAATAAGAATGAACCGAGAGTACAGCCCGTAATTTTTACACGTGCCCGTGCACATTTTGCGAAAAAAAATATCAATTCGTTCGACTACCTACCGCCCAGTCGCCACACCCCCCTACGCGCGGGAAAGGGCGTGTAATCCCCTCGTGGCGAGGTTAGCCAAGGGTAGCAATCAAAGCCAGCAACTCCGCAGGCTCGATCGGCTTAACCAGGTGATGGTCGTACCCAGCGTTCTTTGAATTTTGCCGGTCATCCGGTCGCCCATAACCGGTCAAGGCGATGAAAACTGCATGACGCGTCTCGGGTAAATTGCGCAAGTAGCGCGCTAACTCGTAACCATCCATTCCCGGTAGCCCGATATCAAGCAGTAATACATCGGGCCGAACAGCGGGGATTTGTTCGATTGCAGCGGGTCCGCTGTGAGCGACTGCGACCTCGTGCCCTTCCAGCCTCAGCAAGATCGCGGTGACTTCAGCCGTATCGTCATTGTCGTCCACCACCAGGATACGTCGTGGTTTTGTTGCCATGGCAGAGGCGGTGATTTCTTTCGTCGATACGAATTCCTCTGGCGCGTCGCGGGCATGCGGCAGACGCATCACAAATTCGCTGCCCAGGCCGATCCCCGCACTGCGCGCCTCAACTTGCCCGTCATGCATTTCGATCAGCCGTTTCACTAAGGCAAGGCCAATGCCCAACCCACCTTGCGCGCGGTCCAGGGTTCGCTCGGATTGCGTAAATAGGCCGAACACATGCGTCAACAACTCCGGTTCGATGCCATTGCCGTTGTCACACACGGTAAGAGTAATCTCGTCTGCGCTGTGGGCGCCTGTTAGTTCGATCATCCCTCCCGGCTGGGTATATTTCGCAGCGTTCGTCAGGATATTGCCGAGCGCTTGGCTTAGTCTGACGCCATCGACATTTATCAACGCCGGTTCGCGCGGCAAATCGATCTTCAGATGATGGCCGCGTTCGCTGATAACCGGACGCGCCAGTTCCACCGCATCGTCGACCACCGTTGCCAGTTCAACTCTTTCTTTTTTAAGGGTGATCTTTCCTTGCGTCAAGCGCGCCACATCGACCAGATCGTCGATCAGCCGGGTCATGTGCGTGACCTGCCGCTCAACGATGTCACGCGCATATTTAAAGTGCGCTTCGTCGGAGCCACTGGTTTTTAAGATTTGCACCGCGTTGCGGATCGGCGCCAGCGGATTGCGCAACTCGTGTGCGAGCATGGCTAGAAACTCGTCCTTGCGACGGTCGGCTTCGCGTAGCGCGATCTCGACATTCTTGCGTTCGGAAATGTCGATATTGATACCGACCATCCGCAATGGTTTTCCGTGCGCATCATAAATGACATTCCCCGTTGCGTAGATCCATAGTACGGTTCCATCGGGCCGAATAATACGGAACTCAATGTTCATCTCAATAGCGTCGTTAATGGCTTTAGCTAATCCCTTCTCGGCGTTTTCGATATCGTCGGGATGAACGGCGCTGCGCCAGTTTTCGTATCGGCCTTTGAATCCACCCGGCTCAAGGCCGTATAGCTTTTCTTCCGCTTCCGACCATTGGATTTCATTGGTGACGAGGTTCCAATCGAACGTTCCGCTGCGCCCGGCAGACTGCGCCAGTTCGAGCCGTTCGAGCGCTTGCTGCAGCGCGATTTCGGCGCGTTTGCGCGCGGTAATATCGTTGGTGCTGGTGAGCAGCGAGGTGCGGCCATCGAGGTCGAAGATTTCGGAAGACATCAGACAAATCCACACCTCACCATTCTTGGTTTTCAACTGCGCCTCGAAATCGGTAACGCGACCCTGTTCCCGCAGTAACCGGAAAAACGTTTCTCGCTGCGCCGGATCGGTGTACAAATTGAGTTCCGCGGTGGTCTTGCCGACGATCTCATCGCGTAGATAGCCCCACTGCCTCACCGCTGCTGGATTCACTTCGAGCAGGCGGCCATCCGGGTAAGACACAATCGAAATGGGTAATGGGTTCGCGTGAAATGCCGTGTGAAAGCGCTGCTCGCTGGCTTCCAGCCGGGCGGCGTCCCGCATGTGGTGCCCGATGCTGATGCGAATTTCAATTGCGCTGACCACCGCGGAGCTTAAATCCGTCAACAGTTCTATTTCATCTTGCGTCCATGCGTGGGGCTGCGAGTCGATGACGCAAAAGCTACCGAGGGCGTGCCCGTCGGCTGTCACCAATGGTATACCGGCGTAAGCGACGACCCCGAAGTCGCGAAGCGCCGAATGAGTTTTAAATTGCGGGTCAATACGGGCGTCGCTGACTAGCAATAATTTGCGTTGCGCAACCGCATACGGACAAAATGATGCCTCAAGGGACACTTCGTGCAGCTCGGGTTGGCTCCCGCCAGCGGCTACGTAACTTTTAAAGAAGACGCGCTCCGCATCAACCAGTGACACAAATGCCGCGTCGGCTTTTAAAAAACGTACCGCAAGCCGTGTGAAACGATCAAACGCGTCGTCGGCCGGTGTGTCGAGCAGCTCGGTGGCGTTCAGGGCCGCGAGGCGGTTGGGGTCTTGCGCGACGCACTTGATATCGTCGAGGGTGAGCGGAGGTGACATGTCCTTGGAAAAAAATGATGTCGACTAGTCGATGTATACCACATAGAAACTAGGTTTACTATGTCGCGTGGGTTGCCATTCCCGCGAAGGCGGGAATTCACTCCGCGCTCATTAAATTCGTCGTCCCCGCGAAGGCGGGGACCCAGCATCGTTTAGCGACAGATGGGAAGGCCTCGGGCCACGCGGTGAAGAATTTCACGCACATGCCTCGGAAGCCGCATGGCCCTAGGCCAGCCCCTGGATATTAGGCCGCAGGCCATGCCCTGCCAGCGGGCAAGCAGGGAGCGGGTCGTGGCGCGATGCCTACAGGAATAATAGACGGGTGATTCGGCTTCATAAAAAAGGGAACAACTTACGTTGTTCCCTTTTTCACGCGGTGCTGGAAAAAATTATTCCCAATAAGGCGGCGATGAATAATAGGAATGAATGTCGCGTGCCCATTTCTGATCGGCCATCGAGGGCCATTGCCCTTTGTCGAATCCCGGTGCGTTTTGTAATTGCTCGACGCTGGTATCGAGAATAAACCACTTATTCGCGACATCGAGTTTGAGCGCATTCCAGGGAATGGCGAACAATTTTTCACCCATGCCGAGAAAACCACCGAACGATAATACCGCGTAGGCGATGCGGCCGCGCGGGACATCCAACATGATATGTTCGATCTCGCCAAGATCTTCCCCGGCGGCATTGACGACATCGTTACCGGTGAGTGTAGCGGCAGCCATGATTTCCGGACCGGGGCCGACATGGTCTCTGTAGGCCGCCGTGTCGCCGACGATTCGCTGTGTATTGTCCTGCTGTTTTGTGCCATACGTGTCCATCATTTACTCCTTGAGTGGGTCTAGTTAATCAAGCAGCGATGTACCGTTCGATTCCATACCCGATCGCGTAAGGGATTAGAAGAAACGCACATCACCATGCTTAAGCATCGAGCAAGGTGCGTGCCATTTCGATTGACAAGCGCTACCTGTTTGATTGGGAAGGTTAGTTAGCTCGCCAACGGCTTATTAGAGGCGCCGACTTGCAAAGCAACAGGCGGTAAGAATTACGGCGAAATGTAAAACGTGCAACGCTAACGAGTGCGCCGCGTCGGAGTTAACTCGACTTTCCTCCCGTTCAAGGGGAAGGTAGGGCGGGGATGGGTGGAGTTATCGGCATCGGCATCGTGCTCGCGGTGGCCATTCAAGCGGAGTTTTCGCTTCCTATCGTTGCGAACTGCCCGGATCCACCAAGCTGCCGATGAAAGGCCGTGGACGATGGTTAGCAGGGTGGATCCGCTGCGCTTGATCCACCCTGCCTCCGGGTTTCGGTTCATGGAAAGATAAGTAGCCATCAGCGGGAAGCACGACACTAGGCGCGGCTTAAGGATTCAATCGTCCAGTAAGGCTCGCCAACACCGTGGTCAACTCCGCCGGATCGACCGGCTTGGCGATATGCATTTGAAAGCCGCTTTCTAGCGCCCGCATGCGGTCTTCCGCCGTGGCATAAGCGGTGAGCGCCAGTGCCGGCAGCCGGGTGTGCTTGCTCTTATTTTCCTTGAACCGGAGTTCGCGCAATAATTCATAGCCGTCCATATCAGGCATGCCGATATCGGAGATAAGAACGTCGGGGCGCCATTGTTTAAGCGTTGCCAACGCATCGACACCCGACGCAGCGACACGGACGTCAACGCCGTTCGCAGTTAATAATTCCGCCAGTAATTCGCGGGCGTCCGCCTCATCGTCGACCGCCAGCACGCGCAAGCCGCTAAGTAAATGTTGTTCCAATCGCGCGCCCACGCTTGCGGGTGCGGCGAGTCGCGGGTCCTCGCGTACGCTCTTTCGTCGCGCCAGCATGATCGGCAAAAACACGCGAAATGTCGCGCCCTTTCCTTCGCCCGCGCTTTCGGCAGTCACCTGTCCGCCGTGTAGTTCGACTAACTGGCGAACAATCGCCAAGCCGATCCCCAAGCCGCCGTGTTGGCGTTTGCTGGAGGCATCCTCCTGTTCAAAGCGTTCAAACACATGCGGCAGAAAACTCGCACTAATACCTTGGCCGGTATCGCTTACCGCAAGCTCCACATGGGAATTAGCCCGCTCCAACTGCACTTGCACCTGGCCGCCCTTAGGCGTGAATTTGATCGCATTGGATAGCAGGTTCCAAACGATTTGCTGCATGCGTTGCGGATCACCCCAGACCGGCCCCGCCGCATTGTCGACTAACGCCTGCAATTTGATTTGCCGCGCTTCGGCGGCAGGATGCAGTGATTCCAACGCGGCACGAATCACGCTGGGCAAATCCAGACTCTGCACGTCAAGCTTCAAGTGTCCAGTCGTAATGCGCGAAATATCGAGTAGATCTTCAATCAGCTTAGTCTGACTTCGGGCGTTGCGTTCCACCGTCTCCAGCGCTTTGTCGATGCCTCGGTCATCGAGCTGACCTTTGCGTAACAGCGTAGTCCAGCCCAGTATCGCATTGAGCGGCGTACGCAGTTCGTGGGAGACGGTGGCGAGAAATTCGTCTTTCATGCGATTCGCCGTTTCCGCCCGAGCGCGCAAGTCCTTTTCGTTAAGCAGCAAACGCTCACGTTCGTGTTGGGCGTTTTTGAGGTCGGTGATTTCCATATTAACGCCGATCATGTGCCGCGGCGTGCCGTCGTCGCTTTTCAACACCGCGCCCTTGCCCATTAGCCAGTGGACGCTGTTATCGGGCCAAATGACGCGAAAATCCGTGTCGTATTCGATCTCGCCGCGGATGGACTGTTGCAGAAGTTGCTCCACGCGAGGCCGGTCTTCGTCATGCATGCGGCCCATAAAATCGCCACGCTTACCGGAAAATTGTTCGTTGGCTAAACCGAATAGCGGCAGCAAATGTCCATAGGTAGTAACGCCGTCCGTCGCTATCTCCCACTCCCACGTGCCCAATCGCGCCGCGGTAAGCGCGACCCGAAGCCGCTCGTCGCTTTGCTGTAACAATTCTTGGGTGCGTTGCCGTTCTAGCCCTTCTTGGCGCAGGACAACATTGACCTGTTCAAGCTCTTGCGTGCGCTGTTCAATGCGCTGGTCCAAATCGTCATAAGCTCGCCGTAACTCGTCTTCAACGCGCCGGCGTTTGCGCAGTTCTCGGCTGATCGAAACGCTCGCGGACACCGCGAGAACGAAACCCAACAACGCGCTGATACCGAGCACGATGTGCGTGTCTCGAGTGCGCGCATCCTTGGCGGCTTGCCGTTGCTGTAAAAACCGACTTTCGGCGTCACTCATTGCGCTGACAATGACGCGCACGGCAGCCATCTTTACGTTGCCGTATTCCGTCGCCACAAGGCTTTGCGCGGCAGCGAAGCCATCGGAGCGACGCATCGCGACGACGCTGGACACGTGATTGATTTTGTCGGCAACAGTGGATTTTATCGCTTCGAGCCGGCGTGTCTGTTCCGCGCTGTCCGCGGTCAGCCTTTGCAAATCGGCCAAGTCGTGTTCGATGACCGTAATGGCGTTGTGATACGGCTCAAGGAACGTCTCGTTACCGGTTATTACAAACCCCCTCATGCCCGTCTCTGCATCGGTGACATGGGCCAGCAGGTTTCCCAAACTTACCTTCACCTCTTGGGTGTGGCGAACCAATTGACCGGCCTCCAGCAAAGCGGACATGTTGCGGAAACTGGCGAAAACGACGACCAACAGCGGTAGCAATGCCAACGCAAACGCCCACGGTATTTTGTCGTTTAGTCGTAACCGCATACTGAAGCCGTGGACAGGGGCATGGACAATAGTTGATTAATCAGATACGCGCCGCCGCTGAGTATTGATCGCGCGGCAGGTTAGATCACGACCTCAAGTATATGCCCGCATCCGCGTAAGTAAGTTCGACAGGCAAAAAAAATCCCCGCGGCTGAAACGGGGACAATAACCTTTACCTCAGAGAGGGATGAACTGAAAGTAAAGGAGGAGGGAGTCATCGATTTGAGCAATTCGCCGATATTTTCGACAGATTACCTACTCTCGTCGAATAACATAAGCAAGTCTTGTGCCTAGAAACTTGATGCGCCAGTCGCGGGCTGGCACTGCATCATTCCGCGACTTGCTACTTTGAATCGGTAAACATTCCCTGCTTGCGCGTAAATTTTACATAAAACGGCTGGGCTTTCCCTTGCTCATGCAGACTTACATCCGCATTTGCCGGCAACCAAGGTCTTATTAGCGCACATCTTCCTCTAACGTTTCATGCGGCCTCGGCCATTTCAGGGCACTGGCACAGCGTTTGCTGACGTTTTCTATTGCCTATTCAGTTGAAGTCACCAGGAGTTGCATGCAATGACTTACTTTATCCCACAGGAGTTAGTTCATGAATAAATTGGTTCTCGCGTTATTCACTAGCGCGGCGCTCAGCGCCATGAGTTTGAACGCGATCGCGGCGGAGAAAATGGGGCAAACGAAAGCGGAGTACAACGCCGCTAAAGCCCGGGCCGATGCCGATTACAACACCTCGCACTCAAGTTGCAAAGATTTTTCCGGGAACGATCGCGATATCTGTGTGCAAAAAGCAAAAGCAGCCCGCAGCAAAGCCAAAGCGGAGGCAAAAGCCAATTTCGAGGGAACCGGCGCGGCGAAGTTGGAAGCGCGCGAAGGGATCATTGCGGCCGAGTATAAATTCGAGAAGGAAAAATGCGACTCGCTGGCCGGCGATGCTAAGGATGTTTGTATAGCCGAAGCGAAGGCGACGTTTGCTAAAGAAAACGCGGCGCTAGAAGCGCGCGAGAAATCCATGGCAGCCGATTTCGAGGTCGCCGAAGAACGTTGTAGCACGCTGTCCGGTAGTGCGCGGCGATCGTGCCTAAAACAAGCAAAAATAAAATTTGACGATTGAGCAGCGTAGCCATGACAGCCAATACTCAATATAAGTCGACTTTGAATGTGCCAAGGGCCGCGGTGGCTACGCTAGTGGTTTTTCTTGGAATCGCTTTTATTCCCGCCCTAATCGGCACGGCGTTTCCGCCGGACGCCTGGTATGAGGCGTTGGCCAAACCATCATGGAATCCTTCGGCATGGGTATTCGGTCCGGTGTGGGCGGTGTTATACACGCTGATCGGCTATGCGGGTTATCTCGCGTGGAGTTCCAGCGTTGCAAACCAACGCTACGCTGCCTTCAGCCTATATGCCATTCAATTGCTGTTGAATGCGCTATGGACACCGTTGTTCTTCGGCTCTCACAGTCCTGGTTGGGCTTTGGTGAGTATCATTGCGCAATGGCTGGCGATCGTGCTCAACATCCTGGCGTTCTATCGCATCAAACCGGCTGCGGGTTTACTGTTGGCGCCCGTGTTGCTGTGGGTCACGTTTGCGCTGCTGTTGAATACGTCGATTTGGATGTTGAACCGGTAATGTGATCAGCCGCAACAGACTCTTCTACCGCTAATTTTTAGAGTCAGATCGCAATGCCGGTCTGTAAAGCGCGTTCGCCCTGAGCCAGTCGAAGGGTGAATGGGCTTCGATCATTCGGCAAGCTCACGACTCGCCCAAACGGTTAACCGAACGGTATTGAGTCAGTTTTCGGTGATTTGCCCCTGTTCGACTAAGCAGCGCTGCATCGAGAACATAAACCGCTCCACTCGTTTCAGTAGCAATGAAATTTAACTACCTATTCCAGGAGATTTAGAGATGCCAAGAGGTGATAAGAGTGCCTACACCGACAAACAAAAGCGCCAAGCGGCGCACATTTCGCAAAGCTAT
>JBKJHT010000228.1:0-25120 GCA_046598945.1 Burkholderiales bacterium | reverse complement strand
CGGGCCGTTCGCGGGGGATCTCGTTGCCGGCTATTGGTTCTGGGAGCTGCCATCCGTCGAAGAGGCGGTTGCGTGGGTCAAGCGCTGCCCGAATCCGATGCCCGCACCGTCGGAGATCGAGATCAGGCCGATATGAGGAACCTGCGATGACGGATGAGCGGTGCAGAAGACTGGTCGGCGTCGGCGCGAGCCTTGTCAGAGGGCGGTCACATTGCTACGCCGTTAAGCGAGGTGGCCTGGTCATCTGCGTTCGGCATCATCACAGACCGATGTAGTACGCCTTGGCTGATTCTTGCAATGGATAAGTGACTGGCAACCCCAATGGAGATAACCATGACTGACGCAAAGAAATTAAAGCCCGCCACCGAAATGGTGAAGGCGAACGATGCCCATGTTCTCAACGAGAGCAAGGCATACCGGCAGGCGCGTGATGCCTTGGCGGCTGAAGAGATTGAACTAGGGCGCCACATCGTGCGCGTAGCGGAGCAACGCCGGGCGCTGCCACCTGGAGGCGAAGTCACCAAAAACTACGGCTTCGAGGGCAAAGACGGCGCTGTCGGCTTCGCCGAGCTGTTCGGCGACAAGGACACCCTGGTGATCTACAGCTTCATGTACGGGCCGCAGCGCAAGGCAGGCTGCCCAATGTGCACATCGCAGCTAAGCGCCTGGGATGGCATTGCGCCTCACGTCAAGCAGCGTGCGGCGTTCGTGATGACGGCCCGCTCGCCGATCGAGCGCATCCTGGCTTATGGCAAGGAGCGCGGCTGGGAGAACCTTCGGCTCTATTGCGACCCGAGCGGTGACTACACCCGCGACTATGTGAGCGCCGAGGATGCCGACATGCCTGGCTACAACGTCTTTACCCGCAAGGACGGAGTCATCCGCCACTTCTGGCGCAGCGAAGGCGGCAAGGAAACTGCCGACCCCGGCCAGGATCCACATGACGCGCCGGACATGTCAGGGCTTTGGGTGATCTTGGACACGACGCCCGAAGGACGCGGGACCGACTGGTATCCGAAGTTGAACGACGGCGATACGGTGGTAGCGCAGTCGGCTGAAAACGAAGTGCGCGCGATCATTGAGACGTGAGCCTGCGCGGTGAGCGCGGCAGATCGCGCGGGGATTCTCGCGCATCACGCCGAAGATCTATTGATGTTCGACTTTCCGGCAACTGTCCGAGGTTTGGAAGCTTATGACAAGACCTGGGATTTCTTCTTTGCCAATCCGCTTGGACCGAACAGCTTCGTACCACGCGACATCGCGGTGACCGCCAGCGACGATGTCGCGTTCGCGTCGTGCATGGTCCAGTGCGAAGGCACCTCCGGGGGACATGTCGACTTTCGTCTGACCACTGGGCTGCGCAAGACGGGCGGCAAATGGGTCATCGTTCACGAGCACCATTCGGTTCCCACCAAGGAAGAGCGGTTCGTCGGCCCGAGTTCTTGAGACGTCTGCATGCCACCACGACCCAGCAGCGAAGCGATCGAAGCGATCAATTTCATCCACTTGGTGCAACACGGCGAGCAGGTGTTCGTCACTTACGAGGCCTGCAGCAAAGGTGGCCGTCGCTTTCGCAATACTGAAATCGTCACCGTGCGCGGGTCGAAAATAGTTGAAGTAGAGGTCTATTTCGGCTGGGACTTGCCGCACAAGGCGGCAATCGGCGGCTTCGTTACAAACACGAATTAACAGTTTCCCCTACAACCAATGTAAAGGACGAACCATGACCAAAAACACAATTTGCCTTTGGTACGACAAAGATGCCGAGGCCGCTGCGCACTTTTACGCCAAGACCTTTCCAGACAGTGCGGTCTCGGCCGTTCACTACGCACCAAGCGACTTTCCGGGCGGCAAGCAGGGCGATGTGTTGACAGTAGAGTTCACCGTCGCCGGGGTAGCCTGCCTCGGCCTCAATGGCGGCTCGATGTTCAAGCACAACGAGGCGTTCTCTTTTCAGATCGCGACCGAGGACCAGGAAGAGACCGACCGCTACTGGAACGCGATCGTCGGCAATGGCGGTGAAGAGAGTCAGTGCGGCTGGTGCAAGGACCGATGGGGCCTCTCCTGGCAAATCACCCCACGCGTGTTGACCGAGGCGCTCGCCGTCGGCGGCGAAGAGGCGCGACGCGCTTTCGACGCAATGATGGGGATGAAGAAGATCGACGTCGCTGCGATCGAGGCGGCTCGGCTCGCTCGATGAACTCGCCGTTTCGCCACGGGCCTGACCTATTAAAACATTTTCCTGTCACCGCAGTTGCCGGCGACAGTTCTGCCCTTCAAGGTTGCGGACGTTGAGGTCTATTTCGGTTGGCCGCTTCCGCGTGAGGCGCCTGTCGGCAAATTTGTTGCGGCTGGAACCGATGGCGGTCCAAGGGCGAATTGAAATGGCATCGAGCCAGGAGCCAATACCAGCGCGCGTCTCCCGGTATGCATCGCCAGCGGCAAGGCGGGGAGCGGCTTCTGGCAAACGTTTTGGGATTTGAAAGCTACAAAAGCCAAGTAATAAACTTGCGTGGTTCTGTGGGCAACCGAACAGACCGTCTTCGGCGCCAATTCATCATGAAGGAGATTCAAATGAACGCAATTTACAAGCTTAGTTTCAGTAACGTCGTGTTGATCGGCGGCGCTATGCTAGGGTCGCTGGCGTTCGCCGCCGAACTCAAGTCCGCCAAGCCAGACGCTGAGTTCATGACCATGGACGCGGACAAGGACGGCAAGGTTTCCGCAGACGAGCATGCCACAGCGGCGAATAAAATGTTCGATACGATGGATGCCAACCGAGACGGCCAAGTCACCGCCGCCGAAATGGACGCCGCTCATAAGCGTGTTACCGGCAAGAAGGCAAAAAAATCGGACCTGTCTTCGGCCGAAAAAATCAAAGTAGTCGATACTGATCGCGACGGGACTCTCACGGCAGCGGAGCACGCCACAGGGTCCAGTTCGATGTTCGGGAAGATGGACGCCGACCGGGACGGCTTTCTGACAAAGTCTGAGTTTGATGCCGGTTATGCCAGCATGCTGAAGAAGCCTGCGCGCTGATAAAGGCAAACTCTTTTTTTGTTACGCAATCAAACCCCCCAAGCAAGGAGCAGAAATTATGACGAAATCCCCCGTAAAAGCCATTCCCGATGGAATGCATTCCTTGACGCCGTATCTAGTCTGTGCCGGTGCCAGCGATGCCATTGAATTCTACAAAAAGGCCTTTGATGCCACGGAGATTTCGCGCGCTACCGATAAGAACGGCAAGCTGGCGAATGCCGTGATCCGCATAGGCAACTCGGCTCTCATGCTCATGGATGAGATGCCGGAAATGAAGGCATTGAGCCCGAAATCGCTGAAGGGATCGCCCGTCACCATTCATCTGCAGGTTGAGCATGTGGATGAGGTGGTGAAGCAGGCGGTTGCAGCGGGTGCAACGCTGATCATGCCACCGGCCGATATGTTTTGGGGTGACCGATGGGCGACGCTCGAAGATCCGTTTGGCCATCATTGGTCGGTCGCTACCCACACGCGCGACGTGAGCCCGGAAGAAATTCAGCAAGCAATGGCCAAAATGTAAGGTCAGGCTTCCAACTGCTCAGCGCTGGTCTGCTGGGCAGCTTTTTAGTCAACTCATCCCAATGAAGAGAACACCATGACGATCACCGGAAGCTGTCACTGCGGCAAAGTCGCGTTCGAAATCGAAGGCGAAATTCCCCCTACTCTAACGCGCTGCACATGTTCTTTCTGCGCAAAGCGGGGGACGCTTTATGCATACTTTGAACCTGCCCAATTCCGGCTGACGACGCCAGACGCCGACAGCGCAACCTATCGCTGGAACTCAAAAATGGTTGCGCATAATTTCTGTTCAAGCTGCGGCTGCGGGACATTCAGCGTCAGTCCGGCTTTCAAGCCAGATGGAAGCTGGGACGGCAAGACGCGGCGCATTGGCATTAACGCAAGGCTATTTGATAATTTCGACGCAACCGAAACTCCGGCGCAGGTCATCGACGGCAAAAATCTTTGGTAACCCGCCTTCTTCTCGCTGACACAAAAGGGACATAAGTGATGACGGTTGGACGAATACTGTTGACGATAGCTTTCCTCTCTATCAGCGCTTCCCTAACATGAACGAGAAACCTGATGACTAAAGTTGCCCTCTTCCTCAAACACAAGACTCAGCCCGGAAAGCGCGATGAAGCCCGTAGGGTTTGGGAACGCCATATGCGGCCCCACATCGCCAGCAACCAGCGGCATGAGGCCTACATCTATTGCTTCGACAACAACGATTCAGACTCCATCTGCGCCTTTCAGCAATACGCTGATTTAGAGGCTTCGCAGGACTTCCTGAAAACAGAGAGTTATGCTGCATATTTGAAAGAGGTTGAACCTCTGTTAGCCGGGGCACCTGAAGTCACATCTGTCACGCCGGTGTGGGTTAAGGGTGCCTAATAAATCATTCAAGCCGAAGCCACTTGGTGGCTCGGCTTAATTCAGGCGTTAAGCGCCCAACCGAACACCCTTCTGGCCAGGAACGATGCCATGCCGCTAAAACTATTTCGATTCGCCGCCATTTTGTTGGTCGCGCTGCTTTGCGGCCTCGCTTTCGCCCACGTTCTCGAGCTACCTGCAAAGATGCAGTATGACGCGGCGCTGTACATCACGCTGCAGAAGTCGCTGTATGTACAGTGGGGACCGCCAAATATCGGCGGCGTGCTTGAGCCATTGGCGATTGCCGCTACCGGCCTGCTTGCGTTCTTCTTGCGCAAGAGCAAGCGCGGTCTGTGGCTCAGCTTGGGAGCGCTGTTCGCGTTGTTGCTGGCGTTTCCGGTCGTCTTCTTCTGGTTAGTCGCTCCTGCGAATGCCGGCTTTCTTGCTGCAACGTTACCGAGCATTCCGCCCAATTGGACAGATTTGCGTTCAAACTGGGAAATGGGCCATGCCATTCGATTCGCGCTTCAGTTTGTGGCACTTTCATTGCTTGTTTTATCGCTAGTACTCGATACGAACACGATTTCATATGAAAACAAATACGGCCTTACATTGAGTTAACGATATGCCGACCAAGATCAACCCGCTCGCTGGAAAGCTAGCGCCGCAATCGTTGCTAATCAACATCACGAAGCTGGTCACCGCGTACTACTCAGATATGCCCAACCCTGCGGTTCCGGCGCAGCGCGTCGCGTTCGGCACGTCGGGACACCGCGGCTCGGCGTTTGAGCGTTCGCTCAACGAATGGCACGTGCTGGCGATCACGCAGGCGATCTGCCAATACCGCAAAGCCAACAGCATCGACGGGCCACTGTTCCTCGGCATCGACACGCATGCGCTGTCGGAGCCAGCGTGCGCGAGCGCACTGGAAGTGCTGGCGGCCAACGGCGTGGACGTCATGCTCGCGGAGGACGATGAATTCACACCGACCCCGGCGGTTTCTCACGCGATACTTGGTTACAACCGCGCACGCCCTGAGGGGCTTGCCGATGGCATCGTTATCACGCCGTCGCACAATCCGCCGGACGATGGTGGCATCAAGTACAACCCACCCAATGGCGGCCCAGCCGGCGCGGGCGTAACGGGGTGGATTGAAGCCAGGGCCAATGAGTTTCTGAAAACCGGTTTACGGGGTATGCAACGAATGCTTTACGAAAAGGCGTTGCGAGCCGGTACCACGCATCGTTACGACTTTTTTAACGTTTACGTGAACGATCTTGAAAATGTAATCGATATGGATGCGATTCGTGGCACCAAAATAAAAATTGGCGTCGATCCGCTTGGCGGCGCGGGCGTCCATTATTGGCCCGCGATTGCCGAACGTTACGGCCTCGATCTTACCGTTATCAACGACGAAGTGGATCCAACGTTTCGATTTATGACGATCGATTGGGATGGTCAAATTCGCATGGATCCGTCCTCGCCTTTTGTCATGAAAAATCTGGTGGTCGTGAAGGATCGCTTCGACATTGCCTTCGCCTGTGATGCCGATCACGATCGGCATGGGATTGTCACTCGCAGCGCGGGATTGCTCCCGACCAATCACTATCTCGCCGTTGCGATTCATTATCTGTTTCAGAATCGCCCGAACTGGCCCTCAGAAGCCGCTGTTGGAAAAACTGTGGTGAGCAGCCAGATAATCGATCGAATCGCCAGTAACCTTGGCCGGAACCTTTACGAAGTGCCGGTCGGTTTTAAGTGGTTCGTTGAAGGTCTATTCGATGGATCGCTCGGCTTCGCTGGCGAAGAGAGCGCCGGCGCCACGTTCTTACGCCTTGATGGCAGCGTTTGGACGACTGACAAGGATGGCATTGTGCCGGCCTTACTCGCGGCAGAAATCACAGCACGGATGGGCCGTGATCCTGGCGAGATGTATCGCGAACTTACTCGCGAGTTTGGGAATTGCTTTGCCGATCGGGTTGAGGCGCCGGCAACCCCCGAGCAAAAGCGACGGCTGTCAGCACTATCGCCATTGCAGGTGACGCGCAAGGAGCTGGCTGGCGAACCGATCTTGAGCGTACTTAATCACGCGCCGGGCAATAGCGCGCCGATAGGTGGGTTGAAGGTGATTGCCGAGAACGGTTGGTTTGTCGCACGTCCATCAGGTACGGAAAATATTTACAAAATCTATGTCGAGAGCTTTCTTGGCGAGCAACATCTGCGCAGCATCGCGAATGACGCACAGGCAATCGTTGACACGGCGTTATCTTCATGAATCCAGCAGAGCACAACATCCTCGCGATTAATGGGGGCTCGTCGAGCATCAAGTTGGCGATATTCGCTGCAGATCCATCCTTGTACATGAAGAGCAAGGCTCGGATTGAACGCATTGGAACGCCCTATTGCCTTTTCTCCGTACAGGGCAACGATTTGGGCGAGCGCTTCACTAAGCCGGTCGTGGCACAGGATAATATGGCCGCTATAAGGTGTCCGCCGCTATGGGTTTCATGGACTTTCCTATGAGTTCTTAATGGGCGAATTGACCCGAACAGAGAAGCCAGTGGTGGCCTGCGGGCGAATAATCCTTACTGATCTTGGGTATGGGGCGAGCCTCGCCGCGGTGCGCGACGGGCGGCCTATCGATACCAGCATGGGATTTACCCCAGCAGGGGGTGTAACCATGCGCACCCGATCCGGCGATATTGATCCGGGCCTCGCCTGCTACTTGGCCCGCACTGAAGGTTTGGATGCGACACAATTCGACGATTTAGTCAATTTCAAATCCGGTTTGCTCGGCGTTTCCGAAACAAGTTCTGATATGCGTGAGTGCGAAGATTCCAGGTCGGCGGATGCGATTGCCATTTTCTGCTATCAGATCAAGAAATGGATCGGCGCCTTCGCAGCGACATTAGGTGGATTGGATACATTAGTTGTTGCCGGGGGATTGGCGAAAATATTCTCACCATTCGCGCGCGAATCTGCGCCGAGCTTAGGTTTCGCGGCATCGAACTCGATCATGCGCGAAATGAGCGCAATGAAGATGTGATCTCGGCCGACGCCGCCCGCGTCAGGGTGCGTGTCATGCGCACCAATGAGGAATTTGTGATCGCAAGCTCGGTCTTCAAGATATGCGAGCTTGAAGCGATGCAATCACTTGCCATTCCATGAACTCGAAAATCGACATGAATACACTTACTCCGGAATCACTGAACAAGCTGGACGCCAATGTCAGGGTTGGCTTGAAGGATATCTACTCACCGGGCGGCATGGACTCTTCAACTGCTACGAGGCGTTCATCCACATCGTCGATTCGATGTTCAACCAACACGCCAAATGGCGTAAGGTCACGTCGCACCTGCCGTGGCGGCATAACATCGCGTCATTGAACTACCTGCTGGCCTCACATGTGTGGCGGCAGGATCACAATGGCTTCACGCACCAGGACCCCGGCTTCATCGATCATGTTGTCAACAAAAAGGCCGAAATCGTGCGCGTTTATCTGCCGCCGGAGGCGAACTGCCTGCTATCGGTGATGGACCACTGCTTGCGTAGTCGGCACTACGTCAATGTCGTGATCGCCGGTAAACATCCGGCACCCCCGTGGCTGACGATGGACGCCGCCGTTAAGCATTGCACCGCCGGCGTCGGCATCTGGCGATGGGCCAGCAACGACTAGAACGGCGAGCCGGACGTCGTCATGGCCTGCTGCGGCGACGTACCTTCACTGGAAACGCTGGCGGCGGTCTCCATCATGCGCGAGCATCTCCCGACTCTCAAAATCCGCGTGGTCAATGTCGTCAATCTCATGAAGCTTCAGCCGGACACCGAGCATCCGAACGGATTAAGCGATCCGGTTTTCTATGAGATATTCACCGAGGACAAGCCAATCATTTTCGCATTGCACGGGTATCCATGGTTGATTCACCGCCTCACCTACCGCCGCACCAACCACGACAATATTCACGTCCGCGGGTACAAAGAAGAAGGCACGATTACTACCGCATTCGACATGACTGTTCTTAACGAATTGGATCGCTTCCACCTGGTGATGGACGCCATTCATCGCTTGCCGCAAACGGGTGACGATGGCGTGCAACTGAAGCGGGTACTAATGCAAAAGCCCATTGAGCATAAGGAATACATCGAGAAACACGGCGAAGACCTGCCGGAAATCCGGAATTGGAAATGGCAACCGACCCAAACGTCTATATCAAGGGTTGATCATCATACGGATCTGCCTCACTAGACACCGAACTATGGGCAGAAAGAAACTGACCATCGAAGCCGAGCTGGAAATTCTTCAACGCGGATCATTCAGCTCTTTGTGCATGAGAAAAATCCCGCCAACCGGCCGTTGATCGACGAGACAGCGCCAGATTGGCCTGCCAGCATTGCTGCCACTGGTTTCGCGTTGGCGGCGTATCGGGTGGGGATCGAGCGCGGGTTCCTATCGCGTGCCGCCGCACTGGAGCGTACGCTTGCGACGCTGCGTTTTTTCCGGAACAGTCCGCACGGCCCTGAACCTGATGCCGCCGGATATCTGCTGTTCTCATGATGATGGCGTGCCGCGTGCCGTCTGCGAGTTGCAAAGAATGGGACTATTGTTTAAAGGAGACGGTCGTCACTAACACTAACCTGCCGAGTTGCAACGCACACTACATGTTGGATTGTCAGGATCTCACATGAACGAGCTGCCCCTTACTCGACCACTGCAACCCAAGACTCCGCCTGCTACTGTCGGCTTCGCGCTATGGAATTTGTGTTTTCGCCCGTTTTTCCTGCTGGCGAGCCTTTTCAGTGCCATCCGCGTGCTGCTCTGGGCAGCGCAGTTGTCAGGCTACTTTCCTTTTGCGTACCTGCAGGGGGCGGTATGGCACGGCCATGAAATGCTGGTCAGATACACGGCCGCGGTCATCGCGGGCTTTTTGCTGACTGCCGTGCGCGCCGGGACAAACGAGCCGACGCCGAGCGGCGTGCCGTTGATGGCATTGGCGGCGCGATGGGTCTGCGGCAGGGTATTGGTATTGACACCGTTCGCCATGTCGGCAGCCGTGGTGAATGCGGCTTTTCCTGTCGCTGTCGCGGTGGCGATCGGCATTCCCATGTTGCGATCGCGCAATGTCCGCAACTATTTCTTCGTTGCGCTGCTGATGCTGATGGGCGTGCTGATCCTCGCGGTGCACGTGGCGTTGCAGGGACGCTTCGAACTGTCGCCACGTCTGGGCCTGCAGCTCGCACTGGACCTGGTGCTGTTCATCATGGTAATCATGGGTGGCCGCGTGATTCCGATGTTCACCAACAACGGCGTGCCCGGCGCCAACGCAACGCACCACGCGTTGGTGGAAAAACTTGCGCTTAGCAGTGTAATGCTGTTGTTCGCGGCAGACCTGCTGCAATTGCCCCAGACAGTTATTGCCATGATTGCGCTGATCAGCGCGCTGGCGCACGGTGTGCGCCTGTTTCTGTGGAAGCCGTGGCGCACCCTTGCTACGCCGCTGGTGTGGATACTTCACGCAGCATACGCATGGATAGTCGTGCACCTCGCGCTGCGTGGCCTATCTGGACTGGAACTGCTGACCGGATCGTATGCCACCCATGCGCTCACCGTTGGCGCGATTGGCGGATTAACCCTGGGCATGATGACCCGGACCGCCCGCGGTCATACCGGGCGGCCCTTGATAGTGGACCGCTTCGAGATTACCGTGTTTCTGCTGATACAAGTCGCGGCGGTTGTTCGCGTCGTAGGTGGCATCGCGTCGCCTGGATTGTATAGCGTGAGTGTTCAGCTATCGGCTCTGCTGTGGTCTGCGGCATTTGGCCTCTACGCGGTACGCTACTGGCCCGTACTGACGCGCCCCAGGCTGGACGGCAAGCCCGGATAAACGACCGGAATGGGTTTGTCCACGCAACGGCCTGAGCCCTGATGGACTAGGGCTCGCTCAAGATTGCGCATGTAATTCCAGTTCGCGTTCAAAAATAAAAAGAGCCAAAGCGGGTTAGGCGACGAGCCAGTAAGAATGGGCGCCTTAATGCGCCGCGCCCGCCAGCCTGCGATCGCTATACGATCCGTGACGGTGGCATGTGGCTTGCCAGGAAATGACCTTACTCACCACTGGTCAAATTGCTCTGGATGCCCAGGCGTTCCGTCGATTGATATTTCTCTCGATAGATCTCGAAAGGCACAATATCCGCTGCTTCGACTCGTTGCTGTTCTTCGATCGATTCCTGCGCCAAGGATCTGAATCGCGCTGCGATGTCGGAGGAGAAAGGTAGACGCAGCAGCGTGTTCTTCGTTTGTTCAGATTGCGCCAGGATGAAGCGGACATACGAGTGGTCAAAGTCCGTCGACATTTTGCGCAGCACGCGCGCGGAGGGGACTGAATCGGCGTCGCGCAGGGCGGCGACCGCCGCCATGAGCGCGTTGCGGTATTTTGCGTCACCGTGCGCGGCGTCAAGCGCCGCAGCGATCGGCGCGCACTCCTCGAGCACCTGCCCGCCCCACTCAATAAGCAGCGCCTCGTTGCCGCCGCGTTCCAGGTGAAGACCCGGTTCGCGGCCGCGTGCGGCCACGCGCTCCTGGTTGCGCGACAACGCAGCGATCTCCTGCGGCGTGTCTGGTGGGCTTTCGGCGAGTAGGGAATGTAGCAGGAACACGTCCAGGAACCGCATCGTCTCCGGGCCGATACCGACGGGGACAAATGGGTCGAGATCCATGCAGCGCACCTCGACGTATTCGACACCGCGCTCACGCAGCGCGTGCAGCGGCCGCTCGCCTGGAAAAATGACGCGCTTCGGCCGAATGGCGCCATAAAACTCGTTCTCAATCTGCAGCAGGCTCGTGGCGAGCTGATTGTATTCACCTGCTGCGTTGCGTATACCGATCGCCTCATACGGCGGGTAGGGCCGGGTAAGGGCTTCCTGCAACGACGCGCTGTAGCTCTCGAGGCTGTTGTAGCTCACCGTGAGCGAGGCCTGCGCGTCGCTCTGGTAGCCCAAGCGACCCATGCGCAGCGACGTGCCGTACGGCATGTAAAGCGTGTGGTCCTTCAGCACCTGGAGTTCGTGCTGGCGGCCCGCGACGAAGCTCGAACACACCGCGGGCGACGCGCCGAACAGGTACAGCAGCAGGAACGAGTGGCGGCGGAAATTGCGGATCAGCGCAAAGTAACGCTCGTTCGACACACCCGGCATCGACCAGTTGT
The DNA here is from genome assembly GCA_046598945.1 of Burkholderiales bacterium. GTDB lineage: Bacteria > Pseudomonadota > Gammaproteobacteria > Burkholderiales > JALYOK01 > JALYOK01. Next base: position 13,508 of record JBKJHT010000228.1, on the reverse strand, counting down.
AGTGGATGCCGGAAATCGTTTGCATGCGCCGGCCGTAGCGGTGGCTAAGGCCCATGCGGTAGATGCTTTTCGCGCGGCCGACGTTCGACGAACCGTAGCGGCCGATCGGAATGGTTTCGTCGCTGGGTAGGCCGCAAGGCATGCTCGCGACCCACAGCATCTCGTCGCCGATGGCGCGGTAGACGAACTGGTGTATCTGTGTCAGTTCCTCCAGGCACGCCTCCACGCCGCCATGTACCCCAGTGACGAGTTCCAACTGCGCCTCGCTGAAATCGGTGGTGATATGCGGGTGAGTGAGCGCCGATCCGAGCACCGCCGGGTGCGGCGTCATGGCCAACGCACCGCCCGGTTGCACTCGCAGACTCTCCTTTTCGATCCCGCGGCGAATACCCCTCAGCACCGCGGGTGACAGCGCGTGCACGCGTTCATCCAAACTGCTCATGCAATACTCCCTCTCGCCTTTCTTAACCTCAAAGGTAACAGACTCCGGCCGCACTTGCCAGCTATGTGGCTGCCGCGTTTGCCTTTACCTTTAGCGCCTTGTCAGCTTAATTCAGCAATGATGTAATGGTGCCATGATCATCTCACCTCGTCGTCATTCCACTTTTTTCGTCACGCTGAAAACTTCGACATTCACGTCAGTAAAACCGCTCTCCGGCATACGAGTCCCGTATCGCTACGCGCCTTCTGCCGGAACCTGGACATAGCGCACGTGACCCCGGCGTGGGTCGAACGCATGAGCGTGCGTCGCTGGTATGCGATCTCTGGCGATCGTCCTGACCGAGAACTGAAGGCTACTGCGTCAGGGACCCGCTACCAGACTGCTAACGATCCCGCGCGCGATCCGCAGTTGAATCCGGCGCGCACAATCAGGGAGCGGTTGCGACGGTTGGTGGGGCGCGAGCCGCTGTCGCCCTGGCAAGGCGCTGCCGGGTTTAGCGCGATCACCGAGGCGTGGAATGGCGCTGCCTATGCGTCGCGTTATGGAGCCAGTGGATCGATGATCATTTTTGGGGGCGGGCACAATGACTATTTCGGTTCAGACGTCCATCCGTTTGATCTCGCTTCCCGGCAATGGCGAAGAATCGCCGATGGCTACATCCGTGGTGGTGACAAAGAATACGGCGCGGGCGCGCGTTACCCCGATTCGGTGTATCCGAACGGTTCGCCGCTTCCACCGCACACCTACGATTACGTGCAGTATGACCCGTTAGGAAATGATTACGTCCTTTTCAAAGGCCAGACAGAGTTGGGGCCGGATGTTCAGGCCGTCGCGATACCACATCTTTTCAACCTCGACACACTGCGCTGGCGCCATGGTTCGCGGCATCCAACGGCCATCCTGAACTCTGGCGGGTGTACGACTTGGGATGAGTCGCGCCGTGTGGTTTGGGGACACTCGGGCGATGATGGCGGGCCCGCAATACGTTCAGCGATCAACAATGCTACATCGTGACTCGCATCGGGCAACAAACACGCAAACTCTTCGCCACCAAACCGAGCGACGACGTCCATGCGCCTAACAGAACAATGAATTTGCCGCGCCACGGCTTTTAAAACATCGTCGCCGAATAGGTGGCCATGTTCGTCGTTCACATCTTTAAAATGATCGACATCAATCAACACGAAGGAAAATGGGTGATCGAGAGGTTCTGCGCGAGCGCCCTCCTCCATCAAGCGGCGCATCAGGTGGCTGCGGTTGTAACATCCGGTTAAAAAGTCCACTCGCGCCGATAAAATTAGCGAACAACGACCGATTGGTTCGATGGGTCTCGACATCGAGTAACTCAGTGGCGACGGCTCGCCGAATCGTATGCCGTCCGGCAGTTAATATACCGGGTGTGGACTCATGTTTGCGGAACAATCTTGATCGTTCGCAGTCGGCTGGCTGTTTTTGTTCATTGGAAGCTAAGGGTATGTGCCAGTGGCTAAGATTTGTTGAAATTGAGCAGGAATCGTGCCGAAAATTTTTCAGGCCGTAAGCGACCTTAAAGGTAACCAATCGGCATCGGCCAGCATGGCGTAAGTTATTAACTTCACGGGGATTATAAAAAAATTTCAAATCGACGCAGAGTCCGTCGGCCGCCAAATTATTGGCTTCGGTTATCTGAATATCGCGATAACCCGGCGCGAACAGACGCAGCGCGTCAACTACCGGTTGACGCGGATCAGTCCACTCGGTTTTCAATGAATGTACGAAAAACTAATTGGCAGCGAGTTTGGATTTCGCCAGCGCGGGATTCTTCGCGAGATAGTGTTTAATACCGCTGAGGATCGAGTCGGCAAGCTTAGACTGGTAGGCCGGATCGTTGAGGCGGCTCTCCTCTTCCGGGTTACTGATGAACGCCGTTTCCACCAGGATCGACGGGATGTCGGGCGCTTTCAACACCGCGAAGCCCGCTTGCTCCACATCGCCACGGTGCAAACGATTGATCTCGCCGATTTCGCCCAGCACCGCCCGGCCGAGGCGCAGGCTATCGTTGATCGTCGCCGTTTGCGACAGATCCAGCAAGGTACGCGCGAGGTAGGGATCTTTCTGCTTCAAATTCACGCCGCCGATCAGATCCGCCGCGTTTTCTTGCTTCGCCAGCCAGCGCGCCTGGGTCGATGTCGCGCCGCGCTCGGACAAAGCGAACACGGACGAGCCGCGCGCGTTCGGGCGAATGAACGCATCGGCGTGAATCGACACAAACAAGTCTGCCTGAACGCGGCGCGCTTTATCGACGCGCTGACCAAGTGGGATAAAGTAGTCGCCCTCGCGCGTCAAGACGGCGCGCATATTCGGCTCACGATCAATTTTATCTTTCAGCAATTGCGCGATCGCCAAGGTAACGTCTTTTTCCAGGCTGCCATTCGCGCCGCGCGCACCGGGGTCTTCGCCGCCGTGGCCGGCATCGATGACGATGGTGACAAGGCGGTCGATCAGCGGTTTTGCTTTAGCCGCGGACGGTTTATTTTTTCCTTCCGGCCTCTCGTGGTTTTCGTTCTTTGCGGGAACATCCGGGGCAGGTTCCGGCGGCGCCCAATCTTTGGCTTGCGTGTCGAGTTCTTTCGGCGGCGCAGGTTCTCCCGGCAAGCCGTCCTTGCCGAGCACCAGCAGTAACGGATCCGGCGCCGCGACAGGATTGATGTCGATGACCAAGCGATAGTCGTATTCAGCCACCGGGGGGAGCAGGAACACGTTCGGCTTGACCTCGCCTTTGAGATCGAGCACTAGTCGCACTGTGTTTGCCTTAAAGCGGCCGACGCGCACCAGCTTGATGTAGGGATCGTCCATTACTACTTTGCCCGACAGGCTTTCCAGTGTGCTGTCAAAATCCGCATCCACATCGAGCACCAGGCGATCAGGATTCTTCAGCGTGAAGGAATTGAACTTAAGCGCTTGCTTGGATTCGAGCGTGACACGGGTGTAATCGGGCGCGGGCCAAATGCGTACCGACGCGACTTTCGGGCCGGCGAACGCCACGCTTGCCACGAGGCTGCAACACAACAGAATGACGCGGGCGAAAAATTTAGCCTTCATGTTTGACGCATCGCGCCCTCTTGGCCCTGGGCCGGTGGGTAGCCTACCGGGTGGCCTAGGGCGAGGGCTACCCCCTCCCCGCTCTCCCGGAGGGACAAAGGAGTAGTCCCCTATCCCTCCGGGGGAGGGATTAAGGGTGAGGGACACACACGATTCCGAAGTGGAACGTGACAAATAGTAATATGCCATTAAGGCGTTACCTCCGCCCATGAGCGCCAAAACTTTTCCATGTCGATTTCAGTCGAAACGATACTCGCGCGCCGACCGTCATCCTGGTGCGTCAAACTGATTTCAACGTCCGCTCGCGGCAGCAAAGTCATGGCCCGTTCCGGCCATTCGACCAGGCAAATATTCGGCGCGTTGAACAGTTCGTTGAAGCCTGCATCCAGCCATTCCTGCTCATGTTTGAATCTATATAAATCAAAATGATACAAGTATAAACTCGAAACCGAATAACTTTCAACCAGCGTGTAAGTGGGGCTCTTCACGCGCCCTTCAAAACCGAGGCCGCGCAATAGGCCGCGCACGAATGTCGTCTTTCCCGCACCGAGATCGCCGACGAGAAAAATCGTCAAGCCGGGCCGTAAAAATCCGGCGAGGTGGGCGCCGAGTTTTAGCGTGGCTTGTTCATCTGCTAAATAGGCAAATGTCATGGGCCTGATTATAGCGATGGCGTGCTTGGTTTTTGCGATCGAACGCGAGCGTGTTGTATTTTCACCTCATTTACATGTACGTGGGCGCGTTTCAATAGGCTAGCCAATGGCTGGAGCGCTGCGCTGGGACGGGGTGGCCTTGGGCCATTGCCTCCCAGCCCAATGACGAACCTATTGAACGTCAAGTCCTGTGCAGGGCAGGGTTCGTTTATGATGTCGCAATGAGTATTTTCGATTCATCACTTTCCCTTGATCAACTCGCTCAGGACATCAAAACCTGGGGTGTGGAACTGGGCTTTTCCGCTATCGGCATCGCCGATGTCGATTTGCACGAGGCCGAAGAAAAGCTGTTGCGCTGGCTCGAACAAAACTATCACGGCACCATGGACTACATGGCGCGCCACGGCGTCAAGCGTGCGCGTCCGGCGGACTTAGTGCCGGGAACGCTACGGGTCATTTCCGTGCGCCATGATTATTCCGTCGACGAAGTCTGCGACAGTGATGCCGTGTTGGCGGATCACGAGCGCGCCTTTATTGCGCGCTACGCTCTGGGCCGCGACTATCACAAAATTCTGCGCGGAAAACTGAAACGCCTGGCGGAAAAAATAGAAACCGCCATCGGCGAGTTTCAGCATCGCGTATTCACTGACAGCGCCCCGGTGCTAGAAGTGGAATTGGCGGTCAACGCGGGGTTGGGTTGGCGCGGCAAACATACCTTGCTGCTGGATCGGCGCGGCGGCTCGTTGTTTTTTCTCGGCGAAATTTTTACCGACCTGCCACTACCGATCGATCGACCTGTCAGCGATCATTGCGGTTCCTGCCAAGCGTGTATCGACATCTGCCCGACGCGCGCCATTGTTGCTCCTTACGTGCTCGATGCGCGTCGTTGCATTTCCTATCTCACCATCGAGCATCGCGGCAGCATTCCGGTTGAGTTTCGCGCGCCAATGGGTAATCGGGTGTACGGTTGCGACGATTGCCAACTGGCGTGCCCGTGGAATAAGTTCGCGAAGAAAACCGACGATACGGATTTCCATGTGCGCAATGGGCTGGACAGCAGCGATTTGGTGACATTGTTCGCCTGGAGCGAACACGAATTCGCGGCGCGCCTGGCGGGTAGCGCGATACATCGCATCGGTTACGAGCGCTGGTTGCGCAATCTCGCCGTGGGTCTGGGCAATGCGCCCTCTACCGCGACTGTCATGGCGGCGCTGCAAGCACGCCGTGACGATCGCTCTGAGTTAGTTCGCGAGCATGTAGCTTGGGCGATTGCCGAGCATGACAAGCGCCGCGCCGCTGAGATTACTGGCGCGGAAAAATCTCTAGGTGAAGCTGCAACGAATCTTCCGCGCCGGAAAACACAAAGTGACTGACGAGCGTTACCGCCTGCATGATTTTCTCAAAGCCAGCTTCGGACTGCGACACCGTGAAAAACGGCCGCGCGGTCACCGTCAGCGGCAGACTTGAACTGAGCCGGATCGAGCCACCGAGCACATCGTCTTCCAACGTGAGTTCCGTGAGGTCGATAAAGTTTTGCAATTGGCCAAACCCGCCGGGACACTCCCCCTTAAACCAGTAACGCCCGGCTGGCCCATCGCAACTGGGCATCGAAATATTCATTTCGATCTCCAGAATACCGCGCATGGCGCGATCGAACGAGTAGCCAACGCCCAAACCATTCTTGCCGAGTTGCAATTCTTTGTACAACGTTCCGCCATAGGTCTGGGCGGTAAAGATCAAATTACGATTGCCTTCCGATACCAGGACATACTGTGGATTGAGGGTTTCGTAGCCGACGTGGCTTGGGTAAAGTTTTTCGTGAAACAGCGCTTTTCCGTCTTGATCGATCGCCAGATCCGACGGCACGATCAACGACTTAAAGCTGACCCGGTCGTGGGCCGATGCGATGCCGCCTCCGCTGGCGGCGCCGGCTTCACCCGCTTGAATTTTGCGTCGATAGTGTTCCGCCTGGCGCCGCAACGTATCGACGAAATTGTGGTTTAGCGCATAACTGTCGAACTCCCGCACCGTCGCCGTGCCGTCGAGGTGAACCACCGCTTGCACCGTATCGTTATGCAGGAATAGCTCCATGTGGCCATCGCTGTCCAAGTCCTCTTGATAGCGCTCGGGACGCGCCGCCGAGCGATCCAGATGAGCTTCAAGCTCGATCATCGCGCCGTAGATCGCGCGCCGCAAATGGGGCAAATACAGCCCGCCGAACAGGCCGTGCCAATAAGCGTCGTTCGCCTGCGCCTGGTACAGCAGAATGCGCATGCGCGGCGTCGCCAATTCCGACGGCAGCTGCGCCAGTCGTTCCGATAACCGCAACATGCGCTTGTGCATCCAATTGGATTCTGGATAGCGGCTGAAAAAATTCTTCCAAATTCCACCACGAATAAACGCCTTATTTTCTTCGTAGCGATTGTTCAGTTTGCGCTCGGTCACCAGATCGGCGTACAGATTTGCCGCCGGCGCCGGCAGCGACCATTCATTCATTTCGATGTACGATGTGGTCGGTAAATAGGTGATGCCGCGAGTGGGTGTGTCACGATGATAGTCAGCGAAGTGTGCGGTGCGAATGCTGCTGGAGTTAAGCACGCCCCCGATAAACTGTTTTAGCCATCCCCGCGTGTAAACCCAGTCAAAGGTGTCGGGCCAGATGCCGAGTTTCTCGATATCGTCGAAATAAATCGCGGCGGCCTGGCCGCTCGCATCCGCCAGGGATTCGATGTAGCGCACCACGTCGTCCGCCGGTGCAAAGGGAATGCGATAGCGCAATTGCTCCGAAATGGGGAACAACGCGATCTGGCGGCCGTCTTCCTCGGTAGTGTAGTAGCCATTGAGTTCGCCTGGCGTGCGCCCAGTGCAAAGAAAATGATAGTCGTCCACGGTGACGTAGCGGATGCCGGCATCGGCCAGCGCCGGCACAACGGTACTTTCCCAGACGCGTTCCGTCAACCAAGCACCGCTGGGACGCTGCGCGAGTTGCCGTTCCAAGCGATTGCTCAAGGTGACGATTTGCCCGACGCGATCACGGTGGGGAATCGCCGCGAGAACCGGTTCGGTATCGCCGCCACCGAAGATTTCCACTTGTCCACGCTGCACCATTTCGCGCAGCATTTCCATATCGTTCGGATGATATTCAAACAGAAATTCCAGCAACCAGCCGCTGAAATGCACGGCAAAGCGAAACTGCGGATAGTCGTACAGCGTGTGAATGAAGGGCCGGTAGCAACGCGCATGGGCGTCGTGAATCACCTCGGGGAAATTACCCACCGGTTGATGGGCGTGGACACCGAGAAGAAGTTTAATCGTGGGCTGCATTTTTGCTTTTTTAGGAAACCCGCCGCATCGCGCCGGATGAATCGGAATGTGCCACGCCCCAGCTAAGTGTTTGCTGCAAAATATCGGGTATCGGGAGTTGCAGTAAACGATAAAGATTGGTTAGATTGTGCCGATAAAGTTGGTCGAAACTTTTCACGCTTTCACTCGGATTGTAGTCGCCCGGCCACCAAAACCAATCGGAGGCTTCGCAACTCGCCAGTTGCCGCTCCGCCGCGGCGCACTGCGCGCCGGACAATGTTCCGGTGGCCAGTTGGCGATCGTAGGCTTGCTTCGCGTCACACAGCAATTCCCAGGCGCGATTCTTCGCCGCATCGCCAATCCAGGTGGAAAATGTTCCGTAAACCCAACTTCCCGCCGTTACATGCGCGAGTTCCGTTAGCGCGGCGCTGCGCGCGGCTTCGCTGAAGGTAGTCAAGCGAATGCGTGGGTGCGCGGCGAGCATGGCGTAGAGTTCCGATAGAAAATAATATCCATTATACGGATAATATTCCCAGGCATTTTCGCCGTCCATGATGATACTCACGACCGGCGTTTCCCCATCCGCTGCGCGATCGGCGATGCCTTCCAGTTCGCGGATAAAGTCCATTGCGGCATCTTTACCTAGCCACTTAGCGTACTCGAAACCGATCTTGTCGGACAGCCGATCGTCGCGAAAGAACCCGACGATCGCGCCCTCATTCGTGCGGATACGATAGGGCCGATAGAGGTAGCGCTCCCGATCACCCGGATCACCCCCCGTGGCACGCAGGCTATGGCGTAGCACGGCCTCGCCGCTGGCGGTCCAATGGTATCCGGCGCGCGCAAATATGCCGGCTGCGGAATAAGACAAGCCGCCCTCCGCCGGCCATATGCCTTGCGCAGCCGCGCCAAATCTAGCACTGTGGCTGGCACGCGCCGAATCCACATGAAAGCGCAGCCGCGCAGCGCCGCCGGGATAATTTTCGCAGTTCGGTAAATTGACATCGAGCCAACTATCGCGGGCGCTGGCGAAATCCAGCAACAGCGGCGCAATGGGATGGTAATGCGGCGTGGTCGATAATTCGATACGTCCGGCGTCCTGCAGTGCACGGTAACGCGGAATAAGATTCGCGATCAACTTGCCGAGGATTTCGAGTAAGGCGCGGCGATCATCCAGGGAAAAACCTTTACCCTGTGTGAGCCACAGGGGGATTCGCGCGTCCTGACGGCGCACGGTTTCGCCCAGCCAGGTCAAGTGGTACCACATCAGCAAATCGGCGAAGTACTGTGGCGATAAATAAATGAGATTCGCATCATCGTCGCCCGCCAATTGCTCCGCAGTGAGTTGCAGTTGCCGGTATTCCGGGTACGCATCGATCATAGTCGCTTGGTTACAGCGAAAACAACTTTCGATGAGCAACACCTTATCCGTCATCGTCAAGGCGGCAAGGTCAGCCATGTCAAAACAGCGCAACAGCGGATCGCGGAAATTCTCGGTCGCGAATTGATCTGCATAGTCTTCAAGCTGATCGAGCAGGATCGGCACAAAATTAAATACCACCTTGGCGGCGGAAATGTGCTCGAGGTACCACGCCATGTCGGTGTAATCCTTAATAGCGTGCAAATACGTCCACGGCAACGCGAATTCGCCGCTGGTATGGTCGCGATAATCGGGCTGATGCATGTGCCAGCAAAGGATCAAATCGAGACGCTTGGGTTCAGTCATGAGATAAAAATTGAAATAGTAAAAACCTAAATCGAGAACAATTTTCGTTGGTGTGAGATTGTGATTCCGTTCCCTTGAAGGGGAGGAAATGTTCTTGCAATATGCTTCGAGAGCCGCCCCAATACGGGGTGGCCTCGGGCCATTGCCTCTCAGAGCAATGCCTAGAGTCAACGAACGTGGTGCACCTCTTGCCCAAGCATCTCGGCGGTAACCAAGGTCACGCCATTGTCGGTCACGTGAAAACGTTGCTTGTCCTTTCGCTGATCGTAACCGACCTCCAAGCCATCGGGAACGCGCGCGCGTTTATCGACCACGACTTTACGTAAGCGCACATGCTCGCCGATGTGCACGTCCGGCAGGATAACCGAGTCTTCGATCATGCTATGACTGCTCACGCGCACGTCGGAAAATAACAACGAACGGCGAATCGATGCACCGCTGATGATACAACCGCCGGACACCAGCGAATCCACTGCCATACCCCGTCGTGCCTCGTCGTCGAACACAAACTTCGCCGGCGGCAATTGTTCTTGATAAGTCCAGATCGGCCATTCACTGTCGTACATATTCAGATCCGGTGTGACGCGGCAGAGTTCCATATTCGCTTCCCAATAAGAATCGATCGTTCCGACATCGCGCCAATAGGGAGCTTGGTTGCCCTCGGAGGAGACGCAACTATCATTGAAGCGATGGGCGTAAACACGATAACGATGCACCAGGTAGGGAATAATGTCTTTGCCAAAATCGTGACTCGATTTCGGTTCGTCCGCATCGCGCTTGAGTTGCTCGTAGAGGAACGCTGCGTTGAACACATAAATTCCCATGCTCGCCAACGCGCGCGTCGGATCACCGGGGATATGCGGCGGATCGCTTGGCTTTTCGGCGAATTCAATCACGCGATGCTCGGCATTCACCGCCATGACACCGAACGCCTTGGCGTCGGCGAGCGGCACATCCAAACACGCGACCGTCATATCTGCTTGAAGTTGAACATGCTGGGCGATCATTTTGCCGTAATCCATTTTGTAGATATGATCCCCGGCAAGAATCAAAATGAATTCCGGCCCGTAGTCGCGGATGATGTCGAGATTCTGAAACACGGCGTCCGCCGTGCCTTTGTACCAGCTTTCGCCCTGGCGCTGCTGTGCCGGCAACAATTCGATGCTCTCCTTGAACTGGCCCGCCAGGAAACTCCAGCCGCGCTGCAAGTGCTGTAACAAACTATGCGCTTTGTACTGCGTCGCCACGCCGATGCGGCGGACGCCGGAGTTGATGCAATTGGAAAGCGGAAAATCGATGATGCGAAATTTGCCCCCGAACGGCACAGCAGGCTTGGCGCGCCAATCGGTCAACGGACCGAGCCGACTGCCGCGTCCTCCGGCGAGAATCATCGCGAACGTATTTTTAGTAAGCAGGCTGACGTAGCGGCCCGAATGTTGTTCCGTGGTTTTGCCGGGTTCGGCGTATTCCATTTGGTGCTCCGCGCGGGAATGAATTGTCGCAGCGGCGCAAATTTCGGACGGCTCCGCTTTCTGTGGGTATTATAACGACATTAGCCCCAGAAAATGACGCCCATGGAAACCAACTTGGCCAATAAGACGCACAAGGATTTCGAACCGATCTTGACCGCTCGCAGCCACGATCCCCATGCGCTATTAGGCCCGCACGAGGAAAATGGACGCCCTGTCTTGCGCGTGTTTCGTCCGTTTGCGACCACCATATCGCTGCGGGTCGGCAGCGAAGATCGTCCGTTACAGCGCATCCACGCCGCAGGCATTTTCGAATGGCACGGAGAATTTCCGCCGGCGAAGGAGCGCGTCTTGGTCGCGTTGGAAGACGGCGTGAAGATCCAGTTCCACGATCCCTACTCGTTCCCCGCGACGCTGACGCAAGATGACCTTTATCTCTTCAACGCGGGCAAACTGCATCAAGCCTATCGCAGCCTTGGCGCCCACGTGCGATCGATCGACGGCGTCGACGGTGTACGCTTTACCGTGTGGGCGCCGAATGCCGGGCGGGTCAGCGTGGTCGGCGCGTTCAACCGCTGGGATGGCCGTGTCCACGCTATGCGCACTCATGGCGCCAGCGGCGTATGGGAACTATTCATCCCCGGCCTCGCGCCCGGCGAACTGTATAAATTCGAGATACGCAATCGGCGCAGCGGGCAGATTTTCGTGAAGAGCGATCCATACGGAAACAGTTTCGAAATGCGACCGAGTACGGCAACGCGAGTGGTGGCGCAAAAACCCTACGGCTGGCAAGACGGCGCGTGGTTTAAGCAACGCGCCGCCTGGGATTGGCTGCACGCGCCGCTGAATATTTACGAAGTCCATGTTGGCTCGTGGCGCAAACATTATGATGGCCGCAACTATACCTATCGCGATCTGGCGACGCACCTTATTCCCTACGCGCAAGAAATGGGCTACACCCATATCGAGTTGCTACCCATTTCCGAACATCCCCTCGATGAATCTTGGGGCTATCAGACCACCGGCTATTTCGCCGCCACCAGCCGCTACGGTACGGCCGACGACTTGCGTTTCTTCGTCGATACCTGCCATCAAGCGAACATCGGCGTGATCCTCGATTGGGTTCCCGCGCACTTTCCGACCGACGATTTCGCCCTGGCACGTTTCGACGGCACGGCACTTTACGAACACGAAGATCCGCGCTTAGGCTTTCATCAGGATTGGGGCACGCATATTTTCAATTACGGCCGCAGTGAAGTTTGCAGCTTCTTGCTCTCCAGCGCCCATTATTGGCTAGCGGAATTTCACCTCGATGGCCTGCGCGTCGATGCCGTCGCGTCGATGCTTTATCTGGACTACTCGCGCAAAGCCGGCGAGTGGCTGCCGAACAAATTCGGCGGCCGGGAAAACTTGGACGCCATCGCTTTCTTGCGCGAACTCAACGTCATGGTGCACGACCAGTTTCCCGGCGCATTGACCTTTGCGGAGGAATCCACCGCCTGGCCTTCCGTATCGCGGCCCACTTATCTCGGCGGCTTGGGCTTCTCGATGAAATGGAATATGGGCTGGATGAACGACACGCTGCGTTACTTTTCGCGCGCGCCGATCTACCGCCGCTTCCATCAGCACGAACTCACCTTCGGCCAGCTCTACGCCTACAGCGAAAATTTCGCCCTGCCTTTGTCCCATGACGAAGTGGTACACGGCAAGGGTTCGTTGTTGGACAAAATGCCCGGCGATGCGTGGCAAAAGTTCGCCAACTTGCGATTGTTATTGACCTATCAGGCAACCGCCCCCGGAAAAAAACTCAACTTCATGGGCAACGAAATCGGCCAGGGCCGGGAGTGGTCCGAGAAACGAGAATTGGATTGGAATCTATTGGAATACAATTTCCAACGCGGCGTAAAGCAACTCGCCAAGGATCTCAATCGCCTCTACATAGACCATCGCGCTCTACACGAACTCGATTTCACCGTAGAGGGATTTCAGTGGATCGACTGCCACGACGCCGATCAGTCCGTCATCAGTTTTATACGTCGCGGCCGGAACGGTGCGTTCGTCGTCGTCGCACTCAATTTCACACCGGTGCCACGCGAGAACTACCGCATCGGCGTGCCGAAAGCCGGCATGTATCGTGAGTTGCTCAACAGCGATTCCATTTTCTATTCGGGTTCCAATGTTAATAACGGCGAGGGCGTCGCGACCGACGAACAGCCGTGGATGGATCAGCCGAATTCAATGCTTATTAAGTTGCCTCCCCTGGCGGGGGTGATATTCTCCAGTTCGAAATGAGCGGTTGCTCGGGGACAAGACTTTTCGGAGTTCATTTGTGTACTACATACGGCGGAATGACCCAAGGCCACGTTGGGCGCTACGCTTTTCCGTACGAGTTCTTCGATAAGCTCAGCCCGAACAGCCAACCGAACAGTATTGAGACCTGGCGCCGAGAGGCCTCGGGGCGGGAATGACGAGTTCTAAACGGTGTTAGGAAACAAATCTGCCGTTCGTGTGCTCGGCTACGTCCAATTCTGGACCGTGAGCCCAGGTACTTTTCCAAATTCTCGCTCGTTGTTAGTCACCAGCGTTACACCCAGACACAGCGCGTGGGCGGCAATTTGCATATCGAGCGGCCCAATCGGCGTGCCTCGGCGCGCGAGCTCCGCGCGCAGGTCGCCATAGGCAAACGCGGCTGTGATATCGAACGGCGCAATGCTCAGGGGCAACAAGAACGTTTCGAGCGCAGATCGATTGCGGGCGGATCGCCCCTTCGCCACACCGAATGCAAGTTCGGCAACGGTAATACTTGAAACGCCGATCTCGTTGACGACATACCG
>JBKJHT010000187.1:0-44649 GCA_046598945.1 Burkholderiales bacterium | reverse complement strand
GTGGCGCGATACGCGTTCGCACAATCCGCATGGGCTGGCCGCAGCTTGGGCAGCGCAATGGCGCCCGCGGCTTGACTCCGGCGGTGAGCGCTGTGGGGATGATCTTCAACACCCATTGCAACAACGCGATCAGCCGTTTGCCGTTGGGGTGCGGAAATCCAAAGTTGCGGGCGCGGCGAAAGCCCCTGGGCAACACATGCTGCATCAGCAGCCACAAGAAGGTGGCGCCGCTGACGGTGCGCATCCTCGTTTTTCCGGTCTTGGCGTCCCGGTATCGAAAGCTCACCTGCCCGTTGTCGCAGCGTAAGATGTCTTTTTCTTGAATGACACCGCGGTACAGATAGCGCCCCAGATACACCAGGGCTTTCTCACCGGCGCCGACATGCTTGCAATCCACTACCCATTGCTCGGGCACGGCGCACGGCAGCGCCAAACCTTCAGCGCCGATGGCGTCCAGCAGTTTGGCCCTGAACACTTTGGCCAGCGCTTTGTGGTTGAACAAGTAGTGCGTGCCTTTCTTCTGGCTTCGTTTGGTGCGCCACAGGCGTTTGTCGGCATCCGGCGCGCCCGCTGGCCTGACCCGATGCACATGTGGGGGGTAATCCAAGCGGCGCGAGTGGGTGTGTAAGACCGCCACCGCGCCGGCTCTGCCCGGGCGCTGTTTGTGGTTGCGGCTGAAGGTGTCTAGCGTCTGCCAGGCGCATTCAAACAACAGGCCATACAGCGTGCGGCCCTGGCCCTAGGCTACCCCGTAGGCCAGCCACCGCTGGTGCTGCCAGGCCCGCTCTCTGAGCTGCTCTGGCAAGGTGAAGGTGATGAGGAAATACTTCCCCGGAACCTGGCGCTGCAATTGGGTCTCCAGCCACTGCTGGCTTTCATGGTGCCGGCAGTGCGGACAACGTCGATAACCGCAGGAATGCGGCGCCAGGCGCGGTTCGCCGCATGCGCCGCATGGCGCCAACATGCGCGCGGCCTGATGCAATTGTTTAGCTCGCATCCGCCGTTGGATGCTCGCATCGCCGCGTTAAAGACTGGCAAAGTGTGATTAGGTGTTTAACGCAATCCGCAATCAACTTAATGGAGGTTTAAAGTGAAGGAGTCAGTTGCTAAATCGTTGTTCAAGCGTCTCGGCGGTAAGGTCGCCCAATCGTTACCCAATCCGAAACGCGAGGTATGGATAATTCAAAAGCCAAAGTTGCAGATGCAAACCTTGGCTAAACTTAAACGCGTAACCGTCGCGGTCGCCAGGCAAAAGAATTCGTTGAAAACATTTTGTGTGGCGTGCGAACTTCCGGTGTCAAGAGTTAGTCATAGCCCGCGTAAACTCTGGGCTTGATCTGAGGTGTTCGGCGCCGCATTTTTTGTAGTAAGTTTTTTTGTTTTTTTGATTGGGTCGTTTTATCCACTGACATGAAACGCTTAACGACGAATGGATGACCATTGAATAAGCTAACCTGGACGATTGCCATATTCGTGATTGCGATTTGGAGTTTATTAAGCATCGGCAGTTACGCGCTTCTCAATGTATCTGCCGAGTGGATGACCCAGAACGCCGACCTTGTATCCAAGCATCCGGACGTGACCGGTTGGCTGGTGTGGGGGCTGGATCTGTTTCGAGATATTGGCGTCTTCGTTGTGATCAGTGTTTGGGCGCTTGTCTCGCTTGCAATCGTCGTGATTGTGAGTCTCTTTCAAAGAAGTCGGAAATTGCTTGGCGGGCGTTCGTAATAGACGATGCCAGAAAATGCTTGGGCAGTTTTGATTTGGATACCATTCGGGAATAGTCTATGAACGAGATTGCTCACACGGGTTCGCCGACGCTCTACCTGGGATTCTCAATCCTGGTCGTCGTATTGCTGCTGATCGATTTTTGGGTGTTAAGGGCGCAGGGTAGCCACCGCGTGTCGGTTAAGGAGGCTGCGAGTTGGTCAGTAGCGTGGTTTCTGGCCGCCCTGGCATTCGGCGCCTGGCTATGGTGGCATTTAGAGGGTCTGCATGGCCCCGAATTTGCGAAACAGAGAACGCTTGAATACTTTACCGGCTATCTGATCGAGAAGGGGCTGGCGATTGAGAACGTGTTTATCTGGATCACGATCTTTGCTTATTTCTCTATCCCGCCCGAATATCAAAAACGCGTCTTGTTGTGGGGCGTGGTCGGGGCCATCGTAATGCGCGCCGGCCTGATTTATCTCGGGGCAATTATGATCCAGCAGTTCACGTGGATTTTTTACGTGTTCGGGGTGTTCTTGGTTTTTACCGGAATCAAAATGTTTTTAGTCGCCAACCAAAAAATGGATCTATCTAAGAATCTAGTTCTAAACTGGGTGCGCAGTCATGTGAGAATTACTGAAACGTTGCATGGTGAAAAGTTCACGGTGATGAAGGATGGCCTTCGCTATGCGACGCCGCTTTTACTGGTGCTTGTGTTGGTAGAGGTAAGCGATTTGATCTTCGCGGTCGATAGCATTCCCGCCATCTTCGCCGTCACCAAGGATCCATTCATCGTTTTTACCGCTAACACATTCGCCATTCTTGGATTGCGCGCAATGTATTTTTTGCTGGTTGATATGGCGGATCGTTTTCACTTGCTCGGCTACGGTTTGGCGACCATTGTTACGTTAGTCGGCGTGAAAATGCTGATCATGGACTTTTACAAGGTTCCGATTCCGTGGATGCTCGGCGGTGTCATCACGATCCTTGCGATCTCCATTTTTGCCAGTCTCGCAACGAAACCCAAGCACGTTGCCGCACTCCCCTAAGCATGGCGCAGCATTGGCTTCGAACCAGCAACGCCGTATTGAGCATAACGCTTTCGGTATGGCTTTATCCCGCATATGGGCAGCCGCACGCCAGCCCAAGCACCAGTACGTTAGAAGATCCGCGTATTGATGTGAGCGGAGAAAACCCGGTATATGCAAAACGTAGAATATTTCTTTCCTACGACTGGCAAGACTTAGAAGATGGGAAGGCGCTAAACCGGGTTCGGTTGCGGATGTTGCAGCCATTCGGAGCAGACGCGCGCTACTCCTGGCAGGTCGAGCTGCCTTACGAACGGCTACAAGAAACTAATGGCGCTGCGGTTCAGGGTGTTTCTGACATTGCTACGCGGCTCAATTGGGCCGTTAGCCGCACCCCGGATTTGCGCCAGAACCTCGGTCTCAACATCCAGTGGCAGACCGCGCAAGACCGCCGATTGAGCGACAACGCGACATTACTCATGCCGCAGTATGCTTTTTCCCATGCGCGTTCTGATACGTTTGTCATCAGCGGGCAACTCATCTATGCTCGTTCCGTGGATCGCGCGCTTGGCACGCCCAGAGTAAATCGCCCTACCTTTGAACCGAGCATGACGGTCCTACTTCCGGCCAGTTGGTCATGTACATTGGCAACCGGGATGAGTTGGAATTTCGAACGTAAAAAACTCGCCGCGAGCGTTAGAGGAACCCTTGGTTTTGTAATCGGGCAACGACAGCAGTGGGAGCTCGACGCCTTCGCCGAGCGCGCCTTGACGGACTTTGCGCGTCAGAAGCAATTTGAGAACCGAGTTGGTTTTGATCTGGTCCGTTATTTCTAGTCGAGTCCGAGGTTACTAGCGTGTTTTCTCTTGGCACGGGTGTATTGGTGACAGTTTGCTGGGTCGGCAGCATTGCTATCCTGGGATTGGGCGCATGGCTCGTTTGTTACGCGCCAAATTGTACCGTCACTAATCTGGATGCAACGTTGCTGGACTGGTTTGCACAACGGCGCAACGAAACATTTGACTCGTTGTTTCGCGCCGTGACTTGGTTGGGATCGATTGCGGTGCTTGTGCCGGCAGTGGTTGCAAGTATGTCGCTGCTTGCCTATCGGCGGCGAATCCGCGAGGGGCTGTTTCTCGGTCTGGCACTGGTCGGTACGATTGTGATTGTACATGTGAGTAAACTCGTCGCTGCGCGGCCACGTCCCGCGGATATCAACGCGGTCATTGCAATGCCGTGGGATTTGTCGTTTCCGAGCGCGCATTCGGCCCAGATTGTCGCCGTGGTGTTAGCAAGCCTTATCGTTGTCAGTCGGTTAGCGATTGGCTGGCTAAAATGGCTCATACCCATTGGAGCGCTTTGCGTACTTCTGGTTGCGACGTCGCGAATTTACCTTCAAGTACATTATCCGTCCGATGTTCTGGCCGGCACGCTTGCTGCCGGATTGTGGGTTTTTGGACTCGCCAAGCTGACGTTTCTCAGGGGATGAAGGTAATCCAATATGCGCAATAAATTTCTTGGTATTGGCCAGCCCGGCTACCACCCGCTACGCAAGCTGCGAACCGTGGTTTCCGGACTAAGATATGCGGTGCTGCAAGACTTCAGCGTAGGTTACAAAGTCATACTATCCGTAGTAGTGATGGCTTTGGCTTTTGTGCTTCGCC
The DNA here is from genome assembly GCA_046598945.1 of Burkholderiales bacterium. Lineage (GTDB taxonomy): Bacteria > Pseudomonadota > Gammaproteobacteria > Burkholderiales > JALYOK01 > JALYOK01. The sequence goes on along the minus strand of JBKJHT010000187.1, from coordinate 40,247 downwards.
AATGGGTGGATGCGCTTCTTATTCTGCTCGCCACTGGACTCGTACTGACTGCGGAAATACTAAATACCGCCATCGAAGCAGTATGTGACTTTGTCGAATCTAAGCACAATGACAAAATCAAAATTATCAAGGATGTCGCCGCCGCCGGCGTTGGAATCAGCATTCTCGTTTGGGCAGTGATTCTATTGGCGGAAATGTCGCGATTGTGGTCTGCATTCTCAGGCTGAGGGCGGGTGGTGATTACAGCACCGGCGGATAAAAATTCGATTTTTTCTCGGCAGCGGATCGGCTAAACTACAGTCTTCAATTTTCCTGGACTGCCCAAATGAATGTGAACCCCTATCAAAAAATTTGTGTAACTCTTGCGCTGGTATATTCCCTTTTCCTGCCACTCCAGGGATTTGCGGCGGATAAGTCGGTGATTGGCGCCTGGCGGCTGTTGTCCTGGGTCGCGGAAGACGCGGAATCGGGCAAGATCACCCATGTGTTCGGCGAGCGGCCTAACGGTTATTTGATTTACACCGCCGGCGGGCGCATGTCGGTTAATCTTTCCGCCGATGGCCGCAAGCCGTTAAGCGGCGACCGCTTCAGCACGCCGGCCGACGAGCGAGCACAGGCTTTTTCCACGGCGATCGCCTATTCCGGCACCTATGACATCACCGCCGAGGGCATCATGCATCACGTCGAGGTGGCGACATTTCAGAATTGGGTGGGTACCGAGCAATTTCGTTATGTTGTCGTCGAGGGCGAGACGATGAATGTCAAGACGCCGCCGATCAAAGGGCCGCCGGACGGGAAAACCAAAGTGATGACCTTGGTGTTCAAGCGCCTCGAATAACGTTAGCAGATCGCGCGATGGGGAAAACATCTGCCGCAAAAAAGGGACGCAAACACGTCGCGCGTGCCAGCGTGCCGCAGTGGGAGCGCGGTTATAAGAGTCATGTTTATTGGCTGGGCACGCGCAAGTTGGGCCGGGTGTGGCTTCAGCCGGCCGACGTCGATGGCAAAAAATATGCGTGGCAGGCCTATACGAAAACCGCCGTCGCCGCGACACTGGCCGAAGCCAAGCGCGCGGTGGAGTTCGTAGCCCGTTCGGAACGAAGGCAATTGAGTTTATTCGACGACAACGTTTATTTTGCGGGCTTGTCATGAGCGGATTGGCGCTGCGGCAGCGTACCCAAGCGCGACTGTTTTGAGTGGATGGGCCGCGGCTAGCGGTGTTTTGCTCGATTGCCGGCGCCGTGCTTAGCGCAGGGTGCGCAACGATGAAATCGCAGACTGCGCTTCCGCTTGTCATTGCCCATCGCGGCGCGAGCGGGTATGTGCCGGATCACACGCTAGAAGCCTACGCGTTGGCGATCGAACAAGGTGCGGACTACATCGAACCGGATTTGGTGGCAACCAAAGACGGCCATCTCATTGCACGCCATGAACCGAATCTGATCGCGACCACCAACGTTGCCGGATGTTCTGCATTCGCCGATCGTAAGCGCGAAGTCAATATCGACGGCATGGACGAGGAGGGGTTTTTCGCCAGTGATTTTACGCTCGCCGAAATTAAAACCCTCGGCGCCGTGCAGCAGTTTGCGGAGCGCGATCAATCGCTGAACGGTCGGTTCAAGGTGCCGACCTTCGAGGAGATTATCGAGCTCGCCAAACGCAAATCCCAAGAGAAAAATCGAACGATTGGCCTGTATCCCGAGACCAAGCATCCGACTTATCACCGCAGGCTTGGCCTCGAGCTTGAGGATCGCCTGATTGCCGCGCTTAAGGCCGCCGAGTGGCATCGTCGCGACGCCCCGGTGTTTATTCAATCATTCGAGCCGAGCAGCTTGCGTTATTTGCGCGAGCGCATGCAGGTGAAGTTGGTGCAACTGGTTATGGCCAGCGGCGTGAGCGCCGACGGCGCGCTGGAATTCAATCCACCCTATGCAAGGCCCTTCGATTGGACGGTGAGCGGCGAGGTGCGCACTTTTCGCGATCTCGTTACGCCGCAAGGATTGGTGGAAATAAAAACCTACGCCGAGGGTGTGGGTCTGTGGAAATCATTGCTCGTTAGTTCTGCTACCCAGGCGAGCGGCGTGGCCGCGTACAACGAAGCGAATCGAACTTTGCTCCCACCATCACAGCTGATCGACGACGCACATCGTGCCGGACTTCTCGTCCACGCTTGGACTTTTCGCAATGAGCAACATCGACTTGCCGCCGACTACCGAGGCAATCCGATTAACGAGTATCTCAAGTTCTATCAGCTTGGCGTCGATGGTGTGTTCAGCGATTTCAGCGACACGGCGGTTGAGGCGCGCAGGATTTTTCGATGCCAACAAAGCGCTAAACCGTAGGACGGAAGAGCACACGCGAATCCCATCGAACATACCTGAAGACCCGCATCAATATTGGCTCCCCACGTAGCATGCCTTGGGAGCCGCACTGGTATTGCCTGTCAGATCATCGCCTGTCGCGATCACGTTTTACTCGGCGACGTTGATTCTTTATAATGCGCTCGTAGTTTCACTCTCGATCGTCGCATCTCGCGTTATTTCCCATCTACCGAAAAATAATTTTCAACTATGCGTGCCTCACAATTTTTTCTGTCCACTCTTAAAGAAGCGCCCGCCGAAGCGGAACTCGTCAGCCACAAACTGATGCTAAGAGCCGGGCTCATCAAGAAGCTCGGTTCGGGTTTATATAGTTGGATGCCACTCGGTTTGCGCGTGTTGCGCAAGGTCGAACACGTGGTGCGCGAGGAGATGGACGCGAGCGGCGCCATAGAGTTATTGATGCCCGCGGTGCAGCCGGCGGAGTTGTGGCAGGAATCGGGGCGTTGGGCGCAATTCGGCCCACAAATGTTGAAGATTAAGGATCGTCACGATCGGGATTTTTGTTTTGGCCCAACCCACGAGGAAGTGATTTCCGACATCGTGCGGCGTGAGATTAAAAGTTATCGCCAATTGCCGATTAACTTTTATCAGATTCAAACCAAGTTTCGCGATGAGATTCGGCCGCGCTTCGGCGTCATGCGTGCGCGCGAATTCGTCATGAAAGATGCCTATTCGTTTCATGCCGATAGTGCGAGTTTGGAGGCGACGTATCAGGCGATGTACGACGCCTATTCGCGCGTGTTCACGCGACTCGGATTGAAGTTTCGTTCCGTCGCGGCCGACCCTGGCGCCATCGGGGGCACGGGTTCCCATGAGTTTCACGTGCTCGCCGATTCCGGCGAAGATGCAATCGTGTTTTGCCCGATGTCGGACTATGCCGCGAACGTCGAATTGGCCGAAGCCATCGCGCCAGAAGGCAAGCGGGGCGCGGCTCTTCAGTCTATGTCTAAAGTCGCCACGCCGGGCAGAAAGACCTGTGAAGATGTCGCTGAATTACTTACGCTTCCACTCGCGCAAACGGTGAAATCCGTTGTCGTCGTGGCGGACGAAAAGCTGGTGATGCTGTTGCTGCGCGGCGATCATGTGCTCAACGAAGTGAAGGCGGGAAAGATACCTGGCTTACAGGATTTTCGCCTCGCCAGCGCGGAAGAAATTCAAGCGAAGGCCGGCGTGGCGGTCGGCTACATGGGGCCGGTCGGATTGGGCGATGACGTGACGCTCATCGCCGATCGCAGCGTCGCTGCGATGAACGATTTCGTTTGCGGCGCGAACGACGATGGCTATCACTTAACCGGCGTGAATTGGGGCCGCGATCTACCCGAGCCAGGCTTGATCGCTGACATTCGCAACGTCATCGCCGGTGATCCGAGTCCGGACGGCAAGGGCACGCTGGAGATCGCGCGCGGCATCGAAGTCGGCCACATTTTCCAACTGCGCAAAAAATATTCCGAAGCCTTGTCCGTGACTTTTTTGGATGAAAGCGGCAAATCCCAAGCGATGGAAATGGGGTGTTATGGTATCGGCGTGTCGCGCATCGTCGCGGCGGCGATCGAACAAAATTACGACGAACGCGGCATTATTTGGCCGAAATCCATGGCGCCGTTTCAAGTTTATCTGGCCCCGATCGCCTATAAAAAAAGCGCAGAGGTGCGATCGGCAGCAGATAAACTGCATGCCGAAATCAGCGCAATGGGGCTGGACGTTCTGCTCGACGACCGCGACGAGCGGCCGGGCGTCATGTTTGCCGATCAGGAACTTATAGGCGTTCCTCACCGAATCGTCGTAAGTGAGCGAGGCCTAAAGGAAAATCAGTATGAATATCAACGACGTGGCGAAATGGAAGTGCATAATTTGGACTTGCAAAGCCTATTGCAACGGCTAAAATAAGGTCTATGAATTTTCCCCGCTCGCGTTCGCTCGGCAAAATGTTGCCGAGCGCCCTGGTAATGTTCTTCCTCGCGTTAAGCGTCGGTCTGGCGCTGGCGGGTGCGCAGCGCGAAGAGCGGTTATCGGATAGTGTGCAATCGGCATTGCAGAAAGCCGTTGCCGATACGCCGATTTCGCGCACCTATTTTGAGTCGGAATCCCAGGAAAAAATTTGGTTGGGCGAAATGTCCGACCGCTTAAAGAAAAAAATTCCCGACGAAGACCAACGCGTCGATTTCCTCAAGACTGCGCATTATGAAGCCATGCGTGCCGGACTTGATCCGGAAATGGTGCTTGGTCTGATTCAAGTGGAAAGTAACTTTCGCAAGTACGCGCTGTCGATAGTGGGCGCCCGCGGTTTTATGCAAGTGATGCCGTTTTGGGTGAAACAAATCGGCAGCAAAGATCACAACCTCTTCAATATTCGTACCAACCTGCGCTATGGCTGCATCATTATGCGGCACTATCTCGATATCGAAAAAGGTGATTATTTCCGCGCGCTCGGCCGTTACAACGGTAGCCTGGGTCGAGCGGAATATCCCACGCTGGTAGTGAATGCGTGGAAAAATCGGTGGACCATCAAAGTTCGGCGTGCCGAGAACGAGATGGTCGATCGCAAACGTCCCTCCTAGCCGTTTCTCGTTTCAATTCCCTCCATGCCATTCCCCTGTAGATAAGTGCGATTCATGGAAACGGGCGTTCTTTGCGACGACCGGGAATCAATCCGTAGAAAGTAAATCGAAGTCGGGAAAAACTCCATCGACGTTTTCGACCTCGACTTGATCGACACGCGCGCCGGGCGGCCCGCGCCTTGCCCAAACTAACATTTCCGCGACGGTTTTTTCTGGGCCTTGAATTACTGCCTCCACGTAACCGTCCTTGCGATTGCGCACCCAGCCCGAGATGTTGAGCCGCACCGCTTCGCGATACATCGCGGCACGAAAACCAACGCCTTGAACTTTTCCCGAGATGCGTAGGTGTTTAGTTTCGATCATTCCATGTCCACTTTCCCGCGCCTTTGTTTGATCGCGCCTTCGCGTTTTTTCGAGGCGATACGACGTTCTTTCGAGCCTAACGTCGGCCGCGTTTTGATGCGCTTCTTTGGCACATGGTTGAGCTTTTTTAAGCGCTCGATCAGCCGCTCGAACGCAATTTCCTTGTTGCGAAATTGTGACGGCAAATCCTGCGCAATGACGACTACGCCTGAAAGCGCATGCTTCAGCCGCAATGCGGAGTTAGTTTTGTTCACATGCTGGCCACCGGGCCCGCTGGCGCGAAACACGTCGATCTCGACTTCGTTTTCGAGGGTGGCGCGGTCGACGGAATAGGGCGGAGGGGCAAGCGCAGTGCGTAGCATTAGCTTTAAGATTGATCTCGATGCGAGTATCATTCTAGCGTTAATCGTTCGATCTAATTCATCTTTGGAGGAAAAATGAACCTGCGCATATTTCGTACCGTTTTGGCCGCATCAATCGCGATGGTTGGATTGACCTGCGTCCCCGTGACCTACGCCGACGAAACCTGCAACTCGCCCTACATGTCTAAACTGATTAAAGGTCAGGAAGATTTCGTTTACGTCTGGACGCTCGGTGTGGAAGGCTTGGGCGACGGCCAGGACAAACTGGTCACCATCGACGTTAATCCCAAATCGAAACAATACGGAAAAGTGATTGCGAGCCTCTCGGTTGGCGGGCGCGGCGAGGCGCACCATATGGGCTTCACCGACGATCGGCGCTTCCTCTGGGCCGGCGGATTGGATAACAGCAATATTTATGTGTTCGATATTCATCGCAATCCGGCGAAACCCAAACTCACCAAAACTATCACCAACCTCGCCGATAAAACCGGCTATGTTGGCCCGCATACGTTCTACGCCATGCCCGGCCGCATGCTGGTCGGCGCATTGTCGAACAGCAAAGACCACGGCGGTGTAACCGGCATGGCGATGTATAACAACAAAGGCAATTTCGTTGCGAAGTACGACATGCCGACCGACAACGGCGGCGATGGCTATGGTTATGACATCGGTATCAATCCCGGAAAAAACGTCATGCTCACCTCCAGCTTTACCGGCTGGAACAATTACATGATGGATCTGGGCAAGCTCATCAAAGACGGCGAGGCGATGAAGCGTTTCGGCAACACCATGGTGGTATGGGATCTAAAAGCCATGAAAGCGAAGAAAGTATTGAGCGTCCCCGGCGCGCCGCTGGAGATTCGTTGGAGCTTGAAGCCCGGCGATAATTGGGCGGTCACCGCGTCGGCGCTCACGTCGAAAATTCATTTGATCAAACAAGACGACCAAGGCGAATGGCAAGCGAAAGAAGTGGCGACCATCGGCGATCCTGCCAAGATTCCGTTGCCGGTGGACATCAGCATCACCGCCGACGGCAAGGGCTTGTGGGTCAATACGTTCATGGACGGCAAAACGCGTTATTTCGATTTGAGTAATCCCGAAGCGCCGACCCAAACTTTCGAGAAAGTGACGGGCAAGCAGGTCAACATGGTGTCGCAAAGCTGGGACGGCAAGCGCCTTTACATTACCTCGTCGCTGCTCGCCAACTGGGACAAAAAGGGCGACGACAACGAGCAAGTCGTGCGCGCCTTTAACTGGGACGGCAAAGATTTGACCATGGCATTCGAGGTCGATTTCAACAAAGAAAAGCTGGGCCGCGCCCATCATATGAAGTTTGGCACGAAGTCGTTGCGCACGGCGTTTGATGAGGTTGATGGCGAGAAGGTTGCCGTCATCAGCGACAGCCGAACACCTAAATAATCATAGATGCCTCAATCCTGTAGCCCTAGGCTACCCCGCCATTCCCGTGTAAACGGGAATCCATTTAGCCTGTGAAAGTCACCATGGATCCCCGCCCTGGCGGGGATGACGCTTTAGCGTGGTGGGTCTTATTCGTGTTTTTTACGCTGCTGTCGTTTTCGCTAGTCGCCGCAAGCCGTGAAGCCGAACCGCTTAAAAACCTAGACTTCACCCCTCCCGCGCCCGGCACCTATCAACTCCAACACATCATGCCCGTCCCGGAAGGCACGGTACTTGATGTCGACGGCGCTGCAAAATCGCTGCACACTTTTACCCGTGACAAAATTACGTTGCTGTCGTTCATCTACACCTCGTGCGCTGATCCCGAAGGCTGCCCGATGGCCTATCAGACCTTCGACGATCTGAAAAAACACATCGTCGCGCGGACGGAGTTTACCAACAAAATTCGCTTCGTTAGTCTGAGTTTCGATCCGCTGCGCGATACACCGGAAATGATGCAGCATTACGGTGGCAGCCATTTGCGCGACAAGCAAGGCGTGCAGTGGTTTTTTCTGACCACGCCTTCACCAGCCGCGCTAGAGCCACTGGTCGAGGGTTTCGGTCAAGATGTTCAGGTTGTCGTCGACAAAGAAACCGGACGCACAAGCAAAGAACTCAGTCATGTCCTCAAAGTGTTTCTGATCGATGGCCAAGGCGACGTGCGTGAAATTTACACCACGTCATTTTTGTTGCCGCAAGTGGTGATGAACGATATCGAAACGTTGCTGATGGAGCGGCAGAACCACTAAGATGCGCGCAAGGCATGCTGTACGATCCTTTATCCATGCGCTTCTCGGAGCATTTCTTAATGCGGCGGGGGTACACGCAAGCGATGCCGCGAACTCGACTTTGGGACTGCCACCCATTGTTATTCCCGCCGACAATCCCATCACGCCCGAAAAAGTTGCGCTCGGCAAAAAACTCTTCATGGATCGGCGGCTGTCGCCGAACAACACCTTGTCCTGTGCCATGTGTCACGTGCCCGAGCAGGCTTTCACGCAAAACGAACTGGCGACCTCCGTCGGCTTTGAAGGCAAGAGCCTGCGCCGCAACGCACCGACTTTGCTGAACGTCGCGCTAAACGATAGCTTCCAGCGCGATGGTGCGAAAGCATCGCTCGAAACGCAAGTTTGGGGGCCGCTTCTGGCGCACAATGAAATGGCAAACGGCGCCGTCGTGGCGGTCGTTACGCGAATCAATTCGCTGACTGACTATCAAGGATTATTCGAGCGAGCCTTCGCCGGAAAAAGCGCTGGCGAAATCACCATTGGCCAAGCCATCGCTAGCTACGAGCGCACGCTGCTCGCCGGCGATTCGCGCTTTGACCGCTGGTATTTCGGTGCCGAGGCAAACGCCTTAAGCGCGGACGAGCAAGCGGGTTTTCGCGTCTTCATGGCGTCCAATTGCAACGCCTGTCACAGGCTCGACGAACGCGCCGCATCGTTTACCGACAATGGTTTTCACAACACCGGGAGTCACGCGGCGCAGCAGCGGAAATCGTTGCGGCCCATTTCTGTGCAACTAGCCCCCGGCGTGAGCATCGAGGTCGATCCGGACGCGCTTGCTGCCGTGTCCGAGCCGCAGATGCGCGATGACGGTCGTTTCGAAGTCAGCCGCGATGTGCGCGATCTGCATGCATTCAAAACGCCGAGCCTGCGCAATGTCGCGCTTACCGCGCCGTACATGCACGATGGTTCCATTGCGACACTTGAAGGCGTTATCGACTTTTACGCGCTGGATTTTACCGCGCAGGCCGAACAACCTATTGCGGTAGCGGGATGGTCGGCGCGGGAAAAATCGGACTTAGTTGCGTTCTTGCGTTCGTTAGACGCGGGTCACGCTGCATCACTGATTAGAGGTGCTCGGGCAGCGGCGGTAAATCCACGCGATAACTCGGAATAACGCAGCATGCATCGCCAGAGGCCGCATGGCCCTAGGCCGGCCGCGCATGCTGCTTGGCGGCGCGGCATAGGTGGAACGCCTCGCCCGTGCTGCCTCTCCGGGCAGCTAGTCCCTAAACCAATTTCTTATGGCTACCATCACAGAATGGTTTAGTTGCCGTTTGTTTGCAGCCGCATAACCACACTTGTTTGTCTTCCGTTAAGGTGAATTTTACCGGCGTGAATTCGCCGCCCTTGTGGGAGCCGTCGCAGAACGGTTGCTTCTTCGATTGGCCGCAGGCGCACCACCAATAGTTGCCGGCCTTGAGGTCTTGGCTGTAGGGGGATTTTTGCGCGATGACGGGTTCCATGCTGGTTCCTGGTTGAGTTAGCAATAATGTGCGGTTAGATTTCGCGCGCCATGGCGTTGCCCGCCATGCCGTCAAAATAATCCAACAACCGCTCGCGCCAAGCATACACGGAATCATCATCCGCCAGCAGCTTCATGGGCGAGACGCAGCGCGCCCATTGCAGCGCGCCGAACACGATGTAGTCGGCGAAGGTCGGCGCGGCGCCGCCGATGAATGCTTGTTCGTTCAAGGTCAGGCGCAGCGGTTCGAGCGCTGCGCGCAACGGCTCACGGTGATTGTCCGAATCGGTAGCAATTTGCTCCAAAGTCATGCCAAAACGTTTTTCCCGGGATTCACGAAAGTAGGCGCGATCGTTTTCGTGAATGGCGGCGTAAATGTCCATGATTAAAATGCGCAGCAACAGGGGATGCAGCGTTCGCTCGGTCCAAAATTTGATCATCAATGCCGCGCCGCGAGCCGCTGCGTTACCGAATAACGGGCGCGGCGGATATTCGTTTTCGAGGTAATTGGCGATGACCCACGAATCGTGGATCATCGTTTCACCATCGACGATCACCGGCACGGCGCCTTGGTCGGTCGCGATGATTTTGGCTTTGTCGCTATAACGCCATGGGATGGTTTCGTAAGCCAGGCCTTTATGCGCCAGGGCCATGCGCACGCGCCAACAAAACGGGCTGAAGCGCAAATTTTCGTCGGCGCCGGCAAGGTCGTAGAGTTGGATGGTCATGATGTACCAGGATTATAGTCCTGCGCAGTCGAGCAAGAAAAAGCCCCGCTCGAAGCGGGGCGAAGGAGGAGGCAGTGATCACTAGCGAGAATTTGCCGGTGTCGTCCGCAGTGCCATTGTTCGCTTATTGGTCGAACATGAAAATACCTCAAACGGCGTAGATGGCATCGGCCAAAAGTCGTAGACCGAAAGTAGTAGGGAGGTGAAATGCTTCCCTAAGTTTTCGACGCTTTTGCCTTAGCCGGCGGTTCGGGCGCGGCTTGTGCTTCGGGCTTGATAAAATTCCACGGCCAATTTTTCGGATCGAGAAAAGGATTTTCCGCCGTCGGCGCATCGGCGGGCGCGGCGCTATTCGGCGTCAGCAGCACTTTCTGATATTCCAGCGCTTTGATACTGACTTCAAGCATGCCGAGATTGGTTTGCAGCCACGTATGCACGGACTTAAGCTCGGAAATTTTGCGTTCGACTTCTTCCAGCGACAAGCTCGGCATGAGGAAATTTTGCAGCGGGAAGGCAAACGGATTCGCCATTTTTTGAAACATTTCAATCATCGCTTGCGGCGAACTGGAATCGGTCATTTCAATGTCCTTCCCTTAACCCTCAGGCAAATTTCCGGATGAATTCCGTCATCTTCGGATAAATGTTCTCGCGGAAGCGGCGGCCGCTGAATATGCCGTAGTGACCGACCTTCGGCGACAATAGATGTTGATGGCGCGCGGCAGGAATGCCGCTACACAACGCATGGGCGGCTTCGGTCTGGCCGTTGCCGGAAATGTCGTCAAGTTCGCCCTCGATGGAAAACAGCGCGGTGGTTTTAATCGCCGCGGGATTCACCGTCTCACCGGCAACCACCATCTTGCCAAGGGGCAAATGGTGTTCCTGAAACACCGTTTGGATGGTGTCCAGATAGTATTCCGCGGGCAAATCCATCACCGCATTGTATTCGTCGTAGAAGGCGCGATGGGCATCGGCGCTCTCGCCGTCGCCTTTGACCAAATGATAAAAATAATCCTTATGGGAATCGATGTGACGATCCGGGTTCATCGCCACAAAGCCGGCGAGTTGCAAAAATCCTGGGTAGACATTGCGGGTGAAGCCGGGATATTTTGCCGGCACGCGACTGATCAATCGATTCTCGAACCATTCGATTGGGTGTTTCAGTGCGAAATTATTCACCACCGTCGGGCTGCGGCGCGTGTCGATCGGCCCGCCCATCATGAGCATGGTTTTCGGTGTTTTTTCGCCGTGTTGCGCCATCAGCGAAATGGCAGCGAGCACCGGGACCGTCGGCTGACAGACCGAAACCACGTTAACATCCGCGCCGAGAAAGCGGATGAACTCTTGCACGTAGGCAACGTAATCGTCGAAACCAAACACGCCTTCCGTCACCGGCACCATGCGTGCATCGCGCCAATCGGTTATATAGACATCATGATCGGGCAAAAACGTTTTCACGGTATCGCGCAGCAAGGTTGCATAGTGGCCGGACATCGGCGCGACCATCAAGACCTTGGGATCCTTGCGCGTGGTATCGCGCTTGAAGTGAAGCAATTCGCAGAATGGCTTTTCCAGTACGATTTCTTCGCTGACTGCAACCGTTTTTCCCTGGATCGTCGTTTCGTTCAAATCGAACGCCGGCTTGGCGTAGCGATGGGTCATGCGCAGAATGACATCGGCGCCGGCAATCAAAATGCGCGACATCGGGTTGTGACTCAACACGCCGAACGGGTTGCCGTAAAACTCGGCGGTGACTCGTGCCCACAGGCGCAAGGGCGCAAGTGAGGCATGCTGTGCTTCGTGTAACTGGTATAGCATGGTGCCTTAGCCCTATTATTTAGTTAAAGTATGGGATGGACTGTAATTGTCTTGTAACAAACCTGTCAATAGGCATAATAAATTTTAACATGGCGGCGTGTTTATGAACGACCTGACTTCGATTTCACATTTGGTTGATTTTTATCCCGAAACCGGTGTGAATCGCTCGGGCTATCTAACGCTCGACGAACGTCACTCCATGTATTGGGAAGAATCCGGCAACCCCGACGGGGTGCCGGTGGTGTTCCTCCATGGCGGCCCTGGCGCGGGCGCGACGCGGCAACATCGGCGTTTTTTCGATCCGAAATTTTATCGCATCATCATCTTCGACCAGCGCGGCGCCGGGCGCTCGAAACCGCTCGGCGAAATTGTCGACAACACCACGCCGCTGCTAGTGCAAGACATGGAACGTCTGCGTGAAATGCTGCAAATCGAGCGCTGGTTGGTGTTCGGCGGTTCATGGGGATCGACCCTGGCATTGGCCTACGCCGAAACCCATCCGCAACGCTGTACCGGTTTAATCCTGCGCGGCATATTCCTGTGTCGAAAAAGCGAAATCGATTGGTTTTTGTACGGCTTGAAAACATTTTTTCCCGAGGCTTGGTATGACTTGGTCGCGCCGATTCCCGAACGCGAACGCAGCGATTTATTACTCGCTTACTACTGGCGCCTGTGCGATCCGGATCCGGCGATCCACATGCCCGTGGCGCGCACTTGGAGCGTGTACGAGGGCCGCTGTTCCACATTGTTGCCCAACCCGCAATTGCTGGATCACTTCGGCAACGATGTGACCGCGCTGGGTCTGGCGCGCATCGAGGCGCATTATTTCGTGCACAACATTTTTCTTCCGGACAATTCATTACTTAACAATGTCGATAAAATCCGCGACATTCCCGCCATTATTGTCCAGGGCCGCTACGACGCCGTGTGCCCGATCGTCTCCGCTGACGAACTGCATCGCGCTTGGCCGCAAGCCGAATTCATCGTCGTGCCCGGCGCCGGGCATGCCGCGTTCGAGCCGGGAATACGCTCCGAATTGATTGCGGCGACGAATAAATTTAGGGGTAAATTAAAAACCTAGCTTCGCCAGGATCCGCGCACAGCTTGGCTCAGGGCGTGGTGCATCTGGAGAGCCGCGCTGCGATTGCCTTACGGCGCGACCGATATAGTTTCGCGAAACGTGGAATACCTCACATTTACTGTGGATAAAGGTGTGGATGCTTTGCGTACTGACTGACTAGCGCGCTGATTTGTTGCAACGTTTTCTAGCTTGCTCAATTAATAGACATCGTTGCGCGATGCGCGCTCGGGACTTGTGAAAAAAACGGCTGCGCGCTAAAGTGTCGCACGTTTTGTCATCTTCGGGATTCCTTTGCTGAATATCGTTCAGGCCGCAGGTTGGCCGATCTGGTTGTTGATTACCTGCTCTATTATTGCGCTGGCCATTATCGGCGAACGGTTATTGACGCTGCGACCGATCCTGGTGGCGCCACGCGAGTTGTTGCAAAACGTAGTCGATGAATATCGCCAACAAGGCGTCAACAACGACATGCTGCTGAGAATCGCAACGACCTCGCCCCTGGGCCGTATTTTTGCCGCCGGCCTGTACAACGTGCGCAGTTCGCGCGAGATTATGAAAGAAGCCATCGAAGAGGCCGGCCGCGCCGTCGCCGTGGAGCTGGAGCGATTCTTAACCTCACTCGGCACGATTGCCGCTATCGCGCCGCTGCTCGGCTTGTTCGGCACGGTGGTCGGTATGATCGAAATTTTCGGCGCGAATAATCCGACTAGTGGCGGCAATCCCGAGCAGCTTGCCCACGGCATTTCGGTTGCGCTTTACAACACGGCTTTCGGCCTCATTGTGGCGATTCCCAGCATGATTTTTTATCGCTACTTCCGTTCTAAAGTGGATCGGCTGATTGTTGAAATGGAGCAGCAGGCAATCAAGTTGGTGGAAATCGTGCACGGCGATCGGACCGCTTAGCCGGCTATGAATTTCCAACGCGGTAAATTTCGTGACGAGCCGGAAATCAATCTGATTCCGATGATCGATGTCTTGCTGGTCATCCTGATTTTTGTGATGATCACGACGACTTACTCAAAATTCGCCGACCTCAAAATCAATCTCCCCGAAGCCGAGGCTGAGCAATCGAAGGCGCAGCCGAATACGCTGGATGTCGCGGTCGATGCCGACGGCAATTACGTGGTGAATCGTAAAATCGTTCCGTTCGCCGATATTCCGTCATTTTCCAACGTGCTGAAGGCCGCCGCGGGTGATCGCAAGGATCCCCTCGTCGTGATCAGCGCCGATGCCCGTGCCACCCATCAATCGGTCATCAATATTCTTTCCGCCGCGCAGCTCGCGGGATTACCGCACATTTCTTTCAGCGCCGAAGCGAAGCCAAAATAGCGCGTGGGCGATGCCGATTCTTCAATCATGAATCGTATCGCACCGTGGTTCGAACGGGAGTGGAGGCGTTCATCCGCTTGGCGATTCTTACTGCGGCCCCTGTCGTGGTTTTTCCGGGCACTAAGCGCAACGCGCAGCATGGCATACCAGCGAGGCTGGTTTCGTTCCGCCCGATTGCCGGTGCCGGTCATCATCGTCGGCAATATCAGCGTCGGCGGCAGCGGCAAAACACCCCTCGTCATCTGGTTGGTCGAACAACTGCGTTTCGCGGGCTACGTGCCGGGCGTGATCAGCCGCGGCTACGGCGGGACCGAGCGTGGCCCGTTCGAGGTCGGGCCGTTGAGCGATCCGGTCGAAGTCGGCGATGAACCTGTGCTGATTGCGGCGCGCACCGAGGTCGCTTTTTTTATCGGCCGCGATCGCGTCGCGGCCGGAAATGCGTTGCTCGCCGCCCATCCGAATTGCGATGTGATCGTCAGCGACGATGGCTTGCAACATTACCGCCTGCGGCGCGATATCGAAATCATCGTCGTCGATGGTCAAGCCGGTTTCGGCAATGGCTGCTTGTTGCCGGCGGGCCCGCTGCGCGAACCGGTGAGCCGATTGCGCACGGCGGATTTCGTCGTCATCAATCATGGTAGTGACGATCAAGCCACGAAGTCCACCCAGCTTGCCGTTCCAATGGGCATGCCTGGACAGTCAATATCCATGCGCCTCACCGGGCAAGTGTTTTACAACGCGAAAGATCCGAATCAACATGCGTTAGCCGCCGATCTCCGCCATGAAATTGTCCACGCCGTTGCCGGCATCGGCCGGCCGCCGCGATTCTTCGATCACTTGCGGCAACTCGGGCTTAGCATCGTTGAGCATCCATTCCCCGATCACCACGCCTACCGCCGCGAAGATCTCGCATTCGGCGCCGATGCGATTGTCGCGATGACGGAGAAGGATGCCGTAAAATGTCGAGCATTCGCGAGGGATTCGTGGTGGGTACTCGCGGTGAGCGCGCAGCTCGACGATCGATTTTTTGTCAACCTTCTAAGAAAACTTAGGCCGGTCTATGGACCCCAAACTACTTGAAATACTCGTCTGTCCCGTCTGCAAAGGCCCCCTCGTGCACAACAAAGCGGCGCAGGAATTGATCTGTAAACCGTGCCGCCTAGCCTATCAAATAAAAGACGATATTCCGGTGATGCTGGAGGACGAAGCACGCAAGTTGCCGGCGGAAGAAGAAGTCTGAAGGCAAGGAAGAAAAGGAAGAAAAGGCAAGGATGAAGGACGGGGTGGCCTCGGGCCATGAATGCGGAAGGATGAAAGGGCGCGTTGAATTGGCGCGAACGGGGGGTTTTTCATCCTTCATGGCACGAGGCCACCCCGTCCTTCATGGCCCGAGGCCACCCCGTCCTTCATCCTTTAAGAAGCCGTGTCCATAGTCGTCATCCCCGCCCGTCACGCATCGACGCGCCTTCCCGGCAAGCCGCTGCTCGACATCGCCGGCAAGCCCATGGTGGTGCGCGTGGCGGAGCAGGCGCGGTTGAGCGGCATCGCGCGGGTGGTGATCGCGACGGATCACGATGGCATCGCCGCGGTGAGTCGCGCTCACGGCCTTGAGGTCATTGTCACTCGCGCCGATCACGCGACCGGCACCGATCGCATAGCGGAGGTGGCGACGATGCTCGAATTGCCGGACGATGAGATCGTCGTCAACGTCCAAGGCGATGAACCGCTGATTGAGCCGGCACTGGTGCGCGCCGTCGCCGATTTGCTGCAAGCCAAGCCCGGTGCGGCAATCGCGACGGCTTGCCACTTGATTGCCGAGTACGACGAAGCGTTCAATCCCAATATCGTGAAAGTGGTGTTGGATCGCGACGGCATGGCGCTTTATTTCAGCCGCGCCACTATTCCCCACGCGCGCGACGGCTTTGCCGGAAACGAAAAAACCATACCGGCTGGCTTGCCGCTGTATCGCCACATCGGCTTGTATGCTTACCGCGCGGGCTTTTTGCGGCGCTTTCCGACATTGCAGGCGCCGGCCATCGAGCGCTTTGAAGCCTTAGAGCAATTGCGCCCCCTGTGGCACGGTTACAAAATCGCCGTCCTCATCAGCGAAGGCGCACCGGCCCCCGGCGTGGACACCGCGGAAGACCTGGCGCGCGTCCGTGCATTGTTTGACCGCAGCGCTAAGTCACTGTAACATCGCAAAGTTTAGCCGAATACGGGGACTTATTTCAGTCCGGTTTGGTCACCACTCAACACGATAAAACTATGCGGCTCATATTGTTGGGCGGACCCGGCGCAGGCAAGGGTACGCAAGCGAACTACATCAAGGAAAAATTCGGCATTCCGCAAATCTCCACCGGCGATATGTTGCGCGCCGCGGTGAAGGCCGGCACGCCGCTCGGTGTGGCCGCTAAGAAGGTCATGGATTCCGGCGGCTTGGTTTCCGACGACATTATCATCGGCTTGGTGCAAGAACGCATTAAAGAATCCGATTGCAAGAATGGTTTCTTGTTCGATGGATTTCCGCGCACCATTCCGCAGGCGGAGGCGATGAAGAACGCCGGCGTGAAAATCGACTACGTGGTTGAAATTGAAGTGGACGATGCCGAGATCATCAAGCGTATGTCGGGTCGCCGTTCGCACGCCGGGTCGGGCCGAACCTATCACGTCATATTTAATCCACCGAAAGTGGCGGGCAAAGACGATGTCACCGGCGAAGACTTGATTCAGCGCGACGACGACAAAGAAGAAACCGTCGCCAAGCGCTTACAGGTTTATCACGATCAAACAGAACCGTTGGTCGGCTACTACACTGAATGGGCGAAGAGCAAGGAAAGCCAAGCGCCGCGCTATCGCAAAATTCCCGGTATCGGCAAAGTGGAAGACATTCGCGATCGCATTTTCGCAGCGCTGGGTTAGAGGCTAAATCATGGCGAAACAGAACGCGTTTTATGCGCAGTCCGGTGGCGTCACCGCAGTGATCAATGCCAGCGCGGCGGGCGTGATCGAAACGGCACGCAAGCATAAGGACAAAATCGGAAAAGTTTATGCCGGGCGCAACGGCATTATCGGTGCGCTGACCGAAGACTTAATCGACACCGGCAAAGATTCCAGCGCAGCGATCGCGCGATTGAAAACAACGCCATCGGGCGCCTTCGGTTCGTGCCGCTACAAGCTTAAAGGTTTAGAAGAAAATCGCGCGCAATACGAGCGCTTGATCGAAGTTTTTAAAGCCCACAACATCGGTTATTTTTTCTACAACGGTGGCGGTGATTCTGCGGACACCTGCTTAAAAGTGTCGCAATTGTCGGAAAAGCTAGGCTATCCGATCACTGCGGTTCACGTGCCGAAAACCGTCGATAATGATTTGCCGATCACCGATACCTGTCCCGGCTTTGGTTCGGTTGCAAAATATGTCGCCACCAGTATTCGCGAAGCGGCGTTTGATGTGGCATCGATGGCGAAGACCTCGACCAAAGTTTTTGTTCTGGAAGTGATGGGCCGTCACGCCGGATGGATCACCGCGGCGTGCGGACTGGCTGCGGAAAAAGACGGCGACGCACCGCATATTTTGTTGTTCCCGGAAGTGAAATTCGACCAAGCGAAATTTTTGGCGAAAGTCGAGAAGACCGTGAAACAGCGCGGCTATTGTGTAATCGCGGTATCGGAGGGATTACGCAATGCCGATGGCAGCTTCCTCGCGGAATCGGGCTTGAAAGACGCCTTCGGCCACGCGCAATTGGGCGGCGTCGCGCCGGTGATCGCCAATTTGGTGAAGGACAAACTCAAGTACAAATATCACTGGGCCGTTGCCGATTATTTGCAGCGCGCGGCGCGCCACATCGCATCGAAAACCGACGTGGAACAAGCCTATGCCGTCGGCAAAGCGGCGGTGGAGTTCGCGCTCAAAGGTCATAACGCGGTCATGCCTGCCATTAAGCGTTTGTCGGACAAGCCGTACAAATGGAAAATTGAAATGGCGAAGTTGCAGGACGTGGCGAACAAAGAAAAGTTCATGCCGCGGAATTTCATCACGGCGGATGGATTTCACATCACGGAAAAGTGCCGAACTTATCTTGCGCCGCTGATCGCGGGCGAGGATTATCCGCCGTTTAAGAATGGCATGCCGGACTACGTCGTGTTGAAAAATATCGCGGTCGCAAAGAAGTTAAAAACGGAGTTTAAGATTTAGATTTTCGAATATTGAGGGGCAGTGAGTATTAATATTTGCTGCGCCCTCACTCCAACCCTCTCCCGCGAGCGGGAGAGGGAGACTGATCTTCTCGCCCCTCTGGGGAGCGGGCTAGGGTGAGGGGAAAGCGTTAGCAAGTGCACAATCATTACAAAGTGCACATGTCAAAAGCCGCATGAATACTGGGTCTTGGCAGTGTATGCTCCGAGCGCCTCTAGGAAATTGGCGCTTCGGGCATTGATTATTTGCAGTAAAAACAAGTTTTATTTAAGTCAATTTAGGAGATAGGGAGCATGTCTGAACCAATTTGGTTGGCGCTAATTTGCGGCGCATTGGCGGTGGTATACGGTATCGTTTCGCGTACTTGGATCATGGCGCAACCCGCCGGCAACGCGCGGATGCAAGAAATCGCTGCGGCGATTCAGCAAGGTGCGTCGGCGTATTTGAATCGACAATATCGCACCATCGGCATCGTCGGCGTGATCTTATTCGTCGTGATTCTGATTTTCTTGAATTGGCAGACGGCGTTGGGTTTTGCCATCGGCGCGATTCTGTCAGGCGCCGCCGGTTTCATCGGCATGAATGTTTCCGTGCGCGCTAACGTGCGCACCGCCGAAGCAGCCCGTAGCGGCATCAACGCCGCGCTTGCCGTGGCGTTTCGCGGCGGCGCAATCACCGGAATGCTAGTGGTTGGCTTGGGCCTGTTGGGTGTGGCCGGCTTCTACGCCTTCTTGGTTGAGACGGCTCATGACACGACGGATCTTTACCACGTCATCGAGCCGCTGATCGGTTTTGCGTTCGGCTCATCGCTTATCTCGATCTTCGCGCGTTTGGGTGGCGGTATTTTCACCAAAGGTGCGGACGTCGGCGCTGATTTGGTGGGTAAAGTCGAAGCCGGCATTCCCGAGGATGATCCGCGCAACCCGGCGGTGATCGCCGATAACGTCGGCGACAACGTCGGCGACTGCGCCGGTATGGCGGCGGATTTATTCGAGACCTATGCGGTGACGATTATCGCCACCATGTTGCTTGGTGTGTTGACACTTAAAGGCCACGCGTCAGCCGCCGCGGCTTACCCGCTTGCCCTTGGCGGCGTGTCGATTATCGCGTCGATCATCGGCTGCTACTTCGTGAAATACAGTGGTACGGGCAAGATCATGAACGCCTTGTATAAAGGCTTGATCGTCGCCGCGGCGCTGTCGCTGATCGCGTTCTATCCGGTTACCAACTGGATCATGGGCGGCATTGAAGGTGTATCTACCATGAGCTTGTTCTTAGCGTCGATTGTGGGACTGGTGTTAACCGGATTATTGGTCGTCATCACCGAGTATTACACGGCGACGGAATACGCGCCGGTGCGTCATGTCGCGCAAGCTTCAACGACCGGCCACGCGACCAATATCATCGCCGGTATCGGCATTTCGATGAAATCAACCGCCTGGCCGGTGCTTTCCGTTTGCGCGGCGATTTGGGCCGCCTATTGGTGTGCCGGCTTGTATGGCATCGCCATCGCGGCGACGTCGATGTTATCGATGGCGGGCATTATCGTAGCGCTCGACGCCTACGGCCCGATCACCGATAACGCCGGTGGCATCGCCGAGATGAGCGAATTGCCGAAGGAAGTTCGCAACGTCACCGATCCGCTCGACGCCGTTGGCAACACCACCAAGGCGGTGACCAAGGGTTACGCCATCGGCTCTGCCGGTCTGGCGGCGCTCGTGCTGTTCGCGGACTTTACCCATGGCCTGGAAATAGCCCACATCAAGGCCTCGTTTGATCTGTCGAATCATATGGTCATCATCGGATTGTTTATCGGTGGCTTGATTCCGTTCTTGTTCGCGGCCATGGCGATGGAAGCCGTGGGGCGCGCAGCGGGCGCGGTGGTAGTGGAAGTGCGCCGCCAGTTCCGCGACATCAAAGGCATTATGGAAGGCACAGCCAAGCCGGAATATCACACCGCCGTCGACATGTTGACCAAGGCGGCGATTAAAGAAATGATGATCCCGTCGTTGTTGCCGGTGGCGGTGCCGATTGTTGTCGGTTTGGTCTTAGGCCCGGCGGCGCTGGGTGGCTTACTGATGGGCACGATCGTAACGGGACTTTTTGTCGCGATATCGATGTGTACCGGCGGAGGCGCGTGGGACAACGCCAAGAAATACATCGAAGACGGCAACCATGGCGGCAAGGGCTCCGACGCCCACAAAGCCGCGGTGACCGGTGATACCGTTGGCGATCCGTATAAAGATACCGCGGGCCCGGCAGTGAACCCATTGATCAAGATCATTAACATTGTGGCTTTGTTGATGATCCCGGTCATGGCGAAGATTTGGGGTTAACCGCGGTAACTCGAAGCAAGGGGCCGCGGTGTCCCTTGTTTTCTCCTAAAAATAGTACGATGTAGTGATAGGTAGACGTAGATTGGTCACCACCTAGGCACGAAAATTTGTTACAATTCAAGGATAACTAGAATGGGCATGGCGCCCATTTTTTGTTTCTGCGACGCCTATATGGACTTAATGCAATTGCTGGAGCCTACCCTTCACGGGTTGGGCTATGAATTGGTCGATTTCGAGTGGTTCGGCCGCGGTAAGCTGCGGGTAATGATCGATAAAGCCGACGGAATCAACGTCGACGATTGTGCTGCCGTGAGCCGCCATCTCAGCCTTTTTTTCGCGGCCGAAGGTGTCGACTACGACCGCTTGGAAGTGTCGTCGCCCGGTATGGATCGACCGCTGCGTACAGCGGCGGATTTCGTGCGATTCCGCGGTGAAATGGCTGAGTTGAAGCTGAAGGCGCCAATCGACGGCAGGAAAAACTTTACCGGCACCCTCGGTGTATTAGCGGACGGGCTTTTGGCGTTGGATTCGGATGGAAAAATGTTTGCGATTGAGCTTGAGAACGTGCATAAAGCGCGGCTCAAACCGGAATTCTGAGTTGGAGTGGAAATGAGTCGAGAGATATTGATGTTGGTTGATGCGCTGGCCCGCGAGAAAAACGTGGATCGCGACATTGTATTCCTGGCGTTGGAGATGGCGCTGGCTTCCGCCACCAAGAAAAAGTATTCGGACGATATGGAAGTGCGTGTTGAGGTCGACCGTGAGACCGGCGATTTCCAGGCCTTTCGTCGTTGGCTGATCGTGCCGGAAGAAGAGTTCGAGAATTACCAGCAGCAAATGCTGTTGAAGGAGATCACGGAAGATCATCCGGATCTCACGCTTGGCCTCGGCGACTATTATGAGGAGCCGCTGGAAGCGGTGGACTTCGGCCGTATCGGCGCACAGGCGGCGAAACAGGTTATTTTGCAAAAGATTCGCGACGCCGAACGGGAGCAAATCCTCAATGACTTTCTCGATCGCAAGGAGTTTCTCGTCACCGGCACCATCAAGCGCATGGAGCGCGGCAATGCCATCGTCGAATCGGGTCGCCTGGAGGCTTATTTGCCGAAGGATCAGATGATTTTGAAGGAGAATTTGCGCATCGGCGACCGCGTGCGCGCGTACCTGTCCCGCGTGGAACGCGGCGGTCGCGGGCCGCAGTTGATTCTGTCGCGGATCGCGCCGGAATTCATTACGAAATTGTTCGAGCTCGAAGTGCCGGAGATCGAAGAAGGCTTGCTTGAGATTAAAGCCGCGGCGCGCGACCCGGGTGTGCGCGCGAAGATCGCCGTGAAGTCCCACGACAAGCGCATTGATCCGATCGGAACGTGCGTGGGCATGCGCGGTTCGCGGGTGCAATCGGTGACCAATGAACTGGCCGGTGAGCGCGTCGATATTATTCTTTGGTCGGAAGATCCGGCGCAGTTTGTGATCGGCGCCTTAGCGCCGGCTGAGGTGAGTTCCATCGTCGTCGATGAGGAAAAGCACAGTATGGACGTGGTGGTTGATGAAGATCAACTGGCGCAAGCCATTGGCCGCAGCGGGCAAAACGTGCGTCTGGCTTCCGAGCTGACCGGCTGGGAACTCAACATCATGACTGTCGACGAAGCGAAGTCGAAGTCCGAGGAAGAATTCAGCGGCATTCGTAAAATATTCATGGAAAAATTGGACGTTGATGAAGAGGTGGCGGATATCCTGGTGCAAGAGGGTTTTAGCACCGTGGAAGAAGTCGCTTACGTGCCGCTGTCGGAAATGCTGGAGATCGAAGCCTTTGACGAAACCACGGTTAACGAGCTGCGCGCCCGTGCCCGCAATGCCTTGCTGACGGAGGCGATCGCGTCCGAAGAAAAGGTCGAGAACGCCGACGAGCAGTTACTCAGCATGGAAGGTATGGACAGTCAGACCGCGCGTTTGCTGGTGTCCAAAGGTGTGACCACGATGGAGGCATTGGCCGATCTTGCGGTGGACGATTTAACCGAATTAACGGGCATGGAAATCGACCGGGCGAGCGCATTGATCATGACCGCTCGACGCCCTTGGTTTGAGTAATCACAATTACAAACGCTTATCGAAAATGATAGCCCGAGCCTAACGAGAATAGAGTTTGAATATGGCGCAATCCAGTGTTGCTCAATTTGCTACTGAACTCAATTTACCTCCCGCGTTATTGCTGGAGCAATTGAAGGCTGCCGGCGTGGCGAAATCTGCCGCGGAAGAATCCTTGTCGGAAAACGACAAGGCGTTGCTGTTGGATTATTTGCGCGAGTCCCACGGCAGCAAAGAGGCGAAGACCAAGATCACCCTGACCCGCAAGCAGACATCGGAAATTAAAAAATCCGATTCGATGGGTAAGGCGCGGACGATCCAAGTCGAGGTACGCAAGAAACGGGTGTTGGTTAAACGCGACGCGAACGAACCTGCGCCGCTGCCGGCGTCGGCGCCTGAGGCGGTAGCGGCGCCGGAAGCCGTCGAGGTAAAACCCGCTGCGCCGATTGTGATCGTCGATGCGGGAGAGCGCGCTCTGCGGGAAACCGAAGCGCGTAAGCAAGCGGAACTCCGAGAGCGCCAGGCGGAAGACGTTGCAGCGAAGAAAAAACGCACCGCCAAGGCGAAACAAGACGAATCACCGGCGCCCGTCGTGGTCGAGCCGGTTGCCGCTGCAGCCCCGCCAGTCGAGTCGGCGACCCCGGTAGACGCAAAATCGCCCGCGGCGACGCAGCCTGCGGGGCACGCCGTCACAGCGGCGCCAAGCCCGGACAGTACGCTGCACAAACCACAAGTTAAACCCGAAGACAAGGCCGACAAGAAGGCTGCGAAAAAAGCCAAGACACCGAGTGTCACCTATGTTGACGAAGCGGCGAAAAAACGCGGTCTGAATAAAGGTCGCGGCGACGCACGTCCGACGACCACAGGCTGGCGCGGTCACAAGACGAAGGCGACAAGACAACAGCAGCAACCGTCGATGGAGGCTACGCAGCAATTCCAGTTGCCGACGGAACCCATCGTGCACGAAGTGCTGGTGCCCGAGACCATTACCGTCGGTAACCTGGCGCAGAAAATGGCCGTCAAAGCCGCCGAGGTGATCAAGGCCTTAATGAAAATGGGCAGCATGGTGACCATTAATCAAGTCCTCGATCAAGAGACGGCGATGATTATCGTCGAGGAAATGGGCCACATCGCCAAGGCTGCCAAGTTAGACGATCCCGATTCCCTGCTGGCGGAAACGGGATTGACCACTGTCGTTGAAGGAATCGCCGAAACGCGCGCGCCGGTGGTAACCGTGATGGGTCACGTCGATCACGGTAAAACGTCGTTGCTGGACTACATTCGCCGCACCCGTGTGGCGAGCGGTGAGGCCGGCGGGATTACCCAGCACATCGGCGCTTACCACGTGGAAACGCCGCGAGGCATGATCACCTTCCTCGATACGCCGGGGCACGAAGCATTTACCGCGATGCGTGCGCGCGGCTCGAAAGTCACCGATATCGTCATTCTCGTGGTGGCCGCCGATGACGGCGTGATGCCGCAAACGATCGAAGCTATTCATCACGCGAAAGCCGCCAACGTGCCGTTGGTGGTGGCGTTGAATAAGATCGATAAGCCGGAAGCGAATATCGAACGCATTAAACAAGAACTGGTCGCGCACGGCGTACTGCCGGAAGAGTACGGTGGTGAGGCGCAGTTCGTGCCGGTATCGGCCAAAAGCGGGCAGGGCATCGATGAATTATTGGAACGCATTTTGTTGCAAGCCGAAGTACTGGAATTAAAGGCGGTGAAAGATGCGCCGGCACGCGGCATTGTCATCGAGTCGCGTTTGGACAAAGGCCGCGGCGCGGTCGCAACGGTGCTGGTGCAGTCCGGCACGTTAAAGCGTGGCGATGTGTTGCTCGCCGGTTCGGTATTCGGTCGCGTGCGCGCGATGCTGGATGAAGCCGGACACACGATACAGCAAGCGGGGCCGTCTATCCCGGTCGAGATTCAAGGTCTATCGGACGTTCCCGGCGCCGGCGCCGAGGCGTTGGTAATGCTCGACGAGCGCAAGGCGCGCGAGATCGCGTTGTTCCGCCAAGGCAAGTATCGCGACGTGAAATTGGCCAAGCAACAAGCCGGCAAGCTCGAGGATATGTTCAGCAACATCGGCGAAGGCGAAGTCAAAACCCTGGCGCTCATCATCAAGGCTGACGTGCAAGGCTCTTACGAAGGCTTGGCCTATGCGTTGGGCAAGCTGTCTACGGACGAGGTCAAGGTGAATATTTTGCACACCGGCTTGGGCGCGATTACCGAATCGGATGTCAACCTCGCGTTGGCGTCAAAAGCCGTGATCATCGGCTTTAATGCGCGTGCCGATAACTCGGCGCGCAAATTGGCGCAGGCCAGTGGCGTGGACATTCGCTATTACAACATCATTTACGAAGCTGTCGACGAAGTGAAGGCCGCGATGTCCGGCATGCTCTCGCCGGACAAGAAAGAAAACATCCTGGGGCTGGTGGAAATTCGCCAGGTCTACCGCATCTCCCGAATCGGCTCCGTCGCCGGTTGTTACGTACTCGAAGGTTTGGTGCGGCGCGGCTCGCAGATTCGCCTGTTACGGGATTCCGTGGTCATTCACACCGGCGAATTGGATTCGCTGAAGCGCTTCAAAGACGACGTACGCGAGGTAAAAAATGGCTTCGAATGCGGCTTGTCGCTGAAGGGCTATGACGAAATTCAGGTTGGCGATCAGCTTGAAGCGTTCGAAACCGTCGAAGTGGCGCGTTCTTTATAAGGCGGA
The DNA here is from genome assembly GCA_046598945.1 of Burkholderiales bacterium. Taxonomy (GTDB): domain Bacteria; phylum Pseudomonadota; class Gammaproteobacteria; order Burkholderiales; family JALYOK01; genus JALYOK01. The sequence continues at coordinate 14,584 of JBKJHT010000187.1, read as the reverse complement.
AGGATGAAGGATGAATGAGTTCGAATTACTTCATCCCTCATCCTTGCCCTCAATGAAGTCATTCTCCCGAACCAGCCGCATCGCCGATCAAATGCAGCGCGATCTCGCGCAGGTGATTCGAACTGAACTCAAAGATCCGCGCGTCAGCTTGATTACGATTCAGAGCGTTGACGTCTCGCCTGACTATGCTCACGCGAAAATTTTCTTTACCCAGTTAGGTGAAGCGAAGAACGCGAAGGCTTGCACCGATGCGCTCAATCATGCCGCCGGATTCTTGCGCCACCATCTCGCCGAACGCTTGGGCTTGCGCACTATGCCGGTGCTGCATTTTGTTTACGATGAATCCGTCGAACGCGGCATTCATCTATCGCAGTTAATCGATAGCGCCATTCGCAGTGAATCGAATTCAGACCCTGAGCCCGACAAGTAAATCCCATTAGAAGACCCAGCGGTCATTGCGAGGAGCGAAGCGACGAAGCAATCTCGATTTTTCTACCTACTACGGCCGAGATCGCTTCGTCGCGAAGAACGCTCCTCGACATGAAAAATTGGAAAGTGATGGCGCGTCGCGGACGATGTCAAGGATTGAGTTCCTAGTGGGAATCGAAATGAAGTCGCCAGTCACTGCGAAACGCCACGTATCCGGCATGTTGTTGTTGGATAAACCCGCCGGCTATTCGTCCAATCACGCGCTGCAAAAAGTAAAACGATTATTCCGCGCCGAAAAGGCTGGCCACACCGGCACGCTCGATCCTTTCGCCACGGGGCTGTTGCTGATTTGCCTGGGCGAGGCGACCAAGTTTTCTTCCTTCGGTCTCGAGGGCGATAAGCGTTATCTGGCAACTTTGAAGCTTGGACTCACCACCACTACCGGCGATGTCGAAGGCGAAACCGTGACGCGCAATGAAGTCGCCGTTGCGCAATCGGACATCGATCGTATCCTCCCAAAATTTCGCGGAACCATCCGCCAAATCCCGCCGATTTATTCTGCGCTGAAGGTCGCGGGCAAACCGATGTACGATTACGCGCGCAAGGGCATCGAGATCGAACGTACGGCGCGCGAAGTTGAAATCAAGCGGCTTGACTGCATGCATTTTTCGGACGATGAGTTAGTCATCGATGTGAGTTGCAGTAAAGGCACTTATATTCGCACGCTCGGTGAAGACATCGGGACGGCGCTCGGTTGCGGCGCCCATCTCAGCGCTTTGCGCCGCACGGCAAGTTCGGCGCTCACGATCGAACAGGCAGTCACGCTCGAACAACTCGAAGCCTTGCCGGAAACCGGGCGCGATGCGTGTCTTTTAGCGGTCGATACACTGCTTAAGAATATTCCAAGCATCATGCTGGAGAGCCGCATGGTTACTTGCTTGCAGCAAGGGAAGGTGCAGCAGGCGCATGCCGACTGGCTCCCAGGCATGGCTGCTGTTTACGATTCAAGTGGCCTGTTCATTGGCCTGGTTGAAGTGACGACGCAGCACCAGCTCATTGCGAAACGTTTAATTGCCGAGCACGCCACGTCGTCGGTACCATAGCGTCATCACGAAGCAAAATGGGAGGGTGCTTGGCCACAGCAAAAGAAGTAGCCGATTCAATGTACTCGCGCGACCGCGCCTCGCAATGGCTCGGGCTTAAGATCGTCGAGGTGCGCGAAGGCTACGCGCAACTCACCATGGAAGTGAAACCCCACATGGCGAATGGTCACGATCTTGGTCACGGCGGCTTGACCTTTGCATTGGCCGATTCCACCTTCGCATTCGCTTGCAACAGCTACAACATCAACGCCGTCGCCGCGGCGTGCAGCATCGAATTCCTTGCGCCGACGCGGGTGGGCGATGTGTTGACGGCGACGGCGCAAGAACAAGCGCTGAACGGACGCAACGGTGTTTACGACGTGCGCGTCACCAATCAGCGCGACCAAGTGGTGGCGTTGTTTCGCGGTAAGTCAACGCAGATGCGCGGCAGCGTCATTCCCGAAACCAAAGCGTCATGAATTCATTCCAACTCGAAGCCATCGAGAAATCCAGCATCGACGAGCTACGCGCGCTGCAACTGTCGCGACTGCAGTGGTCGTTACAACACGCGTACGATAACGTCCCGCACTATCGAAAAAAATTCGACGCCGCCGGGGTGCAACCGCTTGACCTCAAAACACTGGAAGACCTCAGCAAATTTCCCTTCACGGCGAAACAAGACTTACGCGAAAATTATCCGTTCGGATTATTCGCCGTACCGCGCCAGCAAGTGGTGCGAATTCACGCATCGAGCGGCACCACCGGAAAACCCACCGTGGTCGGTTACACCGCGAAGGACATCGATACCTGGGCGAATTTGATGGCGCGCTCAATTCGCGCATCCGGCGCGCGGCCGGGCGATAAGGTCCACGTGTCCTACGGCTACGGCCTGTTCACCGGTGGCCTCGGCGCGCACTATGGCGCGGAGCGTTTAGGCCTTACGGTGATTCCGTTCGGTGGCGGCCAGACGGAACGCCAAGTGCAACTCATCTGCGATTTCGAGCCGGACATAATCATGGTCACGCCGAGTTATATGCTGGCCATCGCCGACGAATTCGCCCGTCAAGGACTCGATCCGACGCAATGCAGTTTGCGTGTCGGCATCTTTGGCGCCGAGCCGTGGACCGACGAAATGCGCGCGACGATTCAAAAACGACTGTCACTGTCCGCCGTCGACATCTACGGCCTGTCGGAGGTCATGGGCCCCGGCGTAGCGAACGAATGCCACGAAACCAAAGACGGCCCGACTATCTGGGAGGATCATTTCTATCCCGAAATCATCGATCCGCTAAGCGGCGTGGTATTGCCCGACGGTGAATTCGGCGAACTGGTTTTCACCTCGCTGACTAAAGAGGCGCTGCCGGTCGTTCGCTACCGCACTCGCGACCTGACGCGCTTGTTGCCCGGCAGCGCACGCACCATGCGGCGCATGGCAAAGATCACCGGTCGCTCCGACGACATGCTGATCATTCGCGGCGTCAATGTCTTTCCGACGCAGATCGAGGAGTTGTTGCTCAAGCAAGAAAAACTCTCACCGCACTATCAATTGGTCGTGGAAAAATATGGGCATCTGGATGCGCTGTCCGTCAGCGTGGAAATGCGGCACGACCTGGCCAACGAAAATCAAACCGACCAACAGCTTGTCGCCCGCGCGTTGGAGCAGGCGATCAAGTCGTATGTCGGTGTGTCGGCGAGTGTGATTGTTCAGCCGCAAGGCGGCATCGAGCGATCAATGGGCAAAGCGAAGCGTGTGATCGATAAGCGGCTGACTGCGTAACGAAGTCAGTTGTTGGGTGGCGCGATCCAATTGAAAAGCGCCAAGCCACCATCGACAACCAACGTCGTCCCGGTCACGTAAGCGGAAAACCGATTGCTCAAGAGCGCGATCGCCGCGTTGCCGACATCTTCCGGCGTGCCGACGCGGCCCAGGGCGATTTTGTCGATCAGGGTTGCAGGGTCGGCCGAGAATCCACCACCGGGAATCGCCCCGGGGGCAATTGCATTGACGCGAATTCCGTGTCGCCCGTAAGCGCGCGCCAGTTCCTTCATGACCATGGTGGCGCCGGCTTTGGCCGCGCTGTAATGGGGTAGGTTGCGGGGTGTGTCGGCGTGTAATGAGGTGAGAAACAAAATCCGTCCGGTGATCTTGTGGTCGCGCATGTGTTGCGCCGCGCCGCGTCCCAGCTTGAACCCCGAGGTTAAATTTACCGACGTCATCGCCAGCCATTGCTCGTCGGTCACCGCGTCGGCGGTTTGATCTTCTTCGCGCTTTGGGCTGGCGCTGTGGACGAGGATGGAAAGTTGACCGAGTTCTTCGATCGCACCGTGCAGCAATTTCTCGGCGCCATCCGGTTTCGATAAATCACTGTGAATGAAATTTGCCGATGCACCTTCGGCAACGAGTTCGTCGGTGATACGTTGACCACCCGCCGCGTCGATATCCGACAGCACCACGCGCGCACCTTCGCGCGCCAACGCCAGCGCGATGCCGCGGCCGATGCCGGATGCGGCGCCGGTGATAAGCGCGGTGTCGCCCTTGAGGAGTTCATCCATGGCACGGCCTCTGTTTAAACAACGAGTTTACATCGATCCACGGCGCTAAATCTATGCTGAACGATGCTTGTCTGTAAGCCCCATAGAGATTGGATCGTGGCGAGGCATGTCCGCCGAACCGCTCTGAACGCGCCTTTCAACCGCGCAGCCTTATCGGACTAGCAACATGCGTTAGAAAGATCCGCAAGCAAGTTAGCAGTTGTTCCAGTAATACTGGTAAATAATTAATTTTCATCAATTGGTTACATGAGAAATAATATTGGCAAATAATCTCGTTAACTGATGTATCACTCGCCTCATCAATTTGAACCGCTTCTGCCGGCGCCGCGTCTACAGGAGCCGCTACTCGCCAAAGCTCACGATCTGGCGCGAGCCGCGATGTAGCTCGTCGGCCGGCCGGTTCCCGCCGAACTTCGTACGCTGCTGCGCGCAATGAACTCCTATTACACTAATCGAATCGAGCGCCAGCATACCCGTCCCCACGAGGTTGAACAGGCGTTGCGCAAAGACTTTTCGGATGATCCGAATCTTGCCGCGCGCCAGCGACTGGCGGTCGCACATATCGATGCTGAGCAGGCCATCGAGCGGCGTTACGCAGGGCTGGATGGCGCCAGGCGACTTTACACTGTCGATGCCGTTCTCGACATCCATCGTGAACTCTTCGCACCGCTTCCCGTTGGCGATTTTGCCATGCCAAACGGCGAGACGATTGTGCCTGGACGACTGCGCGATCGGGACGTACAAGTGGGCCCGCATATCGCGCCGGTCCCTGGGAGCCTAGTCGTTTTTTTGCAGCGGTGGGCGCAGTTTTACGGCGACGTAAGGCGTGGTGAAGCCGCCATACTTGCGCTAGCCGCGGCCCATCAGCGCCTAGCGTGGATTCATCCTTTCATCGATGGCGACGGCCGAGTAATGCGGCTACACAGCCATGCGCAACTGCATGCGCTAGGCTACACCAATGGTTCGTGGTCGCCGTTGCGAGGTTTTGCGCGATCAACCGATCGTTACTACCCGCTGCTCGCAGATGCCGATTCACCTCGCCGTGGCGATCACGACGGTCGCGGCAACCTGAGCGAGCAAGCGCTGAGCGCGTGGATCGACTACGTGTTGGATGTCTGCTTGGATCAAGTGCGGTTTATGACGACGCTGAATTTAGCAGCGATGGAGCAACGTATCGCCGCGTGCCTGGTATTCGAGGAAGAGAGTCTGCGGTCCGGCGTGCGTCGCGAAGCGCTGCGACCGCTACACTACCTTTTTTCGACCGGCGCAGAGTTGGAGCGGGGCGAGTTCAAGTCGATGATGGCGTTAGGCGATCGAGCCGCGGTCAGTGCCCTGGGGGCACTACTCAAACGAGGACTCCTTAAGTCCGATACGCCACAGGGGAAAGTAAGATTCGCGCTGCCGTTGCACGCCCTTCGATTCTATTTTCCGGCGCTTTGGCCCGAGGCGGAGGCCGACCCGGGCGAAGGCGTAGGTCGATAGTTTCGGCTGTATTACCTTAGCCTATTGCCTGATGAATCCGCCCGAGCGCCTTCTTCAAATTCTCCATCGACGTCGCAAACGAAATCCGGATATAGCCCTCGGCGCCGAAGGCGGACCCTGGCACCACCGCCACGCCGCTTTTTTCCAACAGATATTCGCTGAAAGCCAGATCATTCGGGGCTTTTATGACGCCGCGTTTCGCGAGTGATTCAATCGCACCACGCGCATCCGGAAAGGTATAAAACGCACCCTCTGCCGGAATGCATTTCACACCGGGCATGGCGTTGAATGTTTCGACGACGTAAGCATGCCGTTCTTTGAACGCTTTCACCATCGGCGCGATGCAGCCTTGATCGCCGTTCAGCGCGGCCTCCGCGGCGACTTGCGAGATCGACGTTGGGTTCGACGTGCTTTGCGATTGCACGTTTTCCATCGCCGTGATGATGTTCTCTGCTCCGCCGCAATAGCCGATGCGCCAGCCGGTCATCGAATAGGCTTTCGACACGCCGTTCAGGGTCATGGTGCGCGGATATAAATCCGCGCAGACGTTGAGGATGTTGGTGAATTTTTCGTCCGTCAGGCGCACGTGTTCGTACATATCATCCGTAGCAATTAACACCTGGGGGTTGGCGCGCAACACTTCGCCCAGCGCCGTTAACTCGGCGGCGGAATACATCGCGCCAGTCGGATTGCTCGGGCTGTTGATCACGACCATTTTCGTTTTTGCGGTGATCGCCGCTTTCAACTGCGCTGGCGTCATCTTGAAGCCTTGCTCGATGCCGCATTCGACGATCACCGGCTTGCCTTCGGCGATTAGTACGATGTCGGGATACGACACCCAATAAGGCGCGGGCACGATCACTTCGTCGCCCGGATTAATGATGGCAAGACACAGATTGAAGAAACTCTGCTTGCCGCCGACAGAAACCAAAATTTGCTTCGCGGTGTAGTCGAGACCGTTGTCGCGTTTGAACTTGGCGATAACCGCTTGCTTCAGCGTCGCGGTGCCGCCAACCGGCGTGTACTTGGTGAAGCCCTTGTTAATCGCGTCGATGGCCGCATCTTTAATGTGCTGCGGTGTATCGAAATCCGGCTCGCCGGCGCCAAGTCCAATGACATCTTTACCTTCCGCTTTCAATTTGGCGGCGCGCGCGGTGACGGCGAGGGTGGGGGAGGGCTTGATAGCTTGTACACGACGTGACAGTTCCAACTTCTACTCCTAGTAAAGTGATGTGATTCGAGACGGGAATGGGCTAAAATGCAACGTTTTGTGAGGGAAATTATACCAGTGATCGCGACCTTCCCGAATAGCCCATTCAAGCTACATCAGCCGTTTCTGCCGGCAGGCGATCAACCGCAAGCCATCGAGAAACTGGTCGAGGGTATCAACGATGGCCTCGCGTTCCAAACACTGTTAGGCGTCACCGGTTCCGGCAAAACATACACGATGGCAAATGTCATCGCGCGCATCGGCCGACCGGCGCTGATCCTCGCGCCGAACAAAACCCTCGCGGCGCAGTTGTATTCGGAGATGCGCGAATTTCTGCCGGAGAATGCGGTGGAATATTTCGTTTCCTACTACGATTACTATCAGCCGGAAGCCTACGTTCCGTCGCGCGATCTGTTCATCGAAAAAGATTCCAGCATCAACGAACACATCGAGCAAATGCGCCTCTCGGCGACAAAATCCCTGCTCGAGCGCAACGATACCGTGATCGTCGCGACGGTCTCCTGCATCTATGGTATCGGCGATCCGGTGGATTATCACGGCATGATTTTGCATATCCGCGAGAAAGAAAAAATTTCTCAGCGCGACATCATCAAGCGGCTGACAGAAATGCAATACCAGCGCAACGAAATAGAATTCAAACGCGGCACGTTTCGCGTGCGCGGCGATGTGCTTGACGTGTTTCCGGCGGAACACGCGGAGACGGCGCTGCGCATCAGCCTATTCGACGACGAAGTCGATCGGTTGGATTTATTCGATCCACTCACCGGCCAGATTCAACGCCGCTTATCGCGCTTTACCGTTTATCCGTCGAGTCACTACGTCACGCCGCGTGAAACGACATTGCGCGCGATCGAATTTATCAAGATCGAGTTGCGCGAGCGCATCGAGCAATTCGTCAGCCAAGGCAAGTTGCTGGAAGCACAGCGCATCGAACAGCGCACCCGCTTTGATTTGGAAATGCTCAACGAAATCGGTTTTTGTAAAGGCATCGAAAATTATTCACGGCCCTTATCCGGCCGCGCCGCGGGCGAGCCACCGCCGACTTTGATCGACTATCTGCCAAAAAAGGCGTTGATGATTATCGACGAATCCCATGTCAGCGTGCCGCAGGTTGGCGCCATGTACAAAGGCGATCGCGTGCGCAAGGAAAATTTGGTCGAGTACGGTTTTCGCTTGCCCTCGGCGCTGGACAATCGGCCGCTGCGCTTCGATGAATTCGAGAAAATGATGCGCCAAGTGGTATTTGTTTCGGCTACGCCATCGACTTATGAAGCGCAACATCAGGCGCAAGTGGTCGAGCAAGTCGTGCGGCCGACCGGCCTGGTCGATCCGCAGATCGAGGTGCGACCGGCGTCCCACCAAGTGGACGATTTGCTGTCTGAAATCAAGTTACGCACAGACAAAAACGAACGCGTGTTAGTGACCACGCTGACCAAGCGCATGTCGGAAGATTTGACCGACTATCTCGCCGAACACAAGGTGAAAGTGCGCTACTTGCATTCCGACATCGACACCGTCGAGCGCGTCGAAATCATTCGCGATTTGCGCATGGGCGTGTTCGATGTGTTGGTTGGGATTAACTTATTGCGCGAAGGATTGGATTTGCCGGAAGTGTCCCTGGTCGCCATTCTCGACGCGGACAAGGAAGGTTTTTTGCGCTCCGAACGTTCGCTGATTCAAACCATCGGCCGCGCCGCGCGGCACTTGAACGGCACGGCGATTCTTTACGCCGACAGAATGACCGAGTCGATGAAAAAAGCCATCGGCGAGACGGAGCGTCGCCGCAACAAACAAATCGCCCACAATCTCGCCGAGGGTATTACGCCCGTCGGCGTGTCGAAAAAAATCAAAGACATTATCGAGGGAATTTACAATCCGGACACGCAGCGCGAAATGCTCAAGGCGGCGCAGGATGGCGCGAAATATGATGCCATGAGCGAGAAACAGATGGCCGCGACGCTGAAGAAGTTGGAGAAACAAATGTTCGACCACGCCAAGAATTTGGAATTTGAGCAAGCCGCGAAAGTACGCGATCAACTAAAGACGCTGAAGCAGAAATTATTCGTTAACCCCGAGTAGTTTTACTTCGTCAGGCACCATGCCAGGAGCCGCCCCCTGCTTGGCGCGTGGCAAGGCATAGCCGGAGAGCTGCACTGGCCTTGACTGGCAGGGCCGTGTCGCCATAAGCTAACTGGGATCGCGCAGGAAAAGTTGGGTACGCAGTAGCGCAGCGACATCGTTTGTATCCACGCTCGCTGTGCTGCCGGCCTCGGCAAAGTAATACACGCGACCGGAAATTGGGCCACGAAGCGATAGTTTCCCCGGGCCAAGGTATCGAACACGTGGTTCGTTGCCCACTGGGGGGCGCAGACACTTTTACGGCCGCCGGAGGAATCGAGGGCCGGTCTAATCGTGGGCGTGCGATGGCTGCTGCCGCCGCACGCTTTTGTCCGCAGCATGACATCACTATTCTCCTGATCCGGAGTTGATTGAAGTAGATGAACCCGATAAACGCTCCAGAGCGTGTTCCAGGAGCGAGGCGCCGCCCGAGATGGCAAGCCACGCGGCTATCCACGCTGTGACTGTGTTCGCGATCATAAACGCAAACGGTAGTGCTACCCACACGCTTAGGCAATAGGGACAGTCCATCAGTTGCCCTACCGTTGCGTTACCTGCGCGAACACGCAGCTTCACGATGATGTCAAAAGGCCCATCCTCGCGGGCGACAAGATGCGCCACCCGCCACGTCGCGAGGATGGCGATAGCTAAACGAAACCAAGGTGACCAATCTGACAAGGGTTTGTCTAACGCGCAGGGAATGAACTTCCCCGCGCGTTTTCCTTTGTGTTTTCTCGTTAGTCTGCGTTGATCACCGAAAATGAAAAACTCGGTGTCACATGAATGTCCCCTGGATCGTATTCATACATCGGCGTCTGCAGATGGCCGGCGTCGCCGCCCGCCGGATTGAGCGCACGACTTGCCGCCCACGCACTGAAGGAATAGGTTCCCTGAAGTGCGCCCGCATCAAGGTTGAAGAAGGCGGTAATGGCCACGGAATTATCGTTCGGCGTTTCGTGCCAGTGGGCAACACCGGTCGGATTCGGCAATGGCGCCGGAAACCAGTCCGCGGGCGCACCCGACACATAGGTGATCTCACCCCCGCCACAACCGCCGCCACCCAGCGCTATGTTGCGAAGGTGGTTTGCCGAGGCTGAAAAGGTGACGCGGAACTCGAGGCTCTGTGGCGCCGCCCCGCGATTGACCACCGGGCAGGGGAAAGTCAGCGGCAAGAACGAAGCGACACCATTCTTACGGTACTCTACTTGGAACGATGTCGTCGGATAAGCATTGTCTACGTTGAACGCGACAGTGTCCGTGGCCGGTTGCGGTGCGAGCGGTATGCCACCGGAACCCAACTCGATCTTGAGGACATGTTTGCCGTTTCCAAATTGATAGGTGTTCCAGTCAAGCACGAGCTTGGGTGGCTCCCAGTCATTCGGGTTGGCGCCTTTCGGAATCACAATGCCGTACCAGCCATTCGGGTCGGATGTTACGTATTTATACTGCGTAATCGTACCCGTTGGATCAAGTCGGGTAACCCACCACGCCTGGTTGAGTACCGGCAGGAACGGGCCACCATTGTAGCTATCGAGCACGCGATATTGGGTCGCGTTGGCGCCCACATCCACGCAGCCGTATATTGGCACGACGCCGTAGAAAGGTGACTGGGCGTCCGGATTCGGAAGTGGATCGAGTGGATTACCGGACGGGTGTGGACGATTGGGACGCACGGCATAGCCAGCTATCGGATCGTACATCGTCGTATCGCCGCGCACCGGCATCCGCCCCGCCCGATAGATGGCAGGCGTATTGCCGCAGGCAATGTCGATAATCTCCCCACACTCTGGAATCGAAATCGCGATCGGTGATGCGATCAGTTTGACCGGCAGCAGGTTGCCGGCGTCCCAGCGCACCTTGAAAAATCCCTCCGAATAAATTGTCTCTTCGATCCCGTCGCCATTGACATCTTGGGTAACGCTAAAGGTGATGTCGGGAATGTCGATGATGGGCACCCATTCCTGAACAAAGATATCAACGCAGCGGCGAAATGGACCGATGAATTGGCGCAGGTCGAACTGTTGCAAGTCCTCGGCATTCATTTTAAGGCGTGTGCCGATGCTTCCACGCACGCCGTCCATGGTTAGCCGATGCGCTGCACCGCGAGTTTCCTTGCGCGGCTCGATGCTGTGATCCACCACCCGAAACTCAACTGGCAATGGCGGTGCGAGGGGTGTTTCAAATGCATCGCTTTGCAATAAATTCATGGCGTCGACCGTACTCCCGCCAAGCGATAGGCGGCTCAGGGCCGAGCCCAGGCGTCGCGCCGTATCGCGGCCAAGGTTCTGTCCCACGCTATAGAGAGCAACTGACCTCGATCGAGTCGCAGCAAGGGCCCTGGGTCAGGGTCTGGCCCCGGTTTTGGAAAAGGGAACGGCACGACTTCGCCCGGGATAAACTCTTCGAGAATATCAGACAGAGAAGGCCGCTCAAAAATCACCGGAAAGCAAAGGCGTTCTTTACGCCAGCGCACCACCCAATCGATCTCCAGTATTTTTCATGACAGCTCCTTAAATTGAGTGCACGTATTTTGAGTTGCGGATTAACTAACGCGGCCTGAAGAGAAATAAAGTCAGCCCAGACGCCTATGTCGTGGCGGGCTCTTCTTCGCCCACCGGGCAATCGCGATACTCCCGCGATTTTTCGAGTAACTCGATCTGCTTTTTGAGCAGTTCGTTCTGTAATCGCTGGTGTTCCAACTCAAGCTCGATTGACTTTTCGAGCGCCGGCTCGCAAACATCGCAGTCATCCAGGCAACCTTTTACCAGTAACCCGGGTGTCGGGAGTGAACTCACGCGTTCGAACGCGAGTTCGGTCACCCGTTCATCCGACACGTTGCCGCGCTTGTCGAGCAGCCCCTCTTTGATGAGCGACTGATCCACCTGTTGCAATGCGCGCGCTTTGAGCACGGCCGGTATCGGCTGCACCCCGCCATCAAGGACGGCGGCACGGGCTGAATTGGCGCCGGCGGCGTCCCGGCTAGACCCCGCAATCTCCGCGCGCTGCCTCGCGAGCACGCTGTCGCGGCCAATTTCCTCGACCTTCAAGCGGTTGGCGCTGGTTGCCAATACCGCGCTCGGGATGGCGGATACGCCGCCATCAGCAACGAATGAATTGTTCGATACGCGGGTATCCGCGGCCGAGTCAATCACGCGCCGCTGGATGGCGATGATCTTGAATTTGACGGTCTGGGTCTTGTTGATCTGGTAGAAAAAATAGGTAACCGCGTGGCAACGATTAGAATTAGAAAATTCCCGCGACGACGACTCTTGGTGATCTTCCGACTCGCCTTCGGTATGCGAGCGGCTGGATACTTCGCCGACCGATACCGAGCTCGCCGCGCGCGTACCCTGTTCGGAACGCCGATCGGACGCACTGGCGTGCTGGCTAAGTTCGCGCAAAAAAGATGACGTCGACGATGCGTCATACGAACCGCTCACATCGACGGACGGCCCTGCGAAAAAGCTTTCGATCGCGCCGCTGGTCTCGGCGTGTCCGCGTGCCGAACCCTTATTGCTTGAATTGGCGCTGCCGGAATCGCGCACCGATAAGTCGGACATGAAGTCATGCATGCTGGACATGTAGTACCGCTCTTCAGACGTTTGTTCGTGCCGATAACTCACCTTGCTTTCGCTATCAATGCTGAAGCGAGTACGACGGTCAGACGTGAACAGCCGGACCTTTTCACCAGGCAGCAATGTGGTGCTGTAGACCAGATCTCCCAACGTCATGGGCCCAGGGCAGCGTTCGAGACGAGCATGGATTAGCACTTCGACCTGTATGCGGCGGCCACCCGAGGCCACCGTGGTGGTGTGGCGCGTGCGATAGTGAAAATCCAAAACGTCGCACACAGCATCTTTCGCGAGCACGGGACAGCAAGGCACACCTAATTGTCCGTCAGTTGCGGTAGCATTCATTTGAGTAATCTCCAATGCAGTTAAAATTTCGTTCAGAGTTCATAACGGATATGAGTACGAGCCAAGATCGGATTGCGCTGACGACAGACGCAGCAGCGCTAATGGAAACTCGGGCTTTAGTTCAACTCAAATTCTCGTACAAATGTAACGATATGCACACTTCGCGTCCCTGACAATATGTCTTACGGCTTAGGCCAAATGCAGTAGGCGTTCGTCGTAGCCAAGTCTGATCTTGCTCCAATTTAGTTGCCGCTTTGTGGCGAAAATACCGGGGGTACGAGAGGGCAAAGACGAGACCGCCGTACGCCGCTGAATTTGTGGCGCCGATGATCGAGTGGGTGAAAAGGGGCGGGCGGCGATGCGAATTGTCGCTAGAATTGGGCGGTCTCGCGCAAACGATTCCCGACGGAGCAAAATCGAGCGGCGGGATGATGGATTTACAGCGTCGCACCCAAATCACGCAAGTAAGTTGGCACACTAAGGCGTTCTCGAAGATCGCCTCGTTTGGCTGATAGCCGCTCTGGTAGCGGTTCACCGGCCGATCCCCACTCATAGTTCAGTGGCTAGCTGTTGTGCCGGGCCCCACTCCCGTCCGTACGGTTGTTAGGACTTGCTCGCGCAAGAATTAGGACGTTTGAAAAATCACCAAGCAAAAATTTCATTTTTTGCAAATTAGCGAAAAGAAAATCTCCCCTTACGAACGATGCAAATGCTGTTCGATGAAGGCGGCAATTTTTTTAGGTAGGCTTTCGAGTCGACCCGGAAATGGTCCGGACAAAAAACCGACATGTCCACCCGCGTCACTAAAATCAAAACTGACCTGGTCGGAGACATGGTTGGCGGTTGGCAATATGTTTTGTGGCGTGAACGGATCGTTGAACGCGTGGATCAAACGCGTCGGCACGCGAATGTGGCGTAGCGCCGGTTTGCTGCTGGCGCGCGTCCAGTAGTCGTCGACATTCTTGAAGCCGTGCAGCGGCGCGGTGACGGCATCGTCGAACTCGCGCATAGTGCGCGCGCGCTCCATCGCCGCGACGTCAAAAAGTTTTGGAAATTGCTGTAGCTTCAGCCGCGAGTTAGCTTTCAGCGTGCGCAAAAAATTCCAGGTGTAGATGCGATTCAGTCCCCGTGCTAAATGATCGCCGGTTGCGGCGAGGTCGTAAGGGACGGACACCGCGACGATGGCGGATACGAGGTTGCTCGCCTCGGCGCCGCGCTCGCCAGCCCATTTTAACAACGCGTTGCCGCCCAACGATACGCCGACGGCGAACAACGGCGCGCCATTTGCGTTGTTCCGGATGCCTTGCAGCATCCATTCAATTTCGACGCTGTCGCCGGAGTGGTAGGCGCGCGGTAAGCGGTTCGGTTCACCGCCACAGCCGCGAAAATGCGGCACGATGCCGCGCCACTTGCGCCGCTGAATTTCCGCCATCAGGCTGCGCGCGTAATGGCTTTGCGAGCCCCCTTCCAAGCCATGAAACAGGACCACGAGGGGCGCATCGCTGGGCCCGGATACCTGATCGACAGCGACGATGTCGCCATCGGGCGTGTCCCAGCGGCTGCGCTGGTAGTTAATGCGGGGCAGGGGTGCGCACAGCGCGCCGTACAGGGTTTGCAGATGGCCGCCGGGCAGCCACCATGGCGCGCGGTACGCCACGGTATCGGGTGCAATATTAAGTAACGCCAAACTGTTCGCGCCGAGCGAGAATCGCTACCTCGATTGTGGCGAGCCATTGCTCATGCTCAATCTCGGGTTCTAGCGCGGGCGCCGC
>JBKJHT010000092.1:0-16720 GCA_046598945.1 Burkholderiales bacterium | reverse complement strand
GCAACGCGCGCAAGATTGTTGAGTTTCTCGCGGCGAATCCTGCCGTCGAGTCCGTTTCCTATCCTGAGTTGCCACAACATCCCGATCACGAACTGGCAAAGACCTTGTTGCCGAAGGGCTGCGGCGCCGTGTTCAGCTTCAACATCAAAGGCAATCGCGCGTCAGGCAAACGCTTCATCGAAAGCCTGAAGATTTTTTCTCATCTGGCGAATGTCGGTGATGCGAAATCTTTGGTGATTCATCCGGCCAGCACCACCCATTTCCGTATGGACGAGGCAGCGCTGAAGTCCGCGGGCATTACGCAAGGAACGGTGCGATTGTCGGTGGGGTTGGAGAATTCGAGTGATTTAGTCGACGACTTAAGTCGCGCGCTCAAAGCCTCGCAGAAAGTTTGATGCGATGAAGATCAACGTCAACTCGCAAGAAGCTTACATCTACACCGCCGGCCGCGACTTCGATCGCAATTTACCCAGCGTAGTATTCATCCACGGCGCAGCGAACGATCACAGCGTTTGGGCATTGCAAAGCCGGTATTTCGCATACCATGGCTGGAACGCGCTTGCACTGGACTTGCCAGGCCATGGCACCTCGAACGGCAAGCCCCATGCGGCTGTTGGCGCGATGACGGATTGGATTTGCGCCTTGCTAGATGAACTGAAACTCGAGCGCGTCGCACTGGTCGGCCACAGCATGGGCTCTCTGGTTGCGTTGGAAACCGCCGCCCGCTACCCAGAAAAAATCACCAAACTTGTCATGGTGGGCACGGCCGTGCCCATGGCGGTATCGGACACTTTGCTGAACGCGGCGCTCGCCAACGAGCACGCGGCCTTCGATATGGTGAACATTTGGGGGCATACCGCAGCGGCACAAATCGGCAGCAATCCGCAGCCGGGCGTGTGGATGGCGGGCGATTTTATGCGCCTACTGGAAAAATCGAAACCCGATGTGCTTGGCAACGACCTCAAAGCCTGCAACGACTATCAGGACGGCGTCATCGCGGCGGCGAAAGTCGCCTGCCCCACGCTGTTGCTGCTCGGTAAACAAGACACGATGACGTCGCCGAAAATGACCAAGGAGTTGGCCGCGGCACTGAAGAATTGCCGGGTGGTCGTACTGGAACGCGCCGGGCACATTCCAATGGCGGAGGAGCCCGACGGGACGTTGGATGCGCTGAAGAATTTTCTAAACTAAAGATCACCACAAAATATTGCCATTCTAAGCGTAGCGACGAGTTGGCTTCATCGGCCGAACAGTGGCCGATTCTTCGCTTAGCTCGGAATGACATGCTTATGTTTACGCTGCGCCCTAAGCAGCCTTGGCCTGACGCACCAGCCAACGCCCGACCGGCTTCCATTGTTCCAAATCGTGCTCCACCCGCGATGGCGCGACGTCGAACAAACTATGGCCATCGCGCGCGCAATGGATGTAATTTTGCGTGTCGCGCAAGTACGTCAAAATCGGTAGTTCAAGGGACGCCAGAAATGTTTCTAATTCATCGGCCACGAGGGTGCGCGCGTCGACGCGGTTGCCGATCACGGCCACTTGGCTTTCGCCTTTTTTTACAGGCTTTTCGGCACGCAGCTCGGCCAAGAAATCTTTCGTCGCCTCGATGTCGAAGACCGACGGCGAAACCGGCACGACAATCAATTCCACGCGGCGCAACAGATTAGTCAATTTTTCACCGTGAACGGCGGCCGGCGAATCGATGATGGTCCAGTGAGCATCGTAGGATTTGATGTCTTTTTTGTCCGTGTCGGCGGTCCAGGCTTTGATGTGTGGAACGGTTTCGGGCCGCCGGGCGAGCCAATTTGCCGCGGATTGTTGTCTATCCATATCAGCCAACACGACGCGCTTGCCGTGGGCGGCGAATAATCCGGCGAGATTGGTGGCGATGGTGGTTTTGCCGCTGCCGCCTTTTGGGTTCACTATCAGAATTGAGCGCATTATTAGAGTCTCCTCGCGACAGATTATATGCCAGCGCGACCGCTGCCTGCGCCCCTGGTAAAATTCGACCTTTAATTTACCGACATTAAAACGATGAAACCAGCCGGGCCCTTAGCGGGCGTCAAAGTAATCGAGATGGGTCAACTCATCGCCGGGCCGTTTTGCGGCAAGATCATGGCGGAATTCGGCGCTGAAGTGATCAAGATCGAACCCCCGGCCACAGCGGATAGCGAGGGCGGCGATCCGCTGCGCACCTGGCGGCAAATGCACAACGGCACGTCGCTGTGGTGGTCGCTGCAAGCGCGCAATAAAAAATCCGTGGCGGTGAATCTGCGCGTTAAAGAAGGCCAAGAGATCATCCGCAAGCTGGCTAAAGACGCGGACATTCTTATCGAGAATTTTCGGCCCGGCACGCTGGAAAAATGGAATCTAGGCTGGGAGCAGCTATCGGCCATTAATCCCAAGCTCATCATGGTAAGGCTCTCAGGCTATGGCCAAACCGGGCCGTATAAAGATCGTCCCGGCTTCGGCATAATCGGCGAGGCCATGGGCGGCATGCGCCACATCACCGGCTATCCGGATCGTGCGCCGGTGCGCGTGGGCGTGAGCATCGGCGATGCGATCGCGGCGATGTATGGCGCGATTGGCGCTTTGATGGCGTTGCACCACCGCAACGCAAACGGCGGCAACGGCCAGGTGGTCGACGTGGCGTTATACGAGGCGGTGTTCAGTTTGATGGAATCGATGTTGCCGGAATTCGGCATGACAGGATTCGTGCGCGAGCGCACCGGTAGCTCACTGCCGGGCATTGTCCCATCGAATAGTTATACCACTAAAGACGGCAAATACGTGGTCATTGGCGGCAACGGCGATAGCATTTTCAAGCGCTTCATGCACGCCATCGGTCGTAGCGATATGGCGAACGATCCGGCTATCGCGAATAACGCCGGCCGCTTCGCGCACACTGAAGAAATCGAAAAAGTCATCGGCGATTGGTGCGGCTCGCACGATCTTGCCCACGTGCTGCAAGTGCTGGAACAAGCCGACGTACCCAGTGGCAGCATCTATAACATTCAGGATATCGTGCGCGATGTACACTATCAGGCACGAGATATGATTCAGCAACACAAACTCGGCGATGGTAAAGATATTTCACTGCCGGGGATCGTGCCGAAATTCAGCGATACGCCGGGCCAGACCCAGTGGCTCGGCCCAAAACTCGGCGAACATACTGAAGAGATTTTGCAAGCGCTCGGCTACAGCAACGAGCAACAAACGCAACTGCGCAACACAGGAGTAATCGGATGAAACAACGTATCTATATTCACGATGTTGCGGTGCGCGATGGGTTTCAGATCGAACGCGATTTTGTGCCGACCGAAACCAAAGTCGCGTTGATCGACGAGTTATCGCAAACCGGACTGGCGAAGATCGAGGTGACCTCGTTCGTGTCGCCGAAAGCCATTCCAAATATGCGCGACGCGGAACAAGTGTTAAGCCTAATCGATCGCGTGCCCGATGTGATCTACGCCGTGCTGGTGCCGAATCTGCGTGGGGTCGAGCGCGCGATGCAATGCAGCGTTGACGAAATTAATCTATTTTGCTCGGCCTCGGAAAGCCACAACCGCGCCAACGTCAATCGCACCGTCGTGCAATCGCTGCAAGGCTTCGCGGAAATCATGCAAGCGTTGAGCGGCAGCGATTTGAAGGTCAACGGCAATATCTCCACCGCATTCGGCTGCCCGTTTGAGGGCGACATCGCGCCGGAAAAAGTCTACGATTTGGTCGATCAATTTCTCGCGCTGGGTTTTAACGGCGTGACCATTGCCGATACCACCGGCATGGCGAACCCGAAGCAAGTTCGCGAGCTGATGACGCAAATTGCCAAGCGCTGCGCCGACGTGGAACTCACCTTGCATTTCCACAATACCCGCGGCATGGGCCTAGCCAATGTGTTGGCCGGTTTGGAAGCGGGCGTAGTGCGCTACGACGCGTCGCTCGGCGGCCTCGGCGGTTGCCCCTTTGCGCCGGGTGCATCAGGGAATATTTGCACGGAAGATTTGGTGCATATGCTCGAAGCCATGGGCTACGACACGGGCGTGAATCTCGATCGCTTGCTTAAAGTCGCGCGCAAGGTGCCCGGCATTGTCGGCCACGAGGTGCCAGGACAAGTGTTGAGGGCTGGGAAGTCGACGGATTTGCATTCTCTCGGAAGCGTAGGATCCTCGGCGGGTTGATAGCGGCATGGATACTTCCTCGGCTGCAGCGAAAGCCGTTATCATTTCGTCGCTGCGAAAACTGGGCCTAACGACCGCGGAAGAATCCATCACCCTGTCGCCCCTCACCGGCGGCGTATCGTCGGACATTTGGAAAGTTGAATTGCCCTCGGGCGCCGTGTGCGTGAAGCGCGCGTTGCCGCAGTTGCGCGTCAAGCAACACTGGGAAGCGCCGGTAGAACGCAATCGCTACGAGGTCGCGTACCTACGCTTTGCGCAAAGCGTGATCCCCGGCGCGGCGCCGAAGGTGCTGGCGCACGATAGCGAAGCGGGCTTGTTTGTGATGGAATATTTGCAGCCAAGCGAACATCCCGTGTGGAAATTTCAATTGCGCGATGGCTTGGTCGATCTCGATACGGCGCGCATGGTCGGTGCGCAGATAGCGCGCATCCATGGTGCGAGTGCGATCGACGCCACTATTCCCGCGCAATTCGCGACCGACGACATTTTCTATTCGATTCGACTGGAACCCTATCTCGCCGCGACGGCGCGGGTTCACCCGGATCTGGCGCCACGCCTCCAGCGATTGATCGACACCACTTTCAGCACCAAGCGCGTTTTGGTTCATGGCGACATCGCGCCGAAGAATATTTTAATTGGCCCGAATCGCCCGATTTTTCTCGATTGCGAGTGCGCATGGTTTGGCGACCCGGCTTTCGATTTAGCATTTTGTTTGAATCATTTGCTGCTGAAGTGTTTGTGGCATCCGGCCACCCGCGCGGAATTTCTCACCGCGTTTACAACATTGGCGGAAACCTATTTGTCCTACGTGAACTGGGAGGCGCGCGCGGGATTGGAACAACGCACGGCGCATCTTCTGCCCGGCTTGTTTCTGGCGCGGGTCGATGGTAAATCACCGGTGGAATATTTGACTGACGAAGGTGACAAAAACAAAGTGCGGCGCTGCGCGCGCAAGTTGCTCATCCAACCGGTCAACACACTCAGCGCCGTGAGCGATGAATGGAAGCGGGAATTGGCGGCATGAGCAGTACACGCATCGTTAAAGTTTTAGGCCGCCGCGTCTGGGATTCCCGCGGCCGTCCGACGGTGGAAGCGGAAATTCATTTGGCCGGTGGCGCCATCGGTCGCGCGATCGCGCCTGCCGGCGCGTCCACCGGCGGCGGCGAAGCGCTTGACCTGCGCGACGGCGGCGAGCGCCTAGGCGGCTACGATGTTCGCGCTGCGGTTGACAACGTCAATATCCAAATCGCCGATGCATTGGTGGGGATGGATGCGGCGGATCAAACGCTGATCGATCAATCGTTAGTGGCGCTGGATGGCACGCCGAACAAACGGGTACTCGGCGGCAATGCCACAATCGCCGCATCCATGGCTAATCTCCAGGCAGTTGCCGCGGCACACGACATGCCGCTGTGGCGCTATCTGGCGGGAGATCGCGATATTGTAATGCCCTTACCGGAGATTCAAATCTTCGGCGGCGGCGCCCACGCCGGGCGGCGCGTCGACATTCAAGATTTCATGGTTGCGGCCCCCGGCGCGGAGAATATCGACGAAGCGTTGGAATGGACGGCGGAAATTTATCTCGCGGCCGGTAAGCTGATGGCCGAGCGCGGATTGCTGTACGGCGTCGCGGACGAGGGCGGTTATTGGCCGGCTTTTTCCACCAATGAAGAGGCGTTGGAAATGCTGTTACGGGCGATCGAGAAAACCGGATTGATTCCGCGCGAACAAGTCGTCATCGCGCTCGACGTCGCCGCGAGTGAATTCGGCCGCGCCGGCCGCTACAAAATCGGCTTAGACAAAATCGAACTCGATTCCGATGGCTTGAGCGAGATGCTCGGTCGCTGGCTGGAAAAATATCCCATCGCCTCGATCGAAGATCCGCTCGCGGAAGACGATGAAGCAGGATTGAGAAAATTCACCGCGACGTTTGGTGCGCGCGTACAAATTGTCGGCGACGATTATTTGGTGACCAGCGCGGCGCGCGTGAAACAGGCGGCCACAGTCGGCGCGTGTAACGCGGTGCTAGTCAAGCCGAATCAAGCCGGAACCATCACGGAAACCTACGCCGCATGGAAAGCTGCGCAGGACGCGGGTTTCGGGGCGATCGTCTCGGCGCGCTCGGGCGAAACAGAAGATGTGACGATCTGTCATCTGGCGGTAGGTTGGGGCGTGGCGCAACTAAAAGTGGGATCGTTTTCCCGCTCCGAACGCATGGCGAAATGGAATGAGTTGCTGAGAATTCAATCGGCTCATGCCATCAAACCGCGTTTTGCGGGCATGGCGCCGTATAAGAATTACTATCAATGACCGCGCCGGGAGGCTGATGGGTAGGGGCTGGCCTCGGGCCACTGCCTGCGACGCGGCATGCCTGGAACACCGCACCCACACGGGCTGGCCTCGGGCCATTGGCTTGCAGCCAGGCTCCATAAATTTAACCATTAAGGCGAGACCAACATGCGCGCATTATTTGACCAGCTTAAAAATTTCGATACCCCGACCATCGCCAATGCGCTCGAAATCGCGGCCGGGCGGCGCTCGACGGAAGGCTTCACGCGCAAGACTGTACTCGCCGCTAATCCGAAATTAAAACCTATCGTCGGCTACGCGCGCACGGCGATGATCCGCTCCGCCACGCCGTTTGACCCGCACACGCGGCGCGAGAAATTGCTCGCTTACTACGACTATGTGGGGCAACCGAAGCAGCCGAGCATCGCGGTCATTCAGGACATCGACCATGCGCCCGGGCTCGGCGCATTTTGGGGTGAAGTAAACACTAACATACATTGGGGGCTCGGCTGCGTCGGCGCGCTCACCAACGGCTCGATGCGCGATCTGGAAATGATGCAGCCGCAGTTTCAGTGCCTCGCGGCGTCGCTTTCACCGAGCCATGCGTGGGTTCACGTCGTTGAATTCGGCATTAAAGTCGATGTCTGCGGCCTGGTCGTTTCGGATGGCGACATCGTCCACGCCGACCATCATGGCGCGGTGGTGATCCCGGCCGATTTACTGGAGAAAATTCCGGCGGCGATCGATTTAATGGCGCGTAAGGAAAAAGTGTTGTTGGACGCCGCAAAAGCGCCCGGTTTTAACATAGAAAAATTGCGCGCAGCCATGGAGGCATCGGATCGCGTAAAGTAACGGCGATGGGCCGAATTTGGCGCTATCTGTGGCCGTTACCGCTGACGTTGGTGGGATTGATGTTAGCGCTTGCGGTACGATTATGCGGTGGGCAATGGGTTTTTCGCACGGGCGTTTTAGAAACTTACGGCCCGGCTGCGCGCCTCATGTTACGGCTCCACCCGGTTAAGGGTGTGATCGCTATAGCTTTGGGCCATGTGGTGATTGCGCGCGACGATATCTGCTTGGCGCAAACCAGCGCCCACGAACGCGAACATGTGCGACAGTTCGAGCGCTGGGGCCTGCTATTTCCGTTGCTATACGGCGTGGAAACGGCCTATCGCTGGTTGCGGCGCGAACACCCCTACGCTGACAATCGCTTTGAGCGGGCCGCCAATGCGGCTGAGCCTTTGAAGCAACCGCGCTAGGAAACGGCGTCACGCTTGCGGCGCTCGCCGGTGGGTGGCGCTTCGCTGCGTTGACGGCGATCGGAAAGCCCCGCCCGCTTGAGCAAATTCAGCCAGTATTTTTCGCCTTCGGGCGATTTGAACTTCAAATAAACCGCCACCTCGTCGGGATAAGCGCCCGCCGCGCCGAGGCGCTTCAAGTGCGCGGTTTTTGGCCGTGTCGCCGTACCGCGTTGAGTGTCGCTTACCCAGGCGCGATTGATCGTATGCCAAAGCGAAACGTAGTACGGATCATCTTCCTCGGAATAGCCGAATTGCCAACCGATGAGGGACACCTCTGCTTGTGACAAATCGTCCGTTTTGAATGTTAGGCTCATTACCGCGCTCCGGTGATTTTCTATTCTAGCAATTGAAAACGATTTTCGCGTGCGAAGCAACCCTACATTACGTTTTTTCGCGGTTTACGTACCGATTTCACTGCGAGTGTGTCATACAGGCGGTTTGGCAGAATGCGCATGATTTTTCCCACCAGTGCCGTTTGCCACGGCATCACGACCAAGCCGCGGCGTGCGTCAGTGGCTAACATCGTTTTTTTTGCCGCTTGTTCCACGGTAAGCATAAACGGCATGGGGTAAGGATTGCGCGCCGTCATCGGTGTGGCGATATAGCCGGGGCACAGCGTTGTGACCGCGACGCCGCTGCCGCGTAGTTCGACGCGCAGGCTTTCTAAGTAGCTGATCGACGCGGCTTTCGAGGCGCTGTAGGCACTCGCCCCAGGCAAGCCGCGAAACCCGGCGACGCTGGCGATGCCGACCAACGACCCGCAACGGCTCGCACACCTCCCGGCGACGAACGGCTGGAAGGTCCGCACCATGCCGACAACGTTGATATCGATAATTTCCGCAAACGCCGCCAAGTCTTCCGCGCACTCCGTCGCCGTGCCATGGCTCACTTCGGCGTTGGCGATCACCACATCGGGCGAACCAAATCGATCGATGAAATGTGCGGCGGCACGTTGCATGGCCGCGCCATCGCGCACATCGGCGGTTAACATCAGGGATTCACTCGGTAGGGGGCTGCAAGCTGTTGCAGTTCGGTCTCGCGTCGCGCTACCAGGCCCAACTTGGCGCCGCGCGCTGCATACACCTTAGCGAGCGCGGCGCCGATGCCGCTTAATGCGCCGGTGATGAAAACGCGTTCCATCGCCGGCGCGGGTACTTACTTCTTTGCAGCCTTTTGCAGCGGGCTTTTCAGCGTAGCGGTTTTGCTGGCCCGCACTTGCTTGAGAAGTTCGTCGGCCGTCTTCAGCATGTTCTCGTAGTTGCCCGATTGGGCCGTTGAGATCATGTATTTGCCATCGATCACCATCGACGGCACGCCCGTGATGCCATAGGACTGGGCGCGCTGGTTGCTGCGTTGAATCTTGCCGCCCATGGAAAACGAATCGTATGCGGCGGAGAATTTTTTACGGTCGAGGCCCTGCTTTTCGATCCAATCCGTCAGCACATCTTTCTGCTGCAGGATGATGTTGTCGTCGTGGATCGCGGCAAAAATTTTCGGATGGATTTTTTCGATTTCGCCAAGCGCTTCGAGTGCGTAGTAGGACCGCGCCATGGTTTCCCACGAGGCGCGGCCGAACACCACGGGCATACGGCGGAACTGGGTATCGGGTGGGAGTTGCTTCACCCACGCCGCAACCTTTGGTTCGAACTCGTTGCAGTGGGAACACATGTAGGAAAATATTTCCACCACTTCGACCTTATTGCCGGTGTCGGTCGGCTGCGGCGGTTTGATTTCCAAATAGTCTTTACCCGCTTGCGGCGCGGCAAATGCCACGGCGGAAAAAATCAACGCTCCCAGGATCGAAATCCATGTTTGCAAACTGCGCATATTCAACTCCGTTAGTTAATGCCGGTATTCGGCGAGCTTTTCACAATTTTGATGAGGCCCGCCTCCACGCCATTTTCTTTCAACGTGGATTTGACTTCCGTTGCCTCATCTTGACTTTTGTACGGACCAAGGCGCACCCGATAAACGGTCCCTTTATCGGCGACCGACGCGGTTTTCACGCGCGCTTCGAGACCTAATAACGCAATCTTGGCTTTTTGGTTGTCCGCGTCCGCTTCGTTCTGATAAGCGCCCGCTTGCAGATAAAAAACCGTCTTAGCGTCGGCGGGGGTTGGCGTGGCGGCGGCGCGTTTCGATGTGGCGCCCGGCGGGTCTGGGTCGGGCGTCTTGTTACCTTCGAGAATATCGTAGAACGTGTAGGGTTTTTGCGCCGTTGCCTTGGCCTCGTTATTCGCCGTCGGCACAGGGAGTACCTCGCTATCGCGGGGCTTCGGCGCCTCACTGCTAGGGCTTTGCGTGAACGGACTGGGAATGCGCGCGATATAGATCGCCACAGCGGCGGCGATGGCGATGCCGATCACCAACCCAAGCATGAGGCCAATCAAAAGCGGCCGTGCCGTGCCGACGCTTTTCTTCTTTGCCGTTCGCGGCCGATAGTCGTAGGCCATGGTTACATTTTTTCCGGCGCCGTAACGCCTAAAAGTCCTAACCCGTTGCGGATGACTTGGCGCGTGGCCACGATTAGGGCTAGGCGCGCGCGTTTCAAGTCCTCATCTTGCACCAAAAACTGTTCCGCATTGTAATAGCTATGGAGTTTTCCGGCGAGGTCTTTCAAATAGTAAGTGATCAAGTGCGGGGCGCGTTCCTGCGCTGCGTCGGCGACGACTTCCGGGTAGCCATACAACGTTTGCAGCAGGTCCGTTTCATAGCCGCTGGTAAGCGGCGCCAGGGCAACATCGGCAAGCGCCGCAACATCGCCCTCCCACTTCCCCAGTACGCTGCAAATGCGCGCGTGCGCATATTGCACGTAGTAAACCGGATTGTCTTCCGATTGCGAGCGCGCCAGATCGATGTCGAATATTAATTGCGAATCGGCTTTACGCATCAGGAAAAAATAGCGCACCGCATCGCGCCCCACCTCGTCGATCAAATCGCGCACGGTAACGTAGCTACCCGCGCGCTTGGAAATTTTCACTTCTTCCTTACCGCGCATCACGGTGACCATCTGGTGCAACACGTAATCGGGATAGCTCGGCGGAATGCCGATGCCAAGCGCTTGCAGGCCCGCTCGCACGCGCGTCACGGTGCTGTGATGATCGGCGCCTTGTACGTTGATGGCATGGCGAAAGCCGCGCGCCCACTTGGTGACGTGATAGGCAACATCGGGCACGAAATAGGTGTACGTGCCGTCGGACTTACGCATGACGCGATCTTTGTCGTCGCTGTAGTCCGTGGTCCTTAGCCACAACGCGCCATCCTGATCGTAGGTCTTGCCTGCTGCCTGCAGCGCCGCGACAGTTTGATCGACTTTGCCATCGGTGTAGAGCGAAGACTCCAAGAAATAGGTATCGAACTTGACGCCAAAGGCCTGCAGATCGCGATCTTGCTCTTTGCGTAATTCCTGCACGGCGAAAGCGGTAATCGCCGTTAAGTTTTCGCCTTGGCCGTCTTCCGTGTGCTGCTCGACGTAGCGCTGGGCGATTTCGACGATGTAGTCGCCGCGGTAGCCATCTTCCGGCAATTCGATTGTTTCGCCGCGTTGTTGCCTGATGCGAACTTGAACGCTGATGCCGAGGTTAGCGATTTGGTTGCCGGCGTCATTGTAGTAAAACTCCCGCGCTACGTCGTGGCCTTGCGTTTGCAGCAAGGTCGAAATCGCATCGCCCAGCGCCGCTTGTCGGCCATGGCCGACATGCAGCGGGCCAGTGGGGTTGGCGGAGACGAACTCGACCACGATTTTTTCTGCTTTGTCTGCGCGCTGGCGACCAAACGATTCACCCGTATGCAAAATCGTTTTCACCACGCGCTGCTTCGCGTTAGCCGTCAAAAAGAAATTGATAAACCCTGGCCCGGCAATGTCCGCTTTTTCCAAATACGGCGAGGGCGGCAAATCGGCGATTAAATCCATCGCGACTTCGCGCGGATTGCGCTTCAACGCCTTCGCCAGTTGCATCGCGATATTGCAAGCGAAATCGCCGTGCTGCGCTTGTTTCGGGCGTTCCAGCGTGATCGTCGCGCTCGCTTGGTCGGGTGCGATGATCGCAACCGCTTGTTGGATCAGCTCGGTGAGCGCCTGTTTAAGGTTTAGGTTTTGTTGCACGTTATTCGGATTTCAATTGCGCAGAAAAGTAAGATGAACCTAAAAGTTGTCATTCCCGCGAAGGCGGGAACGACGAAGTATTGCAATAAATTAAAATTAACATCACAAATTATACGCCGTACCTCGGGTAAAATTCCGTCAATCACCTATCCCTTGCCCGTCATGCACAACGCCCCCGACGAAATCGAAAGCAATTGTTCCGACAATGAGCACTTTTCCGATGTGCTGGCCATCAATCAAAAGCGTCGACAACTGTTGCAAGGCGGATTCAGCCTCGCGGCAACGGCGCTATTGGCCGGAACGGCCGGCTGCGCGCGCACGGTGATCAAGCCAGGAGCCGCGCAGGGATTGGCTTTCCAGGCAGTGCCCGCGTCAAAAATAGATGTCGTGAGCGTTCCGACCGGATATTCCGCGCAAGTTCTATACGGCTGGGGCGACGCTATCTCCGCTGGCCCTGCGATGCAGCCCGATGCCAGCGACAGCGCCGAAACGCAAATGCAGCAAGCGGGCATGCATCACGACGGCATGCATTTTTTTCCGTTTCCAGGAAAAGCAAATCACGGCGTGCTGGCGATGAATCACGAATACACCGACGATGGCTTGCTGCATACCGGTGGCATGACGCCATGGACCGCGGAGAAAGTCGCGAAGTCGAAGGCCGCCCATGGCGTGTCGGTGATCGAAGTGAAATTGGAAAACCAACAATGGAAGGTTGTGCGCCCGTCACGTTTCGGGCGACGCATTAGCGCCGCTACGCCGATGCAAATTTCCGGTCCGGCGGCCGCGAGCGAATATCTAAAAACGGCGGCAGATCCAAGCGGGACGCGCGTTCTGGGCACATTGAACAATTGCGCGAATGGTTACACGCCATGGGGAACTTACCTCACTTGCGAGGAAAACTGGAGTTTTTATTTTGTCAATTCCTCGGGCAACATCAGCGACCGCGAGAAACGCTATGGCATCACCCAACAGGGGCTGCGGTATCGCTGGCATGAACACGACGAGCGCTTCGACAGCGCAAAACACCCGAACGAAGTGAATCGCTTCGGCTGGGTGGTTGAGATCGATCCGTTCGATCCGACTTCAATGCCGGCCAAGCGCACCGCGCTTGGCCGCTGCAAGCACGAAGGTGCGACAACGCGCTTGGCATCCGATGGCAGAGTCGCCGTGTACATGGGCGACGACGAGCGCTTCGAATACATCTATAAATTCGTCAGCCGCGATCGCTTCGATGCCGCTCACCCCCAAGCCAATCGCAATTTACTCGATCACGGCACGCTGTACGTCGCCCAGTTCAACGGCGGCGGCAGCGGCGACTGGCTGGAGTTAACCCATGGCAAAAATGGCCTCACGTCCGAAAACGGTTTTACCGATCAAGCCGACGTGTTGGTACGCACACGCGCAGCAGCGGATCGGGCCGGCGCGACGAAAATGGATCGGCCGGAGTGGGTCGCCGTGCATCCGCAAAGCGGCGAAGTGTTCGTCACCTGCACCAACAATAGCAAACGCACGGCGGACAATATCAACGCGGCAAACAATCGCGTCGACAACAGTTTCGGCCACATTATCTCTTGGCTGGAAGACAGAAAGGACGCGGCGGAGACGCGATTTCAGTGGCAAGTTTTCGTGGCCTGTGGTGACCCGAGTTTGGCCACGGCCGACAAGAAAGGCAACATCAAGGGCGACCTATTCGCCTGCCCCGATGGACTGTGCTTTGACCCGCAGGGATTCCTGTGGATCGGGACGGACGTATTCTGCGACGTGATGAACCAAGGGGAGTTCGTCAATTTTGGCAACAATCAACTTCTCGCTGCGGACACCCAAAGCGGCGAAATCAAGCGCTTCCTCACCGGCCCCGTCGGTTGTGAAATCACCGGCCCGGTGTTCGCGCCGGACGGGCGCAGTTTATTCGTCAACATTCAACACCCCGGTGAAAACCCCAACATGCGCGCCGATCCTTCGAATGCCAAAGCCTTCAGCAGTTGGCCCGACGGCGACAAGGGCAACAAGCCGCGCTCGGCGACGATTGTGATTCGCAAAGACGATGGCGGGGTGATCGGGAGTTAACCTCATCGCGTACCGCCGGTTTCGGCGCCGCCCCGAGGGGAAACCTGGGGCGCGTTAGCAACCAAAGCCCTTGATGGCTAGCAACACGCCCGCGAAAAAGTGTGGCCAAATCTTAGCGCCGTCCTACTGTTTAACTTTGGGAGACGCTAAAAATGGAACTTCTCGAACAAATCGAATCACAGTTGATTTCCAACCGCTTGCCGCTAGTGGCCGTGACGGTCGCGGCGGTGCCCTACGCGAATACACCTATTGTGCTGGGCTTGCACTGGCACGGCTTTATCGAGGTGAAGTTAATCGAAGTCGCCGACGCGCAGCCGTTTCGCTACGAATCCGTACCCAGCTCTGCCTTACAACTCAACGAACGCTGGGACGACTTTGCCCAGCTCGACCACGCCGCGCTGGAAGTAGCATGGGAGTTGGGCGCGTGGGACGTCGCGCGCTATGAGGCCTCGCCCTGGGCGCGCTTCGGCGCCGAGCCGCAAGAGGCAATTGACTGCATGAGTGCGTTCGGCGTCTACCCCTACGAGGTCGACGGTCATTCGCCCTTTGTTGCCGATGTGCCCGATGCCGATGAATTGCTCGAGACCGCGGCGAAACGCGGCTATGTCAAATGGCAATTCCGGCCGGTGCGCGGCGGAATTTGGGCCGATGTGAGCGACGATGTGACGCTGGAAAATGGCGGCTATCGCAACGCGCCGTGCCCCTACTTGAGCAAGTCACCACGCATCGGCAAGGCGCGCAAAGTGGTGTACCGGTTTGGGCGAACCAGGCAGGAGATCGATTAGGTCTCGATGCTGTACCCCAGGGTGTCGCCACTTAAACGGTTACGCCACGGGTGTTTATTCGAGCCTGCGCATCGAGGCTGCGGCCTATGAGTCGGTCGCTTTTCGCTATATCGCCGCGAATACGCAACCGGATCACGACTCGCTGTGCACCTTCCGCAAGCGCTTTCTCAACGAGATCGAGGCACTGTTTGTGCAGGGTCTATGCATCGCTCGGCAGACGGGGTGGCCCTATGGCCCTAGGCCAGCGGCTAGCCTAGGGCTGCCCCGGGCGAGCCCCCACCCTGTGCCGAATTGTGGCGGAGGCTTGAAGATCATCGCCGCTCCTTCGACAGGCTCAGGACAGGCATCGAAGAACCGCCGGTGATAGCCAGAATGGCCCGAGGCCAGCCACACTGCTTGCCCAACGCAAGGCGACGATCACGCTCGGGCAAACACCCTAAGCCGCTACGAAACCCGCCCCACACACTGATCAAAGCCCCAAGAATCGGCGCCAGAGCGCCATTTTTCACGCAACACTCGTGCGATTGCCTTCTCGCCGCCTAAGCGATAGATTGAGGGTTCGCGAAAAAGGTCGTTTGAAACCGCTATCCGCGAAGCCGTCCTACCTTCCCATCGCGAGAGTTGGAGTTGACCGACTATTCCGCATTACGCTGTGAAATCGCCGCCCGGCGCCGGTAAGCTGCTCAACTCCTACTTGACCAAGTAGGTTTTTTTGCGGTCGTTGTTGTTATTCTCGTCGCAACCACAATGCAACGGAACAATCATGACAATGCGCACTCGGGTGATCGCGATTTGCATCATGAAGAACCCCATATCCATGTGCCTGGTGGCGAGGGTGCCTGGGTTGGCCATCGCCGAGTTTTCAGACGTTCGCGGTAGTGCAAATTGACGCCAGGTTCCGCCGCTATGCATTCGCTAAGATCGGCTCATCGCGAGGACTTGGACATCGGCCGCGACAATTTTGCCGGATCGGCCGGCAATGCATTGATTGCCATGCGCCGAATGAGGAGAAGCGCGCGCGGCCGGGCCACGGCCGATGCGATTGTGGAAATTTGCTGCCTAGGCCACTTCTCCCTGCGCCAGAGCTCGAACTCAGCGCCAACGCCTCTCAAGGGTCACAGTCGGCCGGCGGCGTTGTTGCTTCTGTTAATCGCGGCCGGGCCCGAGGGTATCGAAAAGATCGATGCAGAAGTAAAGCTTTGGCCGCAAGCGGGGACTGCGCCGGCGGATAGCACCCTGGATACCACGTTGTACCGCCTGCGCAAGTTACTTGGTAGCCAACGGGGAATAGACGTCAGCAACGGAATCGTGCGTTTGGATGAGCGCTACGTCTCGGTTGATGCGTGGACCTTCGCCTCTGAAGCCGATGCATTAAAGGCGTGTGTGCAATCGTCTGCGAACACCGGCGAATTCGAACAGATCGCCATACGTTGCGAACGGCTATTTGATCTCTACAAAGGGCCGTTTCTTGTTCAAGACCTAAAGACACCTTGGGTAATGCAGATGCGCGAAGCGCTGCAATCAAAATTCTTCCGCGCGATCAAACTGACTGGAGCGTATTGGCAAGCAACGCAGCATTGGGATCGCGCAGCATTGTTATATGAGCGGGCACTCGAGCTTGATAACTTGGCAGAAGAAATTCATCGCGAATTGATGCGTTGCTATCTGGCTCGACGCGAGTCCGCAGATGCGGTGCGGGTGTTTCGGCGGTGCCGCGAATTGTTATCTGTGGTTATGGGTGTCACGCCGAGCGCAGCGACAGAAACGCTGTATCGCCAAGCTTTGGCAGAGTCGTTGCCGCCATAAATTTCTTTGACAATTGTGAGGTTGGCGTGAGTTTGGCGCGCGCGATGCACAGCACAATGGGATATCGAGTGCACGCAACCGTTGCAGTATTGCAGTCGTAAGAGAAAGGTAACCGGGATAGATCGCGGGCACAACGCGGCGCTCAACTCGGACTATTGACTGATGCCCTACTCCGCCTGTGCCCGC
>JBKJHT010000014.1:0-17649 GCA_046598945.1 Burkholderiales bacterium | reverse complement strand
ATAGCAGTCGGACACGGTATGTCAGACAAGATCCAAACTTCAACAGATTATTGCTCGGCCTCGGCCTTCTTCTTTTGCTGCGCGCGCAAAAACACGACGACCGCTTTAACTTCTTCTGCGTTCAACTTGTCGCCAAACGCACCCATCGCCGTATTCGGGATGCCTTCGGAAATATTGCGGGCGATGGCGTCATCGGTTTCGCCGTGCTTAAATTTTCCGCAGATCAAGCATGGTGCGCGCGCGCCTTTGCCGCCAGCGCCGTGGCAAAAGCCACCACACTTTTCGCCAAAACGAGTTTTGCCGAGCTCAATGGTTGCTTCGTCGTCGGCGGCTACTGCCGGGGTCGAAAACAGGGCGAACGCGAACAACAGCGCAACACAAAGCGCTAACATGGCGATCAATTTGGATTGAGCGTCGAAATACATTGCAAGAACCTTTTGTTATGAGGGTGGCGAGAATCATACGCCTGCGCCACGGCGGACGCTAGGCAGCTAGGTTTGTGCTCAACATGGTGATCCCATCGGCGTTGACTTTGCTGCGCAGATCAAAAACATGGATAGGCCTGGGACGCAATACACACCACGACCTGTCGTATTACATTTTGAAACACTTTTCGACAACCCTGTTACGTTCGCCATTCAAAGTAAAGGCCTGCTAAGAAATTAGTCCGTCAATGTCACCCGGATCGAATGCAGTAGTTCCAGTCGCCATGGAACTCGTTGCGATCGATCTTGAAGGCGGCGAAGTCTTTATCCGATACGACCAAGCCTTTGGGGTAGTCGGCGTTGTCGAGTTCAGCGCGAACCCTCAAGCCACTGCGCGTCTTGGTGCTGGCGATGAGGTTGACGATAACCTCATGACTGACCCGCAGGCGCCCACGCCAGTTCATGGTGATGAACCAGAACAGACGGTGCTCGATCTTGTTCCACTTGCGGGCGCCGGGCGGGAAGTGACAGACCCGGATGTCCAAGCCCGTCTCTTGGGCGAGCCGACTGAGCTCCCGTTTCCACAGGCGCACGCGGTGTCCATTGCTACCGCCACCGTCAGCGGTGATGAGCCAACTGCTTGACTTTGGGATAGCGTTGGCGGCCCATGCCGAACCACCAGCGCCGGATGGTTTGCACGGCGAATGCCGACGTGTCATGGTCCGTGCCAACGCTCACCCAGGCTTAGTCGGCGCCGATGTCATATACCCCGTAGGGATTGGCTGGTCCGAGTTCGGGGTCCACGAAGTCGTGAACCTTGACCTGCACGGGCTCAAAGCTGGGCGCCCACTCCTGCCCGGCGTTCTTGGAGGCGCCCACCCGTTCCTTCTTCTTCGTGTCCACCGAAATCACGGGCTGGTGTGCCGCCAGGGCTGATGTCACCGTTGCGTTGATGTACTCGAATTGCGCGTTGCGCTCGGGGCTTTGATTGCCTTCAATGACTTTGGCGTTGGCCTGCAGGCTGTAGCCTTGGGCCTTCAGCCGCTGACCCACCACCACGTGACTCACCGAATGGCCGCTCGCCTTGAGTTGATCGGCCAGCGTGCGCAGGCTCTTGCAAGTCCAGCGCAGCGGCGATTGCGGGTCGCCGCGGGTGAGCGGATCCACCAGGGCGAGCAAGTCCGCCACCAAGGTCTCATCCTTGACCTGGATCCTCTTGCGCCCGGCGCCAGCGCGACGCATACGAGTCGCCGCCGCCACGGACTCATCGGCAATGCGATCAGTCGTTTGCAGTGCCTCGATCTCATCCAGACCGGCCATGATGGTGCTGCGCGAGACGCCCGTGGCCGCCGCCACCCCGCCGCGCCCCAGCACCTTGGCCTCTACAGCGACCAGTATGCGCCGCTGGCGCTCGTCAAGCGCCGCACGCATCTCTTCCCAACGTCGACCGATCAGCGAATTCGTCGTCACGTATCGGAGAATATCCGATCACAAGAAATTGAATAACTTATTTATTAACGGTTCCTCACTTTGGTAATGCTGGTGGGAACTACTGAGAAGTGCCTGTGTAGATGGGGTGGCTGATGGGGTTCGAACCCACGACAACTGGAATCACAATCCAGGACTCTACCGCTGAGCTACAGCCACCGTAGAACTAAAATTACTATCGGCCCAACGCAGGCAATGTGTTGAAATAACACAAAAAGCTGAGTGATGCGGGCTCGCTACGCATTTCAAGTCATGATTTTAACATGAATTTCGTTCGGGGTTGCCCCGCAGCCCCGCCAGAAGGCTTAAGCCAGGGCGATTGCGCGCTAGAGGGAATTTAGTGTTGTTACAACAAGATAACTTTAAAAACTGGACATTCCCAAGCAGATTCGCTTTAACGTTGTACTAACAAACCCAAGAGGGTGTATGCGGCGTGGATGGTAACAAGCTACTACTGCATGGCGTGGAGTTCGTATCCCGAAGCCGCCTATGAAGAAGTATTTTCCGTGGTCGCCCAAGTGCTGGCGTGGCTTCAGGGCAGTCAAGCGGTCGATTCGGTGGCCAAATCATCCATCAGTGCGGCGCGCAGCAAGATTGGCTATGCGCCCTTGAAATCGATCCATGAGACGGCTTGTGTCGCGCTCGCGCAACCGGATGCGCAACTGAGCACGTTGGTCGACCCAGATCAAGCACCGGCGCTAGAATTAGCGGCGCTTTACCATGAACGCCGGGAAGTCGAAGCCGTGTTCGACAAACTCAAGATCCATCCGGTGCAACGCCGACGCACATTGCGCAGCAAGACGCCGGACGGGGTGCGTCAGGAATTCCATGGCTGGGTGTTGGCGCACTACGCGGTGTTGTTGGCTCATGCATCAAGCAGCCAGCGCTCACCGACCGCGGCAACGACAATTATCGTTCACCGGCCCTGTGGTCAACCCGCAAATTGTTTCGCCTATCGTAGTAGTCTGAATTTACCGAAGAGCTGAAAAATCAATAGGTTCTTGGCAGGCCCAGCACGTGCTCGGCGACGTAAGCGAGAATAAGGTTGGTTGAGATCGGCGCAACTTGATAGAGCCGGGTTTCGCGAAACTTGCGTTCGACATCATATTCGGCAGCGAAACCGAAACCGCCATGGGTTTGCAGGCAAACGTTCGCCGCTTCCCACGAAGCATCGGCGGCGAGGAGTTTCGCCATATTCGCTTCTGCGCCACAGGTCTCGCCCGCATCAAACATTTCTGCTGCCCTGAAACGCATCAGGTTTGCCGCTTCGACATTGACGTGGGCACGCGCGATGGGGAATGCCACGCCTTGGTTTTGGCCGATCGGCCGGTCGAACACGATACGATCCTTGGCATAGCGCGTGGCCTTGTCGATGAACCAATGGCCGTCGCCGACACACTCCGCCGCGATTAAAATACGCTCGGCGTTCATCCCGTCGAGGATGTAGCGGAAGCCCCTACCCTCTTCGCCGATCAAATTGTCGGCCGGCACTTCGAAATTGTCGAAGAACACTTCGTTGGTTTCGTGGTTAGGCATATTGCGAATCGGCTTGAGCGTCATGCCGTTTTTTTCAGCATCTTTGAGTTCCACCAAAAATACCGACAAGCCTTCGGATTTTTTCTTCACCTCGGCGAGCGGCGTGGTGCGCGCCAGCAGCAACATCAGATCGGAATGTTGCACCCGTGAGG
Organism: Burkholderiales bacterium; assembly: GCA_046598945.1. Classification (GTDB taxonomy): domain Bacteria; phylum Pseudomonadota; class Gammaproteobacteria; order Burkholderiales; family JALYOK01; genus JALYOK01. The sequence goes on along the minus strand of JBKJHT010000014.1, from coordinate 14,048 downwards.
TCCAAACTTTTTGGCCGTTTACGACGTAGCGATCGCTTTTTTTTACCGCCGTGGTCTTGAGTTTAGTCGTGTCGGAACCGCTGCTCGGCTCGGTGACGGCGAAGGATTGCAAGCGCAATTCACCCTTCGCGACGCGCGGCAGGTAACGCTGCTTTTGCTCAGCCGAACCGTGGCGCAATAGCGTGCCCATGACGTACATCTGCGCATGACAAGCGCCGGAATTGGCGCCGGAACGGTTCACCTCTTCGAGAATAATAGACGCCTCGGTAATGCCCAACCCGGAACCGCCATATTGTTCCGGAATCAGTGCCGATAACCAGCCCGCCTCGGTCAGCGCCTTTACAAACGCCTCGGGATAGGCGCGCGCGCCGTCAAGCTTTTGCCAATAGTCGGAGGCGAAATTCGCGCACAGCGAACGAACGCCACGCCGTAATTCGTCGTGTTCGGGATGGGAAGATTGCAAAGCCATGAATGCCGCCAGAAAAAATATGAGTGTAACCGAGGCCTGTGGGCCTCGCGGAAAATTTGTTTGGGACTCACTATGATTATCAGATGTCATCCTTCGCGTTGCTCAGGATGACATTGTTTGAATGTATTTCCTTGGACATACTGGAAAGCAGCGTGGATACGGGGTGGCCTCGGGCCATTGCCTTCCAGGCCATACCTTGCCAAGAGCCAATCGGGGCGCGGGTCTTGGTGATGCCTGCCATGGATTATTTTGCCACCGCAGCCTGTTGAATTGCCGCCAGTGTCTCGCGGCCGACGATACTTTCAAACTTCGGATAAAGTGCAACAAACATCTCCTGCCATTCTTTACGCTCAGCGTCGGTGAGGACGTAGATCTCGGTTTTTTTCAGCGCGCGGATACCGGCGAGGGCGCGATCATTTTCCTGCTGTGCGACCTGGCGTTCAAAGATCGTCGCGTCCTTCATCGCTTGTTCAAGCGTGGTGCGAATGTCGGCGGGCAGGCCGTCCCAGAATTTCTTGTTCACGATCACGCCGTAGCCGATATAACCGTGATCGGAAATCGTAATGTGTTTTTGCACTTCGTGCATTTTCTGCGTGAAGATATTGGACAAAGTGTTCTCGCCGCCATCCACGGTCCCGGTTTGTAACGACATATACACTTCACCGAACGCCACCACTTGCGGGCTTGCGCCGACGGCGCGCATCTGCGCGTCCAGCACTTTGGACGACTGGATGCGCAGTTTCAACCCCTTCAAATCGGCTACGGATTTAACCGCTTTGTTGGCATGAATTTGTTTGTAACCGTTGTCCCAATAAGCCAGACCGTGAATGCCCTTGCTCTCCAGCTTGGCGAAAAGATTTTTGCCCACCGTGCCGTCCATCACACGATACAAGGCAGCCTTAGTCGGAAAGATGTAAGGCACGTCGAATACCTCGAATTCCCGGGTGCCCAGCGGACCGAATTTCGACAGCGACGGCGCTAACATTTGCACCGCCCCCAGTTGCAAGGCCTCGATTTCTTCCTTGTCTTTGTAGAGTTGGCTATTCGGATAGATCTGCACTTGGACACGGCCATTGCTGCGTTTCTCCGCGATCTCCTTGAATTTTTGCGCGGCCATGCCCTTTGGCGTATCGGGCGCCACCACGTGGCTGAATTTGACTTTGATCGTATCCGCACTGTAGGCGCTGGTGACGAACACAAAGGCGCACAGAGCAATGAATAAGCGCGACGGCATAAGACTCCTAAATGAAAATGATTGGACTAAATGTCGATGCCGCCGCGCTGCCCCATCCACCATCGAGATAACATTGCCGACGGAAAAGCGTGGGACCCGACAGGACAATCGGCGCTGCGGACATGCTGGGTCGATCGAGTGGGCTCATTACAATCGCCGATGAATTTTTTGACCGTCCGATTATACGCGAGGCCAGCCGGCGTTTTTCGTCAGAGCGGTGCGACGACCACGCGTTTTCGTCCCGTTTGTTTCGCCACGTATAACGCCTTATCGGCGGCTTTGAAGGCTTCCTGCCAGGTCCGTCCATGCAGGGGGAAGCAAGACACCCCAAGCGAGATGCTCAAGTTACCGATGACCTGCCCGTCCCATCGCACCGTCGTTGAGGCAATCAATTGCCGCAATTCCTCCGCCCTGTCACGGCTGGCCTTAAGGTCGGCGCCGGGTAAAATGATAGTGAACTCCTCGCCGCCGTAGCGGCAGGCAATATCCTCGTCGCGCACATGTTCGAGCAACATCTTGCCAAGCTGTCTGAGCACAGCGTCGCCCATGTCATGGCCGTAGGTGTCGTTAACGCGTTTAAAGTGATCCAGGTCGAACATGACAATACCCAGTTGCCTGCCATCGCGCGTTACACGGGCGGCTTCACGCGCAATCGATTCTTCAAGATAGCGCCGATTAAATAAGCCCGTCAGGCCATCGCGCACCGATTGATGACGTAAGGTTTGTTGTAGGCGAAAATTGCCTAAGGCTAAACCTAAGTATTCCGCCACGGTATGAATCAGCGGCAATTTATTTTCCAGCAAAGTTCGCACCGCCTCGGTCATCGCGCGCAGATGGATGAATCCAAGGGTTTCGCCGTGGGAATTGAGTGGCACACAAACATAGCCCAGAACGTCGGTGGCCACGACATGCGCACAGCCGACATCGTTATCGCGCGCAGCGACATAGTGCAATTTCGACAACTTCATAGCCCAACAATCGTCGCGATGAAACACCGTCTCGGCATGCTTGAAATCGCCCCAAGTGATACTCGCTTCGATCAAGTCATGGGACGGGCGCAGCGCATACAACGCACCCACCTTGGAGTTAAACAATTGTTGCATGGCATGGGAAATAACCTTGTTATATTCCTCGGCGGTGCTTGCCGCTTGCAGCAGCTCGCTCATTTCGTGCAATAGCGCCATTTCCCGAGTTTGTTGGCGCAGGCGTTCGAGCGACAGTTGCAGTTCGCGATTTGAATCCTGCAATTGCTTTTGCGTTTCCTCGTGATGGGCAATCTCGCGCGTCAAATCGGCAGTCCGTTGCAGCACTCGTTGCTCTAATTCCGCATTCAGTTGCTTCACTTCCAATTCGGCTTGTTTTCGCGACGTGACGTTGGAAATCGATCCCACCACCTTGAGGACTTTTTCGTCTGCCTGGCGTACGGACTTACCGCGCCGCGCGATCCAGTGATAGCTTCCGTCCTTGGCGCGCAAGCGAAATTCGTCAGCTAGCACGTGATCAAACTTGATGTGGTTCGCCAGCGCATCCAGGACGCGTTGTCGGTCGTCGGGATGGAGTAACGCTTCGAACGCGCCGCGTTCGTTTGGCAGATCCGCGTTGGTATACCCCAGCAAGCCTTTGACCTTGGGCGATCCGCTGATCTTATTGTGCTCCAAGTCGATTTCCCAGAGGCCATCCGTGGTGGCGTCCAGTACCAAATCGTAGCGTATCTCGCTGGCGCGCAACTGGTCGGTGCTCTTTTGCAGTGTCGCCGCCATATGGTTGAAATCCGACGCCAGCCGCGCGACCTCTCCGGTGGTGTTAATCGCGGTGCGGTGGGCTAAATCGCCGCTTGAAAAACGCCGTACGTCCAGACTCAGTTGCTGAATGGGTTTGGCGATATGCCGCGAAATCCAAGTCGCTAAAAGCAACGCGATCAGCGCGGTCATCGCGCCAAACCAGCCCAGTCGAAGCAACGATTCGCGCGCCGGCGCAAGTGCGCTGGCCGTGGGAATACCGACATAGATCAACCAGGGTGTGCGTTCCGTCTTTGTATAACTGATTAGACGCCGGATGCCATCCCGCGATTCGGCTTCGGTCTGGCCTTGTTTGTTACGCAGCATGGCCTGAATAACCGGTTGATCCAACAGTGTTCGCGCACTCGATTTATGCAGATCCGGGGCGCGGGCTATAACCACGCCATTCTCGTCTAGCAGGGTAATTTCGGAGCTGGCTGGAATCCGCGCGGTGAGCAGAAGTTCTTGAAAGTTTTCCACCAGTACCGAAAGCGTTACCACGCAACTCACGGCGCCATTCTTGCCAAATATCGGCCGCGCCAACGCCAAGTTCATTTTTCCGGTGGCGCGGGAAATGACCGGCTCACCAAATCCCAATGGGTGCTTTGCCATCGCTTCCTTGAAATATTTTCGGTCGGCGACGTTGTACATCGAGATCAGTAGCGCGGGATCGGCGGATAGGATTTTCACTTCACCGGATGTCGAGATCACCTGCAGATCGTGGATATAGGGCGGCAGTTTGGCCTTGAGTGCCTGCAGCTTCGTCTTGTTATCTATGTCCGCCCCGGGGTCTGCGGAAACCATCACGCCGATCGCATCTAAAAGCTGTTCGCTGCCCTCGATGAAGTGATCCAGCCGAGCGCTGATCGTGCGCGCCTGTTCCGCCGCCAGATTTAAGGACTCCGCACGATAGCGGGCCGATAGATCGCGAACACTTAAGGTGGAAAAGGTTGCGAATGGCGCGAGTGAGACCAGCGCCAGCAACAACAATTGAGCACGAAAACTCCGCAAGAACGGCACAACAAATGACCAAGGCCGCGCGGTCGGCGTGCTCATGGGTTGGCGTCAAACCGGTGAAAAAATTTCAGAAACCACATCCTGCGGCGTTCCCCAGACTAAATCGTTATCGCAACTAGACTTCACAACATAGCGACGCGAAGCCACTCTACCGATTGTCACCCTAGCAGGACGGCCGAACGATTACAAGTCACTGCGTATGACCGAATGCCTTACTGGCGTAAATCGCCAGAAAAGTTGATTAGAATTGCGGTCTTCTGAGGATAGTTCGAGCGATGTATTGAATTTATATTTAGGTCTTGATTTTCGCAGCCGATGCGCGAGGAGGCTGCACAGCGGGCTCTTTGCTACGACGAGTAACGATGTCAGACGGAAGACGAGTAACGATGTCAGACGGAAAAAGACGCATTGTTATGTTCTGTTAATTTCGACGCACTACACTAGGACCGTTGCGCGGAAACGACCATTTGGCGCTCGTAAATCGCCGATCTTGATCCGGCAATTTTCCAGAAGGCGATAGCGTCAACTGATTTGGCTGTGCGAAGCTGGCCTCGGCAATATAGCCATTGCGGAAACCCAACGATCCACTCGAACCAATGCTTAGGGCCTTTTTGCACGCTGTGAAGTTGGATATTTTTGAATCCGCTTTGCTTCAAATACAAATAAAGATTGGGGAAAGTTATGGGCGTAATGTGGCCAGGCTCGGCGCTGGTAGCGTCTCTCAGCCAAGACGGCACGGCGGGAAAATAACCACGCAACAAGAACTGAATGCGCGACTGCGGATACCAAACGCTCGGTGTGGAAATCACAATCGAACCATCGGCCACCAGCTTATCGCGCACGCTTTTCAGAAACATCAGCGGGTTGCCGATGTAGGCAATTATTTCGCAGCAGACTACGCAATCGTAGAGCGGCAGCGACGCGGGCAATCCGGCAGAAAAATCGATACTCCAGAAATTGCGATAGCCCTTCGGCGCCGGACAGAACAAATCGATACCGTCGAGCATGACCGTTTCGTTTAGTGACTCGCGCAGCCAGCCATGGCCGCTCGGCGCATCTAAAATCTGGTGCGGATTGATTTTCCGCACCAGCCGCGCCACGACGGCGCGGTAGGCTTTGCCGGGTTTATTGTCGGTCATAAATGGGTGACGATGGGATTTTCACGCGCGCTAAGGTCGCGCTTCGGCGACGGCCAGACGACTCAGCCTGGCCGATCACTCCAAGTTTTAATTACACCGCGCCGAACCCGGCGATTGCTTTGACTTCGAGATACTCGTCCAGGCCGAACTTACCCCACTCGCGACCGTTGCCCGATTGCTTGTAGCCGCCGAAGGGTGCGGTACGTTCGTTCGGCACACCGTTCAGGTTGATATTGCCGGCGCGGATTTGGCGGCCTACTTTGCGGGCACGCTCGATCGAACCGGCGGACACATAACCGGCCAAACCGTAGGGCGTGTCGTTGGCTATTTTTACTGCCTCGTCTTCGTCCATGAAGCCCATGATCGAAATCACCGGGCCGAAGATTTCTTCGCGCGCGATGGTCATGTCGTTGGTGACGTTGGCGAACACGGTCGGTCGCACGTAGAAACCCTTTTCCACACCCTCTGGCCGACCGGGGCCGCCCGACACCAAGGTCGCACCTTCTTCTATGCCTTTCTTAATCAGCGTTTGAATTTTTTCCCATTGGATCGACGACACTACTGGCCCGATTTTGGTATCGGCAGCGCGCGGATCGCCTGCCTTAGTCCCCTCGGCGACCCCCTTGGCGAACGCGATGGCCTCATTCATCTTCGACTGCGGCACCAGCATGCGCGTGGGTGCGTTGCACGATTGGCCGGAGTTCATGAACACGTGGGCGACGCCGCCGGTCACCGCTTTTTGCAGATCAGCGTCTTCGAGAATGATGTTGGGCGATTTGCCGCCGAGTTCCTGGCTGACGCGCTTGACGGTTGGCGCCGCGCGTTGCGCGACATCGATGCCGGCGCGGGTCGAGCCGGTAAACGAAATCATGTCGATGCCTGGGTGGCTGCTCATCGCCGCGCCGACTTCTTGGCCGAGGCCATTGACCAGGTTGAACACGCCCTTCGGGACGCCGGCCTCGTGCAAAATTTCGGCGAAGATCAGCGCCGACGATGGCGTGAACTCGGAAGGCTTCAAGATCATCGTGCAGCCAGCGGCCAACGCGGGCGCGACTTTGCAGGCGATCTGGTTGAGCGGCCAGTTCCACGGCGTGATCATGCCCACGACACCGACGGGCTCACGCACCACCATCGCCGAGCCGATCGGCTCTTCGAAATTATAGGTTTTGAGAATATCGAGCGTCGCGACAATGTGGCCCAGGCCGGCGCCGACCTGGAATTTTTCGGCAAACGCCAGCGGCGCGCCCATTTCGTCGGAGATGGCTGCGCCGAGATCCTGGGTGCGAGACTTATAGACCTCGACAACGCGCGTGAGCAGCGCGACGCGCTCTTCGCGCGAGGTTTGGGAGAATGTCTCAAACGCGCGGCGCGCGGCCGCCACGGCCTTGTCTACATCCGCAGCGGAGCCCATTGCGATGTCGTACATTGGCTGTTCGGTGGCGGGATTGACGACCGGGCGGGTCTTCGGGGTCACGGGGTTGACCCAGGCGCCGTCGATATAAAACTGTGTGCGATTGACCATTGGTATCCTCTTTCGATTGGTAAACGTTAAATTAGCAGCGAGAACGCAACGGCGACCTCGTGCCATGGCGCTATTGTGTCATGTTCCGATTTTGCAATCTATTTGATCAGCAGTTGGTAGGCCAACCCAACCAATCCGCCCGCCGCGATCACTGCCACGACGTTGACTTTGTAGCGAATCAGCGCGATGCCTGCGACTAGGCCGATCGGCAGCGCAAACCATTCGAAGCTGCCGCTGAACGGCGCGGCTGCGCTCGCTTGAGGCCACAACACATGCCAGGCGAAAAACAGCGCGAGGTTGACGATGACGCCGACCACGGCGGCGGTGATGGCATTCAGCGGCGCAGTAAATTTGAGGTTGTTTCGCGTAGCTTCGACCAGCGGGCCGCCGACCAAGATGAACAGAAATGACGGCAGGAAGGTGAAGAAGGTTGCCACACACGCACCCGCGACGCCCGATGCGAAGACGTCGCCGACACCGAAAATTTCTTTTGTTACGCCGCCCAAAAAACCAACGAAGGCGACGATCATAATCAGCGGGCCGGGCGTGGTTTCGCCGAGCGCGAGGCCGTCGATCATGGCGTGAGCGCTGAGCCACTGATGTTGCTCGACGGCGCCTTGGTAGACGTAGGGCAACACCGCGTAGGCGCCGCCGAAGGTGAGTAGCGCCGCTTGGGTGAAAAACCAACCCATTTGCGCCAAGGCGCCGCGCACGCTGTCCCAGCCGCCGAGCAATGCCAGCATGCTTGCCCAAAGCGTTAGTCCGGTGATTGCAATCAACGCAATACGCGGGACAGAAAATCGCGCGTGTTCGGGCGGTGGCGTGAGATCGTCGATCACCGCCGGGCCGTAGCTTTCGAGGGATTTTGCGTGACCATCCTCTTTGAACCAAGCGGGCCGCAGCTTGCCCGCGATGGCGCCGATAAGCGCGGCGCCGAGGATGATCCACGGAAACGGGATCGCGAAGACGAAGATTGCGGCAAACGCCAGGATGGTGAGCGCCCAGAGAAATCCATTTTTCAGCACGCGGCTGCCGATGCGCCACGCTGCGAACGCAACAATCGCCGTGACCGTTGGCTTGATGCCGTAGAGCAATCCACTGATGATCGGCGTTTGGCCAAAGGTTACATAAAGCCAAGACAGGCCAATCAAGATCAGCAGCGAGGGCAAAACGAACAGCGCGCCGGCGATAATGCCGCCCTTGACGCCATGCATCAGCCAGCCGATGTAGGTGGCCAGTTGCTGCGCTTCCGGGCCGGGCAAGAGCATGCAATAGTTCAGTGCATGAAGAAAACGCTCTTCGGAGATCCAGCGGCGTTTCTCCACTAACTCTTGGTGCATGATGGCGATTTGACCCGCTGGCCCGCCGAAGCTGATGCAGCCGAGTTTCAGCCAATAGCGCAGCGCCGCGCCGAGCGAGATGGGGTTGATGGAACGCGGATCGGGCATGGATCGAAAGGGCTGTTAGTGCGACAGTTTTTTTGTTACCTTAGCGGCAGTGTAACAGACACGAATGGGCGCCAGACATGTTCCAAAATATCGATTCCACCGCGCTGGAAGCCATGCGCGAACGACAGGACATTACCCTGATCGATGTGCGCACGGACGCCGAGGTGGCGCGCGGGATTATCGCCGGTGCACGCCATATTCCGCTATTTTCGTTGCCGCAACACGCCGCGTCGCTGCCGGATGCCGCGACCATCGTAATTTATTGTCAATCCGGCGGCCGTTCCGCACAAGCTTGTTCTTACCTGGCGCAGCAAGGTTTTGCCGAACTTTATAACCTGTCGGGCGGCATTCTGGCTTGGCTGCGAGACGGAAAAGCGCTATCGGACGGGCCCGTTAGCAGTTGAACTTTTTCGACTATAATTGGCGCTAATTATTTGGAGCAGTGATGCAATTCGACAAAGAACTCGACGCCCGCGGGCTCAACTGTCCACTGCCTATTTTGCGCAGCAAAAAAGCGCTGACGGACATGCAGCCCGGCGAAACGTTAAAAATCGTCGCCACGGATCCCGGTGCGATGAAGGATTTTCAGGCATTTGCTAAACAAACTGGCCATGAACTCGTCTACGCTGCCGAGGCAAATAAAGAATTTTTGTTTCTGCTGCGCAAGCGTTAGTCCCCATGCTTATCGGCGACTGCGCCGATTTCGAATTTGTGCGCGTTCTGGTCGCCGCTCTCGGGGGCTGTGTCGTGCTACTCGAAAATCGCGCTTTGCAGTAGCGACGACACGCTAAAAAGTTCTGCGGCATCGCACTTCCAATAAATGCGAAGTGCAATGGGATCGATCGATAAAACTACTTGCTGCCTTGAAAGTTGTATTCGCCTAACGAACCGCCGCCGAGCGCGGAACTAACAGAGCTAAATGTGCCGCCCATGCGGTCGACGACGCCATCCTGGGAAACGTTTCCGGTCCAGACTTGAAGTGTGTCGTTGCTCGCGGGTTGCTTTCGAACGAATTGAATGCGACCGCTGAACGGGCAGTAAAATCCTTCGATCGGATGAGCAACCGCCGTGCCGGGATACGCGGTACCGGTGATGCGTCGACAATTTCCAACCGCAGCCTGCGACACAATGTTCAGCAGACCAATATGTTGATTGCCGATAATGCTCCAACTGCCCACAACGCTGAGCGGCCAGCCATCGGCCATGGCGGTGTTGGCAAAGGTGGCGGACAGTGCAAGCAAGGTTCCAAGAATAACTTTTTTCATCATATCTCCTAATATCGGGCCAAATTTAAGGAAGCCATATCCCGTGGCCCAGTCGGGAAATAGCGCAAAACTGTCAATCGCGCGCGTCTATGTCATTCCACCCGGGCGTATTCCGCCAGAACCTCCGGCATCTCTTCATTCGATCGAGTTGCTTGATTAAGCTGTTCCAGGATTTCCCGCGCATGGGTGTTGACCGTCGGGTCGCCGTCGCGCAAACCCGCTTCTGCCGCAGATCTGACCATTGCCGGATCGATCGACCCGTCTTGGGCATATTTGGTCAGGGCCAGCATTCTCACGTTTGCATCTCGATCGACGGTTGCGATCTGCTGCAGCAGATAGGTCGGAATCGTGATTCCCTGCGCCTCACTTTCTCGCAGTGCGTGAATACGAACGCTGGGGTCGGCGTCTTGCAAGCCCGACAGGACATCGGGAGTTCGCGAAGGTGCGGCGATTGGTCGTACTGCGTTGCTGGGGATGATCCGCAGGTGCGGTGTCGCCGGTGACGGATCCGCTGCTACTTGCCGTCCCGCTTGTTTAAATTCGCTGCGCTGGATAAGGTTCGAATAATCGGTCGCACGTGAAATTGCCGATGGCGGCACAACGCTGGCGGCCGGCGAGATTGAACTAGCGTCTTCGCTATTTAAAACGTTCCAAAAAAGCGCGTACTGCGCCGAGCCAAATATCAGCGGTGGCAAAACAAAACGTACGAATAGTGGATGCATGCTGCGCTTCCCGCAATCAACAACGATGTTATGAAGCGTAGAACCGGATCTTGGTTAGGTCGATATGTCAAACGACCTAGTTGGCATCGGTCGGTAGCTGTAGCCCGAAAGTGATAGGTCACTCGCTGCACGTAACAGGATGGCACGGGCAGCGCAGAGCATTCCCAACAAGCGCCGCCACCCCGTATCCAGGGGCTGGCCTAAGGCCATGCGCTGTCTGGCGCGGCCTTTGGGTGCGCGTTTTTGGGAAAGAAACACGGCGCGTAATGTGATGTGGAATCCCTGAATTGGTAAGTCCCGATCCGCAGTGGCCACAATCAAAGTTTCCTTTGGCGGGGAAATTTAGAAGTGGTCGGACCGGCGGTGTCCGAGCACATTTCATGGGATCGATCAAAGCCGATCCGCTGCCGAAGTTGACGATCGACTCCTACTTGGCGGTCCAATTTGATAGCCCTCATTTGTTACGATCACCACGCTTCAAAACTTCGAGCGGCCGAACTGGTTTCCCGCACCTGTTAGAAGGAAATTATTTTGCGATGCTTGCCTTAGGGCGTTATCGCAAAGCAGGCCGCTTTCGCGATCGCAATCTGTTACGAAATTTCGCGCCCATCATTCAGCGATAGACAACCCCATTGGACGTAACTGATTCGTACTGTAATATTTCTAGAAATCAAAAATATAGGTTAGATCACGATAAACAACCATCGCCGACGAGTTGGAAATTCGCATTGAATTACCACTTTTGGGGAAGCACGGCGCATAGCAGTCGCATAAGAGCGCTGCAAAGTAAACGGACTGATGATTCTGCTTCATTGATTGACCGCAGGTTTGGTTAATGATTGGCGGGTTATCTGTGAAGAGGCAGTGAGAATGCACAAAGAAACTTTATCCCGACCTGTTCCAATTCCCAAAGGCGTAGTCAGTGTCTAACCCGTTCTTCGATCACCCTATACTGAATTCCCCGTACGAATGCCCGGCGCGGCATTGGGAGTTGGATGAAGATGGGCAGCCTACGCAAAAGACCATTGAGACTCGCCGGCCTGCTAAGTTCATCACGCCCATCCCCAAGCCTAAGAAGCGACAAAAAACTGCCACGCAGGAGGGATTCGTATTCGATGACGGCAAGGGTCTTTCAACGAAAGAGCAGCAATACGACCCCACGTCGATTATCAACGAAGTGCGCGGGCATGTGGAGACTTGGCGTTCCCTGCCCAATCCCAATCAGTGGCAGGTTACGCCGGAGACGGCGCGGCTCTTGCAACATTGGCGGCATCACAAATTTGGCAGCGCGCGGCCGTTTTTTTGTCAGGTGGAAGCTGTTGAAACCGCCATTTGGCTAACTGAGGTTGCGCCTCACTTCAAAAGCGGCAAACAGTTGCTCGACCACTTGGTAAGTGCCAACAAAAACGCCAATCCCGAACTCATGCGTTTCGCGCTGAAACTGGCTACCGGAGCAGGGAAGACCACCGTTATGGCCATGCTCATCGCGTGGCAAACCATTAACGCTGTGCGCCGCTCCAATAGCAAGAACTTCACACGCGGCTTCCTCATTGTCGCGCCCGGCCTTACTATCAAGGACCGTTTGCGCGTTCTGCAACCCCACGACCCCGACAGCTACTACACCAGCCGCGAACTGGCGCCGCACGATATGCTGGACGATCTGAAGAAGGCCAAGATCGTCATCACCAACTACCATGCCTTCAAGCTGCGTGAGCGCATCGAAGTCTCCACGGGCGGGCGTCGGCTCCTCAAGGGACGTACCGGCGATGACCTGCAAACCGCAGAGACGGAAGGCCAGATGATTCAGCGCGTCAGGCCCGATTTAATGGGCAAGAAAAACATCCTCGTGCTCAATGACGAGGCGCACCACTGCTATCGGAAAAAACCTGACGCGGACGACAATGAAGTTCTAAAGGGCGACGAACGTAAGGAGGCCGAGAAAAACAACGACGCCGCGCGCCTTTGGATTTCCGGCCTCGAAGCCGTGAATCGCAAGCTCGGTCTTGCCCGCGTGATCGATCTTTCAGCCACGCCTTTTTTCCTCAGTGGCTCCGGGTATGTCGAAGGCACCTTGTTCCCGTGGACCATGAGCGATTTTTCGCTGATGGATGCCATCGAATGCGGTATCGTGAAATTGCCGCGTGTTCCGGTGGCGGAAAATATTCCCGGTGAGGAGCTGCCGGTATACAGGAATTTGTGGGAGCACATCCGCAAGGATATGCCCAAAAAAGGTCGTGGCACGGGCGAAGAACTCGATCCCCTCAAACTTCCCACTCGTCTGCAAACCGCCTTCGAAGCGCTCTACGGCCACTACGAAAAAACCTTCAAGCTGTGGGCAGACAAGGGCATCAAAGTGCCCCCTTGTTTCATCATCGTTTGCCAAAACACCGCCATCTCGAAGCTGGTGTATGACTTTGTTTCCGGCTTCCAGCGGAAAAACCACGACGGTACCGCTACGCCAATCAACTGCCGCCTCGCGCTTTTCCGCAACTTCGACGATACCACCGGCAATCCGCTCCCGCGCCCCAACACGCTACTCATTGATAGCGAGCAACTGGAAGCCGGCGACGCCCTCGACGACGATTTTCGTGGCATGGCGGCGGACGAGATCGACCGATTTCGCCGGGAGATTGTTGAACGCAGCGGCGACGCCCGCGCAGGCGACAACATTACTGATCAGGAATTGCTGCGCGAGGTCATGAATACAGTGGGGAAACCCGGTCAACTCGGTGGCTCTATCCGCTGCGTCGTCTCCGTTTCCATGCTCACGGAAGGCAGGGTGTTGAATTTCGCCGAGAACTGACCCAGTTGATGCAGTAAATTTCATCCAATATTGACCCACATAAATCAACTACCCTGCTTAAATTATAAGCGGGGAGAAATTGGGAGTGATTACTGTGGGAAGGTGGGGCTGGCCTACGGGGTGGCCTACGGCCAGGGCCATAGCCAAGATCAGGCGGATGCATTATCGTGAGCATCTGTCGTCAAGAGAAATCGTACCCGTAACGGGCACAATGTCCGACGTACCGGACTATCTCGCAATACCATCCGCACCTGGCTCAGACAAGTCGATGCGGTGGAGCCGAAATACCCGCCCCGCGAAGTGGCGACTAAACTCGATCCGTACGCGGATACGCTAATGAGCGTTGCGCAATGGCGCGCCGTTTGAGACCATGCCCGAGCCACTTAGGTTACTGCAGAAGGCGCTACTGAATCGGCCCGGCGGCGATCGGGGGGATGGCGACACTTCTGGCGGCCGTTCCGGTGCCTGGACTCGGCGCTATTCTTGTCGCCACCGAGGCCGCGTTAGCGGTGGGCCAACCCAGTGCGGAGCAGGTGTTGTATTTACTTGCCCAACTCAAGGCCAAGGCACAACCGCCGCTGGCCACGGTGGAAACAACACTCACGCTGACCGAAGAACCCAAGGCCGACGTGGATCGGTACGACCAGCTAC
>JBKJHT010000126.1:0-6574 GCA_046598945.1 Burkholderiales bacterium | reverse complement strand
TTGATGGTTTTGCTGTCGCAACAGGGGCGCAATCTTCTCAATGTCGATGAGTTGCGTCGCAACATCGAGAGCATCGGCGGCGATGCCTACGAAACAATGACGTACTACGAGCGTTGGGTCTTTTCCATCACCCAGACCATGATCCAGCGCGGCGTGGTGAGCATCGATGAATTAAACGAAAAGATGGCCGAAGTCGAAGCGCGTTTAGCGAGCAAGGCGACGTGAGCGCCGATGCGGTGGCGCCGTGCTTCAGGGTCGGCGATAGGGTTCGGGTCAGGGAAATGTTTTCGCCCGGCCACATTCGTACGCCGTGGTATGTGCGCGGACAAACAGGCACGGTCGAGCGCCTGTGCGGCGTATTCGGCAATCCCGAAGAACTCGCCTACGCGCGTTCCGGCAGACCACACCAACCGCTTTACCGCGTGCGTTTCGCTTTGCGTGATGTGTGGTCGACGTACGCCGGTGCGCCACAGGACAGTATAGAAATCGAAATTTATCAACACTGGCTAGCGCCCATCGTGGCGAAGGAAGTGGCATGAGTACCTACAAACGCTTCGGCTTAGCCAATCTGCGCGACGTCGGCCGCGGCAAGTCCGGGCCGAGCGCGTATTACCAGGTAATGGAAATCGCGCTACGGGAATTATTGATCGAAAAAAATATTTTTAGTGCGGACGATGTACGCCGCCAAATCGAGTTCATGGACGGCCGTAATCCCGGCATCGGCGCGCGCTTGGTCGCGCACGCTTGGTGTGATGCCGAGTTTAAAGCGCGCGCGCTGGCCAATGGCAGCGCCGCTGCACAAGAGATCGGCATCGAGGTTGGGCCGACCAAGCTCATCGTGTTGGAGAATACGGATAAAATTCACAATCTGGTGGTGTGCACCTTGTGCTCCTGTTATCCACGCATGTTGCTCGGCCTGCCGCCCGACTGGTACAAAAGTGAGGCTTACCGTAGCCGCGCGGTCCGCGATCCGCGTGCGGTGTTGCGTGAGTTCGGCACGGAAATTCCCAATGGGATCGAAGTTCGCGTACACGACAGTACGGCCGACATGCGCTATCTGGTTTTACCGTTACGACCGGCCGGCGCCGAGCACTTTAGCGAAGGCGAACTGGCGCAACGGGTGACGCGCGACAGCATGATCGGTGTGACAACGGTTAGCGAATAGGCGCCGACAATTTAGCGCATGATTTCGGTCGAGAACGTCTCAAAGCGCTATGCGCAAGCCGTTGCGCTTACGGCGCTAACGTTTGCCTTTCGCCCTTATACGACCACGGTGCTGATCGGCCCCAGCGGCTGCGGCAAATCGACCGTGTTGCGCATGCTGGCGGGCTTAGTGTTGCCCGATAGCGGTCGTGTCATTGTTAACGATGTCGAACTGACCAACGCGAACCTTTCCGGCTTGCGTCAACAAATGGGTTACGTCATTCAAGACGGCGGCTTGTTTCCCCATCTCACGGCGCGCGACAACGTCACCTTGCTGGCACGCCATCTGCGCCGCGACAACGACTCCATAAAACAGCGGCTAACCCAACTGAGTGACTTGGTGCGCTTGCCGTCCGCGTTGCTCGAGCGCTATCCGCGGCAATTGTCCGGCGGCCAGCGTCAGCGTGTGGCCTTGATGCGTGCCCTGATGTTGGATCCGCCATTGTTGTTGCTGGACGAACCGTTGGGCGCGCTCGATCCGATTACCCGTTACGCGTTGCAAGGCGAACTGAAAAGCATTTTTTCGCAATTGAAAAAAACCGTCGTGCTGGTGACCCACGATCTGCACGAGGCGGCGTATTTTGCCGATCAAATTGTATTGATGCGCGACGGCCAGGTGATCCAGAGCGGGGCCATCGATGATTTTCAGAAACGTCCCGTTGTGCCATTCGTGACCGAGTTTGTCATGGCGCAGCGAGGGCATGTGCCACTTGCGAACTGAGTGATGACGATGAAACGATTTTACTTATCGATGCTGCTGTTATTTTTCAGTGCGCTGCTGGTTGATGTCCACGGCGCGGAACTGCGCGTTGGCTCGAAGCGATTTACCGAATCCTATATTTTGGGCGAGATCATCACCCAGGCGGCGGCCCAAGCCAATGAGGCGACCGTAACCCACCGCCAAGGTTTGGGCAACACCGGCATCGTGTTCGCAGCCCTGAAGAGCGGCGCCATCGATGTGTATCCCGATTACAGCGGAACCATCGCCAAAGAAATTCTCAAGATCGATGGGCCCTTCGATCTTGCTGTGCTCAACACGCGGCTCGCCGCGGAGGGTCTCGGTGTTGCCGTGCCGCTTGGCTTCAACAACACCTATGCGCTGGCGATGCTGGAGACGCAAGCGGCAACGCTTAATATCAAGTCCGTGTCCGACTTAGCCCAACATCTGCAATTGAAGTACGGCCTATCGCAGGAATTTCTCGGTCGCAGCGACGGCTGGCCGGGGCTCGCGGCGAAGTACAACTTGCCCGCCACGTTGCCGGTCATCGGCATCGATCACGGCCTGGCCTACGAAGCGCTCGCAGTTAAGCAAATCGATGTGACCGATATTTATTCCACCGACGCGAAAATCGAGAAGTTCCAGTTGCGCGTGCTGCGCGACGATCGGCACTATTTCCCCGCCTACGATGCGCTGTTGGTTCATCGCCTCGATCTGCCGGCGCGATTTCCCAAAACTTGGCAGCGTTTGCAGCAATTAAAAAATACCATCGACGAGCCGACGATGATTCGCCTCAATGCCGAAGCGGAACTTGCCGGGCAAGGCTTCGCCACGGTGGCGGAGCGGTTTCTAAACCGCGATATTGCACACCGGCCGGCGCAAGAAACCCAGCACAATTTTTGGAGTCGTCTCACGGCGCCGGATTTTTTGCGGCTGACGCTGCAACATCTCAATCTGGTATTCGTTTCCCTCGCGGCGAGTGTCGCGATCGGCATTCCGCTCGGCATCATCGCCAGCCGCAGGCCTTCGTTCGCGCAATGGATATTGTCGCTGACCGGCGTGCTGCAAACGATTCCGTCTTTGGCGCTGTTGGCGTTTCTTATTCCTGTGTTCAACCGCATTGGCACTATCCCGGCGCTGGTGGCGTTGTTTTTGTACGGGTTGTTGCCGATTGTGCGCAATACTTATGCCGGGCTGACGCAGATTCCGCAAAGCCTGCTCGAGTCCGCTGAGGCGTTGGGCTTGCCCGCCGGCGCGAGGCTCAGGCTGGTGGAAATGCCGCTCGCCATGGGAACGATCCTCGCGGGTGTGAAAACCTCGGCGATCATCAATGTTGGCACCGCGACCATCGCGGCTTTCATCGGCGCCGGCGGTTACGGTGAACGCATCGCCGCCGGACTCGCGCTCAACGACAACAACATGTTACTCGCCGGCGCGGTGCCGGCAGCGCTGTTGGCGTTAATGGTGCAATGGGGATTCGATTTGCTCGACCGCTGGTTGATCTCGCCGGGTTTGCGCCAAAATCAAGCACATCATTGATGGCGCGCAGGCGGAGCGGATGCCGCGACCACTGTCATTGCGAGGAGCGCAGCGACGAAGCAATCGGGATTTTCAGCGGTGGGAATACGAGTTTGCTTCGTCGCGGCGCTCCTTTCCATGAACCCGAATTGACTGGCGGTTTTACAAATGGGGTCGCCCTCATGGCCCTGGCCCTAGGCCACCCCGTAGGCCAGCCACAGTGTTCATTACCTCATCGACTGGAACTGCGACGAGGATCGCAGCCGCATGGCCTTATGGCCTTAGGCCACCTCGTAGCCCTAGGCCACCTCGGGCCAGCCCCATCCATCGCAGCGTCGATGCGCAAACTCAGTTTGCGCACGCGCCTCGTCTTCGACTACTTGCGCAGGACAAAGAACTCGGCTCCCACGACAGGCCGTTCTTGAGAACAAATTTACCGTGCATGCACCGTTCATCCTTGGTGCATGAATGCACCCTACATTCGATATTGCCAAGGCCAGAGCTAACCCGCATCCATGCGGGTTTCTGGTCGATGTAATTAACGCGGCAAGGCTAGGACAATCCCATCGCGCCGAATGAAACGGGGCTGCGCGAAGCACATTTTCGCGCTGCGAAACGATCTGTGTTGCCGCGATTCATGCGAACTACGGACTACACCAGCGCTAGCTTCAGATGCCTGATTCGTTTTGTCGCCGGCCGCACCTTGATTACGATGTCGTAACCGAGTCGGTTCAAACAGTCCATCAGCTTACGTTCGCAGAGGTTGGAAAACTCTTCGCGCAATAACGCGGACACTTTGGGCCGGGTGATTCCCATGCGATGAGTGGCTTGGGCTTGCGTCAGATTGAACCGACGAATAACTTAGGTGTGCCGATTCCCGTTTTGCTTTTTTCTGGAAGCAGTGCAAAACTAAAACTGTTTGCTCGAACTGGGTGCGCCACGCTTTAACCGCCCGCTAGAAAATCCGCCGACTCGCGCGTACACTCCGCACTCCCATCTCAAGGAGAGCGCGATGATTTCCATCTGTCGTAGTGTCGTTTTAAGTTGTGTCGTTGTGTTGGCCATGGCTCACGCGGTTTATGCACAGACCGCAGAACAGGATGTAAGCAAAGCGGAGGATGCGCGTTACAACATCATGATCCGTAACGATCAGGTGGCTCTCGACGCGATTCTCGCCGATGAGTTTGTCTACCATCAGCCCAGCGGCGCCATCGTGCCGAAGGCCCAGTACATGGCCAACTTGAAAAGCGGCGATGTGAAGATCAATTCCGCCGTGCGCGAAAACGTCACGATCAAAGTCTATGGCGACACCGCCACGGCAATGGGTGACACCAAGGTCGATGTCGTTTTGAAAGGCGAACAGAAGAAAGTGCACTTGCGCTACCTCAACGTGTGGTTGAAACGGGATGGCCGTTGGCAGTTGGCGGCGCGCCAGTCCGCCTACGTGCCCGCGCTGAAATAGGCAGCGTTGATTTCCCTCGATCATCCCGCAGCGCCGACGCTGACGACGTTCCGTCTCGTCACCATGCTCGTTGTCTGTTACGCGGCCACGTTCATCGACGCTCTGGCACATGATTGCCGGCGTGGCCGGCGGCGGATTTTTAGGTGCGGTGTTCGCCTGCGTCTCGAATCACGTTGCCGGGAACGAAGGCGACGTAATGTTCGATCGCGCGAGCATGCTGTGTAGCAAATTGCGCCAGCACGGAGGCAACCTGCAGCCAGTCCGGTTTGGCGGCTTGGCCGCACGTTGCCGGATAACTGCACCACCGCCATCGCGCCAGACGCCGAACCCTCTTGGCGAGCAACGGGTTCAGCATAACGTAGCGGGCAAGCTCCAACAGATAGCTGTCTTTGTCCACCAGAATAACTTTGAAGCGCCCTTGAAACACATGGCCGACGCGGACATGGGTGCGGTTGAAGAGCGCCTCGGCTAGACTTTCGGACAACATCGTCATGCGCTCGTGTTGCCTTCGCCTTCGCGCACGACGATCTGACCACGCGGAATTTCCACGTTCGGCGGGCCCGCCGGGATCAAGCGAACTTGACCCAAACTATGCAAAAATTCGAACGCCTTTTCGGGGCACGCGGTTCGCCGCGCCGGACAATACACTGTGACGAATTTTGCTATATAATCAATGGGATATTTACGGATACACGCGGAATCACTGACTGGTGCGAATGAGACTTACACGCCGAATTGCGTTTTGTGTATTTCAAAAGGGTAACGAGCACATTATGAGATGCAACTTTTTCAAGACTTTTTTGGTGAGCGTGTGCCTCCCGGCGGCGCTGTTGCCGATGTACGCCGTGGCTCAATCAACTAATCCAAAATCCGCGGCAGTCATGGACTTCCAGCTAGTGAACGAAATGAAGGATTATGATTCCGCTGAAGTGACGGCCGCGCAAGAAAACCGGCTCAAGATGATTAGCGACGAACTACGCCGAGAGTTCATGGAACGCAATCTTTACCGCGTCGTCGACAATGGCAAAGCACGCGACCTCATTGCCAAAATCAAGGGGACTTATGACCTACACGAATGCCATGGCTGTGAAATTGAAATAGGCAAGGCCTTGCAGGCGGATCGCATCGTGATTGCGTGGGTGCAAAAAGTGAGTAACTTGATTCTCAACCTCAATATCGAAGTAACGGACGTGGTCACCGGCCAGATGGTTTACAACAAGTCGGTGGATTTGCGCGGCAACACCGATGTTACATGGATGCGCGGCGTCCGCTACATGGTGAACAGCATCGTCGAAAAAAAGCAGTACCTGAGATAGCGGTCTATCGCAGCCGCTTACCCACCCGCGACCGCGTCCTGCTCGGAAAAGGCGTTTAGCAATGATGCACACGAAATCAGATCGGGGGTTGCTATGACCGATCCTGGCCAGCCTACGGATGACGCGTCGCGGCCGAGCCACACCGAACCTCGCTTGCACACGCAGGACTTGACTCGTTTCAAACATGTCGCGGCCGACCGTGAATTACACATGATTAGTAAGTTGCAGCAAGAGGTCAATGAACTGTGTCAGCGGCGCGGTGAGGCCGCGCGCTATCCGCTCGAGAACGAACAGGACACGAAAGCCGTCAAAGCGGAGTCTCCAACCGCGCTTTCCAGCGCAGGCGTAGTGCCGCTG
>JBKJHT010000099.1:0-5663 GCA_046598945.1 Burkholderiales bacterium | reverse complement strand
AGGCAACAACCACGCGCCTCTCCAGCCTATCACCCATTCAAGCAAGGCATTTTGGTTGCCTCCCATAACTGGCACTACAATAGCGTTATTTACAATGGCAGAGACAATGGATTCCCTTGAGAACCGCAATCGTAATTCGCGCCGGCAGTGCCTGCGCATCCTCGGCGCCGGTGTTGCCGCAATGACATTACCCCATTCCATGCCCGCCAATGCGGCGAGTGGTATCGTGCGAAAAATTCCCAAGAGCGGTGAGCTATTGCCCGTCATCAGTCTCGGCACCTACGACGCCTTCGATATCGGCAACAATGCAAGCGATCGCGATGCGGCGAAAGAAGTGCTCAAACGATTCGTCGAGCTCGGCGGCGCCATCGTCGATAGCTCGCCGATGTATGGCCGTGCGTTCCCGTTAGCGTAATAGGTTCGCTCACCCACTCGATTTTTGGCGGCGAACCGCGCTGCACCGAAAAACCTAATTGCGCCGAATGGCCATTCGCCTGAAATCCGATCTCACACCAGCCGCTACGCGCTGCGGAATTTCCTTCAGCCTTTTACAGAAAACGAAATCAATGAGGTTCGATGCTTGTTTTTATTGCATTTATTACACGCGACTTGCACCTGGTCTCGAAATCCGAATAACCATAAATGAGTGTTATCCATGAATGGCTTGTCAACATGTGATAAGCCGGGTTATCACATAATTAAAATGTTCCGGTTAAGGTTAAGCGTGAGGAACGTTTATCGACTGGGTGAAAGTGAATGTCGTCTACGCCGCCAGGCTCGCCGGCAAGGCGAGACGTATAGAAATAATCGATGTCATTGGCTTTGCGGTTAAATAGATTAAACACATCGAGATGCAGGTTCCATTTTTTGCTGAACTTGTAGCCAACGCGGGCATTGGTGAGGATCGTAGATTTCGAACGGACACTGTCGTCTTCAATCAAAGGCCGCGGACCGAAATAGCGGTATTGAACATTGCCAAACCAGCCGTTGATATCATCGATAGTAATGCCTGCCGTGATGACACGTTCGATCGCGCCCGGAATACGGTTGCCTGTGCCGCCGGAATCACCATCGTCGAATCGGGTACGCGTCGTTGCCGCGTTAAAGTCGACTATCAACCAAGGCTTAGGGCTGTAATGCAGGTCCATTTCGATCCCCGTTCGAAAGCTGGGTCTGCTCGCTTCCGTCACACCCGCATCGCCCACGAAGAGCAATTCAGAATTCTGCTTTAGACGCCACAGCGCGAGAGAGGCCTCTACATCGGGAACAATTTCGGTACGCACGCCGATTTCCGCGCCAACTGAGCGTACTAAGGGATCGACTTTCTGCACGGCGTTACCGTCTGCGTCCGTGGTCGATCCGGTTTTGGGGTCGACAGTGATGGTGGCGCCACGCGCATCATTGCTATGAAAGCCACGGCCTACGTTGAGAAAATATTCCGTCTTGGCCCAAGGTCCAAAAATGAGAGATAGTTTTGGTGACATGAGCGAATCGTTTTCATTACCCGAATTTTCCGGGCGGCTACTGTTCACCTTGAATTTGTAAAAGTCGGCTCGAATCCCGGCGATGGTTCGAAACCATTCTGTCCATTGAAAATTGTTTTGGTAGTAGAGGCCGATACTGGATTCCTTTACTTGGTCTTCGCGTGTGACGGCTGGAATGGGATTTCCGTCGGCATCAAGCTTGTCTGTGCGTCTGCGTGCGACCGTGCTGTAAAGCGCGACCGGATCAAGATTATCGTGGCGCAGTTGCACACCCAGCTGGTTGGACATGTCTTTTCCGCCAACTTTGTTAAACCATGTCTGACTGGCTTCACCGCCCAGCAGCGTACGTTTTTCCGCTTGCTCGAATTGATCGCCGCTGGTGGGCGAATCCAGGATGTAGGTGAAATTGGAAAAGAGATTGAGCCGGTGCCGGGCCACGTAGAGGTTGGCGGCTGTAATACCCTTGTCGTTCGTCGAACGCCACTCCGTCGACAGGCTGTAGCGGCTCGCGATGCCCCCGTCCGTGATGTCAAGCGAACCAAATCGTCCGATCAGGCCGCTGTCCACCGCGCGCTGGGCAACTTGGTCGGTGGCGAACCATTTGCCGTCGTAAGCCATGGCGGTCACATTAAATCCGTTGGAACGGTCGCCCTGCGCGTAGCGCAATACACCGTTATACTTTCGAAACTCGTTCGCCCGCTCCCACGGACCGTCGTTACGTACTAATTCCAAGCCGTAAATGAGGCGGCCGGACCCCAGCGTGGGTCCGCCAACCACTAACCCGCGCCGATAGCCAAAGGATCCGAGCGTCATACTGCCGGATGTCTCCTTCGAACCCTCCGCATACGAGATGCGCGCCGAGCCGGTGGATGCAAAATCGCCATCCTCGGCGAAGTAAGTACCCTTGTGGTAATCCACGCGCGAAATCAACTCGGGAATCAGAAAATTAAGATCGGTCCAGCCCTGACCGTGGGCGTGGGAGCGCATGTTGATAGGCATGCCTGCAACAAAGGTTGCGAAGTCAGTGCCGTGATCGAGGTTGTAGCCGCGCAGGAAGTATTGGTTCGCCTTGCCGTCCCCGGAGTGCTGGGTGATGACTAGACCCGGGATCGCTTCTAGCACTTCGCCGGGGCGATACACCGGGCGGTTCTCGAACATTTTGGGCGTGACCACGCCTTGACTCGCCGCGTCTGAAGTGCCGACCGCGTTGGAATAATTGCCGATTACTTCAATGGTCTCGAGTTGTTGAACTTCTTCCGCGGCATTTGCAGTGATCGCGGCGATCAAGCCGAATGCGCACAACAAACGTTCTTTCATTTGCGGATTCTCCAAAATGTGATTTGTGGCCTTGTACGTACGAATGCGCAGTCATAATGGATCTCACTCCGATCTTGATGTGCTCGTACGGTGTTGCAGGGAATTCTAGCGAAAGAAAGCTGTGGTGAACATTGAGGCAAAATGCCGCAGTCCCTCGGTTTGCAAATGGAGGAAACCTAAGGGTCCGTTAAAAAACTACTTCGGTGCCCGTCTACGGCATTGCGCGGCGCTCGAAATTCTCATGTATCCGTGGGCACCTTCCGATTCCTGCGCGCCGCGCGGCTTGCGTTCGGGCATCCTCGCTACGTTTTTTAACAAACCCCTAGGAGAATAAATCCGCGAATGCAGTGCTTGGAGAAGATTTTTGCCGCGTCACAATCGCGTATCTAACAACATTTCGTCGTGAGAAAAATAATAACAACGACGCAGATGGGGCGCGGCAAGCAGAAAAACAGATGCGATATTGTGCCTCGGTGAGGCCGGGTCTAGTCGGGTGCTAGGCGGCGGGCGAGCTTGCGCTGCAAGGTGCGGCGGTCGATGCTGAGTTGGCGTGCCGTGGCGGAGATGTTGCCCCGGTTGTCTGCGAGTACTTTTTGCAGATGTTCCCACTCGAAATCCGCTGCGGAAAGAGTGCGTGCCGTGGTGTCTGCCATAGGGTCGCCGCGGGTTTTTTCAAGCGCCTTGATCACGTCCTCGGCATCGACCGGCTTAGCCAAGTAATGGGTGGCGCCGAGTTTGATGGCTTCGACGGCAGTGGCAATACTGGCGTAGCCCGTTAGCACTAAGATACGCATGTCAGCATTGATCGCCTTGAGGGCGGGCAACAACGTCAGGCCCGATTGACCGGGCATCTTGAGATCGACCACGGCAAAGTCCGGCGGATCGCTTTTCGCCGCTCGCAGCGCAGTGTCCACGTCTCGCGCGATTTCGACACGAAAACCATGCCCACGCAACGCCCAATTCATCGCTTGGCAGAACGCCATGTCATCATCGACAAGCAGTAGGGAGGAATTGGTTCTGATCATGGTTGTCGATACTACCAGTTGTCAGCCCGCCGGGATCAGTATGGTTGCCTGAACGCCACCTTCGGCGCGGTTGGAAAGCGTTAGGGATCCGCCGAACCTCTCTAACGTCGCGCGCGCTAGATACAGCCCGATGCCGAGCCCTTGCCGCGCTGGCTTAGTGCTGAATGTGGCGCGGCCGACTCGCTGCAGATCGTGGTCGCTGAGACCCGGTCCCGCATCCAAAACGTCAACCATCATCTCGTTGCGGTTCCAGTTGGCTCTAACTTCGATCCTGTCGGGGGAAACATCGGCGGCATTATTGAGCACGCTGATCAGCGCCTGCTTCAGCGTGGGCTCAGCGATGATATTGGGGGCTGCCTGACCATCCGGCCCGAAGAATTCGACTTTCGCCTCGGGCCTCATCGCTTGCCAATCGATGAGAGTTTCCGATAAAAAATCGTTGGCCGCCCGCAGTGAGCAACTCTCGATACGACCGGCGCCGGTATTCCGTGTGAGATCCGTGAGATGGCGTTTGCATACGTCCACCTGAGTGCGCAAGGTTTGTAGCATTTCCTGCACCTGCGGCGACGCGTCCGTGCGCCGTTGTAATTCTTTTGCGATGACTGCGATGGTCGACAGTGGCGTGCCGAGTTCGTGGGCCGTACCCGCCGCGAATGCGCCGAGGGCGACAATGCGCTCGTTACGCAAATTATCCTCCCGCACATGAGCGAGTCGGCGGTCGCGCTCCCGTAGACTGGATACCATTTTTGCTAGCAAGGTCGCAACGATGATGGCGCTTAACACGAAGGTCACCCAGGCGCCGACCGTGTGCAGATTGAGCGCCGGGTTGCTGCCTGCGGATGGGTCATGGCGATGTATCATCGGTTGGTAGAAAAAAATAAGCGCCGTATAAAACACCAATACTAGGATTGCGAGAGACCAACTGAAACGCCCCGGCAATAGCATCGCCCCGGCCGTGAGGAGGACGAGATAAAACGAGACGAAGGGATTGGAAATACCGCCGCTGAAGTACAACACCACGGTCAAGGCTACGACATCTACGAACAGTTCGAAGAACAGTTCCCATTGCGCAACAGCATGCATGCGCAGCATCCGAACAACGTTCAAGACAACAAAGGCGCCAATGGCAAGCAGGATGGGCTCGATCGGGAGGCCAATTCCGAATTTACTCTTGCCTACCCATAGGCACACGATCAGCGTGAAGATCACGATGGAACGTAGCACCATGACATGAATCAGGCTTTGCGCCGAAACTCGATCAGCGCTGGGATTACCGTGGTCAGACATCATGCGATAATTCTACCAACTTCCTTCTTGCGAAGTCGACTTCGCTGCGAGGACGATAATTTATGGAGCCAGGTACGCATTGTCGTAGAAAACATATCAAAATTTAAGGGGCCTGGAACGCATTGAGGGCGCCGTCGCTCGCAGTGCGATTGGATGTCCGACCCGTGCGCGCCGGAAACGGTTGGCCGATGATATGTTCTTATCGTTGTTCTTTGTATTGTTGTTATAAACAGTATCATAGCCTCGCGAACTCCGGCGAGAGCCCGGATTCTTTGCGCAAGCTTTGCCATTGGCAAACGTCGGCATCCGTTTTACGCCGACTGTTCGTAATTGGCCGTTTCGCTGGGCTCAAGCCTTAATCAAAACGCAAAATCGCCCGGTTCGGTGATCCCTAGCCTGCTTAAACGCACGAATCGTGTCTTCACCTCCATATTTACGCGACCACCTTAATCCCTCCGGGTTCAATTCCCCGTGGCTTGCCACGAGAGTTTTTTTGGTTTGGGTGTTTGATACCCCGCTGCTTACGGCGGGGTAGTTCATTTCGCTTCAC
>JBKJHT010000021.1:0-19542 GCA_046598945.1 Burkholderiales bacterium | reverse complement strand
GTTCGGCGATCACGGCGTTGGCACGCAGCACGATGAGCAGATGCCCGAGGGCCGCGCGCACATCCGTATACGCGCGACGTACCAGTCCAGCACAATTGCAGCGCAGCAAATGATGATCAAGAAATCGAGCCCCCAGCGCTTCATCGATTTGCTCGACCACCAAGCGATTGCGTTTCAGCCAGCACGCGAAATGGGCAACGCTGGCCCGATAGGAGCGGAGGCTATGTGCAGAGTAGCGGCGTTCGGTCAGGTATTGCGTGAATGTATCAAGGTGGGCTGCGAGCGAAGTGTCGCAGAGTCCATTGTTCGTATTGCGGGAAATCTCTCGGGTCGAATCCATACCAGTCTCTCCTGAAGTGAGGAACGCCCCCTTCAAAACACCAGCGAAACTATGTAAAGTTTTAGATCTCCCTGCTTCCGTGCCCACTCGGCGATACCATGCCCCGCACGAAACGCAATTGTTCAACTCCCCATAGTTTCAAACTCTGCATAGGGGTCGCTGTGGAGCTCCACATAGCGACCCAACGCTGACGTTGGAACCGCTGTTGCTTGCTCTTAACTTCAAGTGGATTCTCGGCGGCTTGTAGTTTGATATCGCCGGTCGCGTTCAGATTCGCGGACTGACCGGCGTTAACATTCGCGCCGATCATCGTGAGGTTGCCGTTACCGCTGGCCCGCTCGCCGTTCGCTTCGATGCTGACTTGGCCGCCGGCTAACAGTTGGCTGCCTTGGGCGAGGCTCTGGCTGCTCGTGCTGTCGCTCTCGCTCTTGCTCACGCCGGGTGCTGGCGCTGACCGAGATGGCGCTGATCGGCGCAGCACTGGCGCTGGCGGCGCCGGCGCTACCGCTGATGCCTTGATAGGCGTTGTACACGGTAGCAGCGGCGTTCAGTGTGGCCAGGCCGGCCATCCGGTCGCTGCCGGTGTCTTGTTTGGCGTCGCGTGCCGTTTGCACGCTGTTGTAGGCGCCTTTGGCGGCATCGACATACCCGCTTTTGAGTTGCGTGGTGGTCGAGGTTTCCTTGAAGTGGGTTTGGCTGGCTTGCGTGGCGAGGTTATGCACTTCGTTGATCACGACGTTAGCGCCGCCGATGTTTATGTCGCCGCCGGGGGCCATGACGCTGCTGCCGGTGAGCGTGGTGTTGCCGATCGCATTGAGATTAACGCTGCCTTCATTGCCGCTTTCACCGCCTTTGCCCAAGCTGACGATTTGGCTGGCGCTGTGGCTGACGGCGGTGGTTTGCTCGGCTTGGTCTTGGCTACGTTTGCCGACACTGTTGCCGGTGGCGTCGAAGCGTAATAGGCCGCTCGTGCTGCTGATGACGCCGGACTGGCCGGCTTCGCTGTTCTCGGCGGTGGTGATGGTCAGATCGCGACCCGCTTGTAGGCGCACGTCGCCGTCGGCGACGATAGTCGACCCTTGCACGACGGCGTCGCGGTTCGACAGGACGGCAACCGTGCCGCCGGTGAGTTGGCTGCTGAGCGCACTGGTGCTGGTTGTGATTTGATCGCCGGCGTGTTTTTTCTGGGTCAGGAGCGCGGCGATGCCGATTTGATTCGGCGTGGGTGCTAAGGCCGCAGCGGGATCGATGACCGCGATCATCGTGGCTATACCTTTTGCCAAGCCCGTGTTTCCACTCACAACGTCGCGTTGCCCAGCACTGGTACCTACGCTACCGAGCGTAGCAGTCCGCACATCGACGGGAGCAACAATCCCCGCCGCTAGGTTAGCTGTGCCGGCACTGCGCGCATTACCGATGGCGCCGGTGTTGCCGGCCGCGCGGCTCGTATCCGCACTAGCAGCGGCCGTCGTTAGGTCACGGTTGCCGGTCGGATTGGCGGTGTATTGCTCGACCCGCCCACTCGGTAGATCAAACGTCTCAACCGACGGCGCTGGGTTAAACGCGGTTTCGCCGCGCCACTCACGGCAATGATCATCGCCAAGCGCGCCGCGCGCAGCGGCGCGCACACCGTGATCGTCTCCGGCCGCGAGCCGAATGTGCTGCTGCGCCTGGCGCAAGGCGAAGCCATCGGCACGACATTGCTGGCCGAAACGCCTACGCTGGCGGCGCGCAAACAATGGCTCGCCGATCATTTGCAAGTGCGCGGAAGAATTTCGTTGGATGCCGGGGCGGTAAAGGCGCTCGCACAAGAAGGTAAAAGCCTGCTGCCGATCGGCGCGACCGAACTTTCCGGCGAGTTCGAACGCGGCGCCGTGGTTGCCTGCGTCGACACGAACGGCCAGGAAATCGCACGCGGTTTGATCAACTACAGCGCGGAAGAAACGCGCAAGATTTTGCGCAAGCCGAGCAGCGAGATTGAAGTGATACTGGGCTATGTCGACGAATTCGAACTAATTCACCGAGACAATTTAGCGCTGCTCTAACGTGTTGTGGTTTGGTAGTCATCCGATGGGCGGCGTCGGTCCCTACCGACTTGCGACATTCAAAAGTACTGACTAGCCGGGTACGCCAGGCATACTGGTCAATATAGTCGCGTTACCTTATCGTTCTCGATGAGCGCATGCATTTCCTCTACCGACTCGCGCAGCCCACCTTGCTCGACCATCGCTTGCGCGAGTGAGCCTAATCCACTTTGATCTGGCCATGCATCGGGTTCCCACAGCTTGGATCGAATCATGCATTTCGCGCAATGCATGAATGCTTGCTCAACGCTAACGACGATGGCGGCTTCTGGTAACTTACCGTTGACGGCCATGGTTTCGCGCAGGCTGATATCTCGCACGATCATCGCCCGGCCGTTGATGCGCAATGTTTCCTGCTTTCCAGGAATCAGGAATAGCAAACCCACCCCTGGATTGCCCAGAATGTTCAATAGCGTATCAGCGCGACGATTCCCCAACCGGTCGGGAATCGCAAGCGTTTGATCGTCGATCACGTGCGCGAATCCGATTGGGTCGCCCTTCGGGGACACGTCCAGCCTTCCTTCGGCATCGCAAGAGGCAATGAGTACAAATGGCGATTTAGCGATGAACGCTCGACAGTGGTCATCGAGACGTGAAATCTCCTTCTTCAGTACACGCTCGCTGGGGTAACCCATTACCGAACGTAATTGGGTCTCAGACGTTACAACGTCACTAAACTTTGATTGTTCCATCACGGCCCCGTCTCTCTGACGCGATTACTTCTGTCATTATCTCTGGCGACAACAAATGTATCGGAAACATCATACTTACCTATTTTCCCCTCACTGCCCGCGATATTTCCGGCCGCTCGGAATCGCTTTTTGCCGTCAGTTCCAGTAGTTGCCGGTCGTATTGGCGGGTCTTTTCTCGATCGCCACTGGCCTCCGCGGCACGCGCAGCGCCATAAATCGCGCGCAGGCGATTCGGTTCGCTGGCATGCACTTGTTCATACGCAACCGACGCCTCGGCGGGCTTGTCGAGCGCCAGCAGCATGTCGGCCAATTGTTCGCGGGGCGGCGTCAGCGGCCCCGGCGTGACGGGATGTTTGTCGGTGGCGGCCTCAAGATTGACCGCGGCACGCATCAGGCGTAGCGCCTCATCCGTTTGGTTCTCCGCTAGCGCGATCCAGGCAGATGCTGCGGCAATTTGAATCTCGGCCTGCTGAGCCCAGTAGCCGACCTTGTTCTTCAGCATGGTTTCGCGCAGCTCCCGTAGGCGCGCTAGTTCCTGCTTCGCGCCGCCCGGATCGGCGGAGCGGGCTTTCCCGAGCGCGCGGGCGTATACCGTGATGGTCTCGCATTGTGGGAACTTCTGCCACGGCAGACTTTCCGGATGAAGTTTCAGCCCCGCCGCCGTCTTCCAATCATGGTGCTCCAACGCGTAACGCGCCGGCATCGCCGCGAGCGCATAGGCACCTGGGAAGTTGCCGATGTCGATGCGCTGCATTCTGGCGAGCTCATCCAGAAGTTTCTGCGCGGCCCGATCTTGGCCCAGTTGCAGGTGCGCGTACATCATGTAATCCATCGCGTGCAGCGCGTTGTACGAACCGATCGTCATGCTGGTGTAGTTTAGTTCTTTACGTGCGGCTGCGGCCGAGGCGCGATTCGTCTCAATGGATTCCTCCCACATACCAAGCCGCGAGAAGATATGTGCCGGCATGTGCAGCGCGTGCGGTGCCGATGGCGCTATGGCGGCATAGCGTCGCGCGGCTGGCAGCCCTCGCGGTGCCAGCTCCGTATAGTCATAGCCGTGAATCAGATAGTGTACGGCACCGGGATGATCGGGATGCTTGTCGATCAATCGCTGCAGAATGTCTCCAGCCTTGAGCTGGTTTTTGAAAGTCTTATCCGTCGGCAATGCATTAGCGATCAAGGCTAATGAATAAAAGATTTGCGCTTCCATGTCGTTGGGATAGTTCTCCGCCAACTGCGCCATGGCGGCTTCCCAGGCCAGTGCGCGCGGGCGATGCTCGGTCTGTTGCCAGCCTTCATAGAACTTCGCCAGCGCGGCGATGTAGTCGCGTTCGCGCGCGCTGCGGGCACCGATTTGCTTCGCCTTTTCCATGAACACCGAGCCCGCTTGCCAAGCTTCCGCCGGTGCCGGCCAGGCGAACGGATTGCCTAGCGCGCTAAGTGCCCGACCCCAATGGGCTAATCCGCAGATGGGGTCTAGCTGCGCGACTTTATCAAACGCTTTGTTCGCCGGATCGAACCAAAACGAATGGTAGAGCGCAATTCCATGATCGAACTCCTGTTGCGCTTCGGCATTGCATTCCACGGAGAATGCGACCGTTCCGAGTTTCTCGCCCGGCTTACCGGCCGACTCGTCGTCTTCGTGAGCAAATGTTAGTGTCGCGACCAGGCTCGTGAGTATGGCCAGGCCGATTGCGATTCGCTTTGCGTTCATGACTGCCTCCTTAATTTAGTATGCATCGGTGGCCTACGATCTATCTTGCTCCGCGGTTTCGCGAGAGCTCGAGCGGTTAGCTGATCGATTATTGCGGCGCCTTTTTGGTCGAGAAGGAGTCGCGATCTTTAAGTGTGTCGGTGCGGCGTTCATCGGCGCGAAAATGTATCGGAACGGGCGACGCGAGCTCAACGATTCTCTGAGGCACGTTGCGGTTAATCGCCAACTGAAAGATGTCCGGGCGAGAGTAGTGGCCGCCCACGTCGCGTGCCGCCTTAGCTGCATAGATTGCCGCTAATGATCCCTCCGCAATAATAATTTCCTCGCCTTCCGCGGGTCCCGCGATGATCTCGCCACGTGGATCGATGATGTAATTATCGCCGGTACAATCAAAGCTTTGCAAGTGTCGATATTTCTCGGGTACATGTTCGCCTCGCCGAATTCCACCTGCTAGGACAACATAGCAAGCTGCCTGAGAGGCAAAAGCGCGAGAAAGCAGCAATTGCCTAGGCCAAACGGAGATTGGCGCGGGTGGTGCCGATATAGGTTCGCGCCCTGGCCACGCAGCTACATGTACTTGTGTTCCCTGTGCCAAGAGTGAATATCCCGGCAAGACCATATTGTGTTCCCAGCAGTTTAGGCCGCTAATTCGAGCATAGCCACGCTGATGTGTTCGTAACCCAGAAGCATCCCCATCCCCCCAAATTGCACGCTCGGCATTGGTTGCTTTCAGCTTACGATGACGTCCAAGAATTAAGCCTTCCTGTCCGATGAAAAGCAACGTGCAGTAGAGCGTTCCCTGCGTGGCATGGTCGCACTCGACAATCCCAATTACGACATCAATGGCTGCCCGCTTTGCCGCTCGGCACAACTCGTCTGTAGTCGGGCTAGGAATTTCGATGGCGTTTTCGTAGTAGTCTGCAGTTGCAATCCAATATTCGGCCGACGGCGCATTAAACACAAAAAATGGGTAGCCCGACAGCCAAGCTTCTCCAAAGGCAGCAAGTATGGCCCCCTTCTCTGCCGCAGCTTCGATTAGCGCGCACGCTTTTTCGACTGAGCCCGCTCGATCAAACGGAATTGAAGCAGCCTGGATTGCGGCAACGCGAAACTGCCCGTAAATGTTTTTCATGGTAGAAAAACGGCTCATCAATTGGACTTGATTATGGTGTCATGCCTCGGTAGGCATGTCGTGAGACCGATGTCCCATTCGCTGGACATGCGACAGGGTAGTTAGGGCCCTTAGGTAGGGCCACAGTCCCATCGATTTTCGTTAGGGGGAACCGAAACCGGCGTCGCGTGCGCGGACGATGGCCTGCGCACGACTCGTCACTTCGATTTTGCTGAAGATACTTGTGATGTGGTTGCGTACGGTCTTTTCGCTTAATCCGAAGCTTTTTGCAATTTCATCGTTGTTAAGTCCTCGCGCAATCTGATCAAGAACTTCACGTTCTCGCGCCGTAAGGATGTCGAAGTTAGTTGACTCGCTATGCTTAGGTAATTCCGCTGCAGCGTCAAGAAAGCTCCGCATTTCCTCAATGAATTGGTGGAAGGCGGGTTCGGATTCGAGCGGTATATGATTCTTACTTTCAAGCGGTACGAAATGAGCGCCGGGAATCATGCTCGCAACGAGTCGCCCCTCCTCGTACGGGATGCGCGCGTCGTGTCGGCAATGCAGCACCAGCGTCGGGCATTTTACTCGATGCGCAAGTTCGGATACGTCGACGTTGTCGAATTCCCGCATGATGCGCGCCGCGTTCATGGGCGAGGCGCAGCGACGTTGAAGCTCGTTAAACGATTCGTGGAGTTCTAGGGTGCCGCCAGGGAATAACTGCATGGTAAAGACTTCGCGGAATGCGGAGTTTTCTTGCCCCCAACCCAGCTCGGCGAGTTTCCACATGGTTCGTGCTTGTTCTAGTTGCTCCTGCGATGGATTGCGTTTCAGTCGGCCTCGCGCGAATGCGCCGTGTAGCACTAAATGGCTGACCCGCTCGGGGTGGCGAACCGCGTACGCAATTGCGATGCTCGCGCCTTGCGACATGCCTAGAATCGCAAACCGCTTTAGATAGGAGGCATTTACCACCGCCTCAAGATCGTTCACCCACCCCTCAAACGAGATGCTGTCCACATCCCAATCCGACAATCCACACGCCCGCTGGTCGTATCGAATCAATGTGTTGTGCTTGGACCATTCGCCTAGCCAAGGACGCCAAATCGGACTGTCCCAGTCATACTCGATGTGCGATAAATAGCTGGAAGTCTTGACGAGAGCCGGACCGTTACCTGACTTGGTAAAGGCTATTCGAAGGCCATCACTGGTGCAAAACTGTACTGACGTTGAAAGGGGCGCGGGCATAGTTAAAACGGATTTGTTGATCTTTATTGTAAGACGTATCCCGTAGCGCTGCTGACTGCGAGTGTCGGCGGCTTGTGACAATCGTATATTCGCTTAATTGCTGCTGATCCCATCGGGTCGGTGTGCAATCATCACCGCGTGGGCTAAGGCATATTCCAGTCGGATCGCCGAACCGATCGTTCGCGACTGTCGGCTTTGCCTCTCTGCTGGATGGCGGGAATGGGCCGGACTCGAAACCAGGAATCGCGCCATCCTCCGCGCCCAGCTTGCCGATCAACGATGCATGCCATGAGAGGCGCGCCCCGACTGTCTCTCCAGGCACCGCACTAAAAACCTACAACACTTTCTGCTCACTAAAGCGCTGCTCAAACTGAATGCCGCCAAATTGGCCGGTTTCAATATTCACGTAATCAATCCCCGCCACGACCCAGGCCGAGCGGCGCGCGATGAGGGCCAAGCCCATCGGCGCTTTCGCGCCGGCGAGCATGGCGCCGAGCGCGCCCTCTTGCGTGGCGCCTTCGGCGAAGGGCACGGAATCAACTTTCACCATCGAATACCAACCGGTCAATACATAGATCTTCGCTTCGGCGGTGACGATCACGCCGATGATGTCATTTTTGTTCGTCACCTCCGGTGGCACATCCAGGCGTTCGATCAGCCAATCGCGCACTTTCATGCTTAGCCCCGGATCGGCCAAGAAAGCGATCCACGCATTGACGGTGGTGCCAAGGCTCAGCTTCTGCTTAGCGGGTGGTTGTAATTCCAGCAACTTACTGGTGGCATTCCAACTCGTCCCACCGGCGAACCAATAAGCCTTATCGACGGCAAGCAGGGTTCCATCGAATGCAACGGTGGTTTTCCCCGCACGATTATTGGTTTCTTCCATGGCGGCACTCCCTAGTATTCAATCTTTCACGCCTATGTTATACCGACTTTGGCATCGGAATGGCAACCTTTTCGGCGCGGCGAAATCGAATCGAATTGAGCGGCGCAGAGTTTGCTAGAATGAAGTCATGCTCAACGGTCGCGCGCAAGTCCTTCTTAAGTTTCTGGTGGAACGTTACATCAGCGACGGGCAGCCGATCGGTTCGCGCGCGCTAGCGAAGTTCTCCGGCCTGGAACTTTCGCCGGCGTCGATCCGCAATATCATGGCCGATTTAGAGGAGATGGGCTTCATCGCCAGCCCGCACACCTCGGCCGGCCGCGTCCCGACGGCGCGCGGTTATCGTTTCTTTGTCGATACCTTGTTGACCATCCGGCCGCTGGAAGAAGGCCAAATGCATCAGCTCGAAGGTCAACTCAATCCCGCCGACCCGCAGCGCCTGGTTGCGTCCGCATCGCAATTACTGTCCGACCTCACCCGCTTCGCCGGCGTGGTGATGACGCCGAAACGCCGCAGCCAATCGCTCAAGCATCTGGAATTTTTGAGCCTCTCGGACAAGCGTGTGCTGCTGATCATGGTAACCAGCGACGGCGACGTGCAAAACCGCATCATCCGCACCGACCACAATTATTCGCCGAGCGAGTTGACCCAAGCGGCAAACTATCTGAATCAGCACTATGTCGGCTCTACCTTCGAAGAAATGCGCACGAAGATTCAGCGCGAACTGGAAAAATTGCATCAGGATATGTCCAAGCTCATGCAGGCCATGCTCGCCGCCGGGGGCGATGGCATGGCCGAGCAACGCGATGCCTACGTGCTGTCGGGCGAGAGCAATTTACTGCGCGTCGACGATTTGTCCTCGAACGTATCGAACCTGCGCAAACTGTTCGAGGTGTTCGAGCAAAAAACCCAACTCATGCAAATCCTAAATGACAGCTCCCAGGCGCCGGGCGTGAAAATTTTCATCGGCGGCGAGTCCGGTGTCGTCCCGCTGGACGAATGCAGCGTCGTCACCGCGCCCTATGAAATAGACGGACAAATCGTAGGCACCGTCGGCGTCATCGGCCCCACGCGCATGGCCTACGAAAGAGTTATTCCGATTGTCGATGTCACGGCGAAGTTGTTGTCTAGTGCGTTGTCACAACAGTAAAAGCAAAGGATGAAGGCGCTGACGACAAGGATGAAGGCAGAAGGACGGGGTGGCCTAGGGCTATGAGGGATGAATGTAATCAGTTGTGCGGCGGTAATTTTTCTAAATTCGGTAGATTTGAAAAAGCCAGGGTTAACCTACGTTTTTTTTCATCCTTCATAGCCCTAGGCCACCCCGTCCTTCCGCCTTCATCCTTTTGTTTAACCAATGTCCCCTGAACCCACCTACACCCACGGCAGCATCAACAAAATCGGTGTTCTGCTGATCAACCTCGGTACGCCGGACGAACCTACACCCGCGGCAGTGCGACGCTATCTGCGCGAATTTTTGAGCGATCCGCGCGTGGTGGAAATTCCGCGCATCGCTTGGTGGCCGATTTTGCACGGCATTATTTTGCGCACCCGGCCGGCGAAATCTGCCGCGAAATATGCGCAGATTTGGACCAAGGACGGCTCGCCGCTACGCATCATCACCCAGCGCCAAGCGCAAATGTTGCAAGGCTTTCTCGGCGAGCGCACCAACTCCGCACCCATCGTCGTTGAAGCCGCCATGCGTTACGGCAATCCCTCAATCGCCGCCGGGCTGGCGAGGCTGCGCGCCCAATTTTGCGATCGAATCCTGTTGTTGCCGCTCTATCCGCAATATGCGGCGAGCACCACGGCGACCGGTTTTGACCGCGTGTTCGACGAATTAAAAACCTGGCGCAATCAACCGGCCATTCGCACCGTGCGCCACTATCACGATCACCCCGGCTACATCGCAGCGCTGGCGCAAAATATCCGGGATTACTGGACCAAGAACGGCCGCGGCGAAAAACTCGTCATGAGCTTTCATGGTGTGCCCAAGTTCAGCCTCGATAAGGGCGATCCCTATCACTGCGAATGCCACAAAACCGGACGCTTGCTCGCCGAGGCATTGCAACTCAAAAAAGACGATTACGTCGTCACGTTCCAATCGCGCTTCGGCAAAGCCAAGTGGCTCGAACCTTACACCGCGCCCACGCTGGAGAAACTCGGCAAAAGCGGCGCTAAACGCATCGACATCACCTGCCCCGGCTTCACTGCCGACTGCTTGGAAACGCTGGAAGAGATCGCCATCGAAGGCCGCGCAACATTTTTAAGCGCCGGCGGCAAGGATTTTCATTTTATCCCTTGCCTCAACGTACGAGACACCTGGATACGCGCCCTCACATTGATTGCCCTTGAAAACCTGCATGGATGGTTGCCCGCGGCATGGGATGCCGTGAAAGCCAAGCAGGACGCGGATCGCAGCCTTGCCCTTGCGGGGGCGATGGGGGCTAAGCGTTAATTTATTGGCTCGATGATGGGTTTCGCTGCGCTCTACCCATCCTACGAATTGGCGTAGCCTGGTTATCCCGTAGGATGGGTAGAGCGCCAGCGAAACCCATCGCACCGCCACTATGACCAACTACCGTCGCCATCGCATTACCGGTGGTTGTTATTTCTTCACCGTCGCGATTCATGATCGACGCTTGCGTCTTTTGACCGATCATATCGATCACCTCCGCACTGCTTTTCGGACCGTCAAACAACATCATCCGTTCGGCATCGACGCCATCGTTGTCTTGCCCGATCATCTGCATTGCATTTGGACGCTACCGGAAAGCGATGATGATTTTTCCTTGCGCTGGCGGCAAATAAAATCGGCGTTTTCTCGGGGAATACCTTTTGGCGAACGGCGCTCAGCCAGTCGAAGCGAAAAGGGCGAGCGCGGTATTTGGCAACGGCGATATTGGGAACACGCTATTCGTGACGACGATGATTACCAGCGGCATGTGGATTACATTCACTTCAATCCGGTAAAACATGGATATGTTGCGCAACCGGCCACGTGGCCGTATTCGTCATTTCGCCGATTTGTCAGGTTGGGTATTTATCCGCATGATTGGGCGGGAAGTGGAGAAATTGAGCTTGATGAGTTCGGTGAGGGGGAATGATGGGTTTCGCTTTGCTCTACCCATCCTACATGGAGCCCGTGGCATAGCGTACTAACGGGACCCTGTCCCTGCGCCATGGGAAACTGCCTCTTGGATTTTGCTGATTTCTTTGAGTAATCCGTCGTGGCCAAATTGCACCGCCATTTTGGTCGGTCGCCGCGCGACGTCGCTGATTCGATATTCCCACACTTCCCCGGTCGGGTAGGTGACGCGGCGAACGGGCTTGCCGACGGCATCGCGAACGTCTTGCCGCGTTGCGACGCCGC
Source organism: Burkholderiales bacterium (assembly GCA_046598945.1). Taxonomy (GTDB): domain Bacteria; phylum Pseudomonadota; class Gammaproteobacteria; order Burkholderiales; family JALYOK01; genus JALYOK01. The sequence goes on along the minus strand of JBKJHT010000021.1, from coordinate 8,100 downwards.
GCGATAGCGCCGCAAATACCGCTTCGGACAACACTTGATTAGCCGTCGTGACTTGGCCGTTGCCATCGAAGCGCACGATAAACGTCTCGCGCCTGGCATAGCCGGCCCAGTATTCCCACACCTCTTCGCCCGCCACACCGATGCGCCGTTCAGTCGGCTCGCCCATGGTTGCGCTCACTTCGGCGCGGGTATTCCCCGGCTGCGGGAGGCTGGCGCAAGCAGCAACGGTGGCGATGACGAACACGCTGGTGATTCGACGGAAGCATTGGCTCATGGTGGCGTCATTCAAAAGTCAGTAATCATTTGGAACCGGCCCGTGGTGAAAAGTTGCGCCGCGGCAACGATGTCGGCCATTTTGCTTTTTCGACATCGCTATGGCAGCATGCATGGGCGATCACCATGCTCAATTCTTCACACAGCCCTCTCAAAATCGATAGTCCGGGTGCAATAGGTCTTGCGATGCGCGTCGCGCTGGCCGCGGCGCTGGCCCTCGTGCTATTTCCCGTTAGCCATGCGGTCAGCGACGGAGCACCCTGGCTTGGCCTACCGGTTGCAGCAGATACCGAGTTGCCCGGTGATCGCGCACTGCAAATTGAGTTGGGGCGCCGCCTTTTCCTAGAACCGCATCTCGCCGAGGATGGCGTGGTGTCGTGCTCAATGTGCCACGTGCCGGAACACGGTTTCGCGCTCAATACGCTTGCCACTGCTTCGGGTCGCGGCGGCATTATTCTGCGCCGTAACGCGCCGAGCTTGCTCAATATCGGTCTAGCGAAATCATTGTTTCGCGATGGCCGTGTGCATTCGCTGGAAGATCAGATTTGGGGACCGCTGTTGAATGTCGAGGAACAATGGAATCCGTCTGTTGAAGACGTCGTGTCGCGCCTCAAAGCCCGCCCCATTTACGCTAAGGCTTTCAGATCCGCCTTCGCCGGACAACGCGTCAGCAAGCAACTGATCAGCGCCGCGCTTGCCGCCTATGAACGAAGTCTTGTCGCGGCAGGTTCACCGTTCGATCAGTGGTATTTCGGCAAAAACGAGGGCGCCCTCAGCAACGAGGCGCGCGCCGGGTTAGATGTTTTTCGAGCCAGCGGCTGCGGCCATTGCCACACCATCGAGCGCGATCACGCGACCTTCACTGACGATACCTACCGCAACACCGGCATCGAATGGGCACGCATCAACGCCGACCTAGGAACCACAAAAGGTGTCCCCGATGTCGGTCGCTTCGTGGTTACCGGTCGAGAAACAGATCGCTACGCCTTTCGCGTTCCCACGCTACGTAACGTCGCGCTGACATTCCCCTACATGCACGACGGTTCCCTCGCGACGTTGCGCGACGTGGTCGATTTTTATGATGCCGGCAATGGCGCCGATCCGCAACGCGATAAGCGCTTGCGTCGGCTGAATTTGACCGAGCCGCAGAAAAAACAATTGATCGCGTTTTTGGAATCGCTCACAAGCCCGAACGGCGAGGCGCTGGCCAAGCAAGCGCGTGCGCCGTTCAACGATCACTGACAACCAGGCTCTGTGAGTGATGTTGCATAGTGGAATAGTCCGACAAATGTAGCAGCTTAATATGACAGATAGCTGGCAAAAATGGGTGACGGTCGTCAGCTTAGGCAGCGTCTCCACAGCCGCGCAAAAGATAATCGAACTTTAGGATTACCCAGTGTTAGGTAGTTTTTTGAGCGTGTTAATCGAAGCGGAAGTCCGCTGCAATCTTGAACAACCGGCCTCAACAGCAAACGCTGTTGTTAAAAGGGAGTGACCATTCCAAATCTTCAAATAACCGGATCGTGGCTGTTGGTCCGAATTCTCAGGATAAAATTGAGCGTCAAGTTTCATGGCTACACCGGTCAGTTTTGCAACTCTACGTGAACGATAACTATGGGTCGCTGAGATTCAAGATTGGCAAAAACTGACGCTGCGCTGGTGTTCATGATCATCAGATTGAGTGTTTATGGCGCCAGAATTGCTGATCACCTCCACTGCAATCCACAGCAAGGCAATGGCCCAAGGCCGGCGGCTAGCCCGGGGTGGCCTAGGGCCATAGGGCCACCCTGTACTGGTGCGGATCTTCAGGCAGTGTTCGAATACATTCTTGGACTAATCCTCACCGAAATAACTACGACCCTGCCGCAGCGAATCGCGCCGCACCGTGACGCGATTCAGTCCCGCGAATTGCGGCGCGAGTTGCAGCCAAATCCAACGAGAAATATTTTCTAAACTAGGCGCTTCCAATCCCGGAATCTCGTTGCGAAAATTGTAATCTAAAGTCTTGCGCAATTTCGCTCAGGCTTTTTCTAATGTTTCGAAGTCGACGACGAAGCCTGTGTCCGCCTGCGGCTCATTGCGGACAGCAACGTCAGCACGGAACAAATGCCCGTGCAGCGCGCGGTATTCCTAAGCGCGGGCGGCAAAGACTATGAGTTCATTCCCTGCCTCAACGAGCGCGACACCTGGATACGGGTGTTCATGATGATTGCCCTCGAAAACCTGCATGGATGGTTGCCCGTGGCATAAGATGCCGTGAGAGCCAATCTGGACGCGGATCGCAGCCTTGCTCTTGCGAGCGCGATGGGGCGAAACGTTAGTTCGTCGGCTGGAGGATGGGTTTCGCTTTGCTCTACCCATCCTACGAATTGGCGTAGCCGGGTTATCCCGTAGGATGGGTAGAGCGCCAGCGAAACCCATCGCACCGCCACCATTGCCACGCGCGGCACCGGACGCCGGTGAAAAAGTTGCGCGCCGCGGATTATCCTGGGACTAAACTTTTGCCGGTCTGAAAACGCGCGTACCGAGCGTTACAATCATCAGCACGACGGCGCCCGCCAAAATTCCGGCAGCGGCGTCGAGCAGCGTCGGTGTGATCCCGCGCAGCGCACCACCAATCGCCGGAATTGTCTCGGCGCGCCGTGCGATGCCTTCAATGGCATGATTCAGCGGCGGGATACCGTGAACTAAAATGCTACCGCCAACCATGAACATCGCGGCGGTGCCGACGATCGAAAGACCTTTCATCAGATAGGGTGCCGTTGCCAAAATGGCCGCGCCGATCCGGCGTTGCATTCGCGGCCACAGGCCATCGCCGGATTTCGCGCTGAGAAGCAACCCGCCGTCGTCCAATTTGACGATTCCGGCGACAAAACCGTACACGCCGATGGTCATAATGATCGCGATGCCGGCCAACACCGCGACCTGTTGGCCGAACGACACGGCCGCGACCGTTCCTAGCGTAATCACGATAATCTCGGCGGAGAGCACAAAATCGGTGCGAACAGCGCCTTTTATTTTTTCTTTTTCAAAGGCGACCAGATCGACCTCGGGCGTTGCCAGCGCCGCTAAACGATCGCGATGGTGAGCTTGGTCCGCCGCATTACTGTGGAGAAACTTGTGCGCCAACTTCTCGAATCCCTCGTAACAGAGGTATGCGCCGCCGAGCATCAGCAACGGCAGGATCGCCCACCCGGCCAGCGCGCTTATCGCTAACGCTGCTGGCACCAAGATCATTTTGTTGAGCGCGGAGCCCTTGGCGACCGCCCACACCACCGGCAATTCGCGCTCCGCCTTGACACCGGCCACTTGTTGCGCATTAAGCGCAAGATCATCGCCCAACACGCCCGCGGTTTTCTTCGCAGCGACTTTGGTCATCAACGCTACGTCATCAAGCACCGTCGCGATATCGTCGATCAGCATCAGGAGACTGCTGCCGGCCATAGAAACTCCTATTCAGTTGGACGAATTTATTCGGGGATCGAATTCGCCATAATAGCTGCAACCCTGCCGCAGCGAATCGCGTCGCACCGTGACGCGATAAAGTCCGGAAAATTGCGGCGCGAGTTTTTGCCAAATCCAGCGCGAAATATTCTCTAAACTAGGCGATTCCAATCCCGGAATCTCGTTGAGAAAATTGTGATCTAAAGTCTCGTGCAATTTCGCGCAGGCTTTTTCCAGCGTTTCAAAGTCAACGATGAAGCCGGTGTCCGCCTGCGGCTCGCCGCGTACAGCAACTTCGGCGCGGAATGAATGGCCGTGCAGCGCGCGATATTTGTGACCGACCGGCTTGTGCGAGAACTGATGAGCCGCGTCGAAAATAAATTCGTAGAATAGTTCGGTCATCACAGTGGTTACGGAATACCTAAAATTTTATGTGTCTGTACGCTCAGCCGCCATTCCGGATGAGCCAAACAATATTCAATCGCCGAGCGCGTATTTTTTTCTCGGTCAGGCCCATCCATCGGCTGCAAGAAAAAATAATCGAAGGCCAAGTCTTCAAACCGCTCGGGCATCGCCAAAGTCTGCGGAAAAACCAGCTTTAACTCATCCCCTTGCGTCACAGTTAAAACCGCGTCCGCTTTGGGACTGACGCAAATCCAATCGACACCTTGCGGCAATGGCAACGTGCCGTTGGTCTCGATAGCGATCTCGAAATCGTGCGCGTGTAACGCGTCGATCAGTTCCTCATCCAGTTGCAACGCCGGTTCACCGCCGGTCAACACCACCAGTTCCGTGCCCGTGTTCGCGCCGCGCCACGCCCGCGCCACAGCAGAGGCCAATGACGGCGCATCGGAAAATTTTCCGCCGCCGTCACCATCGGTGCCGACAAAATCCGTATCGCAAAATTGACACACAGCACCACTCCGATCTTCTTCGCGGCCGGACCACAAATTGCATCCGGCGAAACGACAAAACACCGCGGGACGGCCCATGTTCGCGCCCTCGCCTTGTAGCGTGTAGAAAATTTCTTTGATAGCGTAGGTCATAGGTTACGAGAAGACACAGATCAGCGCTTTGCCCCCTTCACGCTCTTCCTTAAATTACGAAAGTGTCGCAAGGTGCCGCGGCTGTGCGCCGGCAACGGCGGCGAGCGGAATACCTCGATCGAGCGTGACGAAACAGCCGTTTTGCTGGACGGCGAGTGCCAGCAAATACACATCCGTGACTTGCCGTGAACTCAAAATTCTGTCCCATTGGAGATAGTCCGGATGCAATAAGCTGATGGCGTCAGCCCAAAATAAATGCGAAGAATGGCGGGTGGCCTCGGCGAGCCGTTCAGCAACCAGCGCAACAGGGACTGGATTGGGATAACCGGGCTGCGATAGGATACGAATACATCCGTTCTGCGTGATGGGGCATGATGCCCAGCCCGCATCAAGGTTGTTTGAAAGCCAGCCCGTCACCAAACCGTGATGAAGGTGACTGCCATCCAGCAACGCGATCAGCACGTTTACGTCCAATAGTGCACGCACTACACGCCTTCGGCATCGCGCAGGCGATTAACGGCCTCGTTGGTTACGACGGCCTTGCCCGCCGGAAACGGGCGAAACCCGGCGACCGAGTGTTTGGTCGAATCTGCGTCTTGCAGCGTGTTTTCTGTCCGTCCCGTGAGGACCTTCCTTAGCAACTGTGAGACCACTTGGCCGGCGGATAAATGTTTTTGCCGGGCGAGTTCTTTGGCCGCTACCAGCACGTCGTCGTCGATATCCAATGTGGTTCTCACGGTGCGCCTCTAATAAGAGATTGTGCGATGTTTTGATGCGTTGATTATATCGCATCTAGTTTCAGGGCGCAACAATTCGCAGGGCGACGATGGGTAAATATCAACTGACGCGAAATGCTGCAGGCGGTGTCGCAGCCTACCCGTACCGCACGCTCGGTTAGATTAAGCTCGCGCAGAATCCCGAGGTCACTTGCATGTACGCATAGGTCATGGGCTAGCGATAAATTTTTCGTAACCGTTCTTGCGCAATTCACAGGCGGGGCACGTCCCGCAGCCGTAGCCCCAGTCGTGCCGTTGGCTGCGGTCGCCGAGATAGCAGGTGTGAGTTTCCTCGCGAACAATGTCGAGCAATGCCTGCCCGCCCAGATCCTGCGCCATGCGCCAAGTCGCCGCTTTGTCGATCCACATCAGCGGCGTTTCAAGATTGAAGCGCTGCGCCATGCCAAGATTCAAAGCCACTTGCATCGCCTTGACAAAATCGTCGCGGCAATCGGGGTAGCCGGAATAGTCGGTCTCGCACACGCCGGTGATCAAGGCGCCAATGCCGCGCCGGTAAGCAATGGCGGCCGCGACCGTCAGAAACAGAATATTTCGACCCGGCACAAAAGTATTCGGCAATCCGTTAGCGTTCATCGCGATGGCGACATCTTGAGTCAACGCGGTATCGCTGATGGCTTTGAGCAAATCGAGTTGAATGACTTGGTCACCACCAATTCTCACCGCCCATTGCGGAAATGCCGCTTTAACCCGCGCCAGCACCGGCGCACGACATTCAAGCTCCACGCCATGACGCTGGCCATAGTCAAAGCCGAGCGTTTCGACGTGATCGTAACGCGACAGCGCCCACGCAAGGCACGTGGTCGAATCCTGACCGCCGGAAAATAAGACGAGCGCGCTGGAGTTCATGGGCAACAATACCGAACCGCCGAAATTCATCGGCGGATGAGTTAGTTCAAATCGATTGGGCAAGATGACACCGAAGGCTATATTTTACCGCACGTCAGTATCGACTGCTTCTCAAGTTGAAGGCAAAATTCGAATGGACAAACGTTGCTGAAACCAATCCCGGCAACTGGAAGGTACCGACCCTCAGGAGACGCTCAAGCTTCCGACCAATGATCGTCCGCTTCTTGGAGAGGAGGAGACAGTCGGTAAGCCTGAGCAGCGGGCAGGAACTCGGCCACAGCCGCCGGTGGCACTTCGATTCTTCAACGTCTGCAATGTGTTTGATTGCGGTCATTCTCAAGCAGCCGGGCCAAAAATCAGGATTTTTGTTCCGACCGTCAGCTTCGCAAAACGATGATCGGCAGCTGGCGACCCTTTTCGGCCAGTCACGGTAGTCCGCTTTGTGGCAGTATGATCTGGCAAATCTTCGGAATACGGGGAATTGAAGCCTTCATTCTGCGACTGAGTTTTGAGATGCGTTTCGTGTTGCGTGGCGTAATCACTTTTGAGGGACGCTTTTTAGTGCGAAAACTTCCTCTCCTTAATGTCGGAATGCATAGAGGCTTCGGGACTTACGCCAGGGGCATGACGCCACTAGTTTTGCGACTGAATTTTGAGACAGCTAAGCAACTGATTTTTTGGAGTGTTAATTTAGTCGCAAAACTTACCGTTTACGGGGCTAGTGCTGCGCAGTTAAGCTCAAACCTGGGGTTTGGGCTACAACCCCAATGGCGAAATGGTATGATTCGACGATGTGAACGCAATATTTTGCATTGATATTGCGCGGATCAATCCTAATGCGCCACCCACTGATGAGACTGCCCATGTTTAATCGCCGTTGGTTATTTACGATCGTCGCATGTATCGTCTTGTTGCCAGGAGTTGCCGTGGCTCAGGTAACAGAACAGGTGAACACCAACGCTGGTTCTACTACCGGAGCGACAGCAGCACAGAAGCTGCTCGAATTAGGACCAGAGGGCCAGGCCTTGGCGAAGCGTGCTGGGATTTGGGACGTAAGTTTTACTAGTTGGGATCGACCCGACGCCGCTCCCCTCACGATCACGGGTCTTGTTGCGGAGCGCCAGATGATCGGACCCTTGTTACAGGAGATCCTGCATCCGGAACTAGGTGCTCCCGGACCATCCTTCACGCGGGTCGACTACCTGACCTTCAACCGTATCGTTGGCCGGTGGGACTACGTGTCCATGGACACGCGTGTGCCGAACGGGCTTATGCCGGCCTGGAGCCTCGACCGCGATCCAGCGGAGCGGGTCATCCTTCACTTCCAACCATTCGCAACGGCAGGGAGCGGGCCCGAGGTGTCAGGACGGATGATGCGCATGCACCAGATCATCATCCAAGAGGACGACCACCACGAATCGAAAGACCAGTATTTCAGCCCAGCGAACGGTGTCGGGAGCAAGTGGCTGGCAAAGCGCTATAGCTACACACGTAGAGCGTCGCGGTGATGCCCAACGCGACGTCTTAGCTATTCAAAACCTACTTTTTTGCGACCGCGAGCGGCAGCTTTCGGGCGCTGAATTTCGACAATCGTGCGACGGCCCTTGGCCGCCAGGAGCAGCCAACGGCCGCTCTTGGGCGAATTGGGCAGCGCGCTCGACAGACCAGCTGTTGGCCGCTCCGCACCCGTCGAC
>JBKJHT010000254.1:0-12276 GCA_046598945.1 Burkholderiales bacterium | reverse complement strand
TCATCCCAGGAGTGGGCCTTTGCCATCGTCATCGCGCCTTTCACGCATCCCTTTGATTGTGGACCACGCCAGCCGGGCAAGTGTGACGCGGCTGGCGCACCATTGTTGATGCCGAATCAATACATGCCGGATCACTTGGATTATGCTGGACTTTACAGTACATTACCGAACTTCGCAGAACCAAGCACCGCTCAGGGGAAATAATAACGAAGATGTCAGACAACCACCCTCCAACGCCAAAAAAATTCCTCACCAACCAGGGTGAAAACACGCTGAGCAAGCGGCTGGAAAAAATCCTGCCGCTCACGCATGACTTCGATTGCCTCGTCGGATACTTTTTTATCAGCGGCTTTTTCCGGCTCTATCCCGCGCTCGAATCAGTCAAAAAAGTCCGCATCCTCATCGGCCTGAAAAACGAGCAGGTTGTTCACGGCCTTATCCAAATCGCCAAAGAAGAGACGAGCGAGAGCACGCCGTCCACCGCTGAGGTTAAAAATACCTTTGGCAGGATGCTGCGCAAGGAGCTGGTTGATGCGCAGGATTCGCTTGCTATCGAGACAGGCATCCAAAAATTTATCGCGTGGATTCGTTCGGGCAAGTTGGAAGTAAAACTGTATAAGGAACAGAACATCCACGCCAAGATTTACATCATGACCCCCGAACAGGCAACGCCTGACGTGCATCACGGCTACGTCATTACGGGGTCAAGCAACTTGTCGCATAGCGGACTAGAGGGGAACCTTGAGTTCAATGTGCTGCTCAATGAACCCGAAGAACACGATTACGCGCTACATCGTTTCAACGAACTTTGGGCGGATGCGGTGGATGTGAAAGATGTCCACGACACCATTATTGACACGGTAGAAAAAGAATCTCCCTTTGCCTTTTTTACACCGCACGAACTTTACCTGAAATTCCTGACGGAATATTTCCGTGACTATCTGGGCGACCGCTCCAAGCTAAGCATGGGCATGTTGCCGCCAACTTTCAAGAAGCTGCAATATCAGGAAGATGCCGTTTTCACCGCGCAGCAGATGCTTAAATCCTACGGCGGCGTCTTCATTGCCGACGTGGTGGGCTTGGGTAAAACCTACATGTCAGCGTTACTGGCACTCCAGCTTGATGGCCGCAGTCTGGTCATCGCGCCGCCTAGCCTCCTAGATGAAAACAGCCCCGGCGCATGGCCCAGCGTGTTTCGTGACTTCGGCATACCCGGCCACAAGTGCGTCTCTCTTGGCAAGCTTGAAGATATTCTGGAGCAAGACATCGAGAGCTACAAATACGTCTTCATTGATGAATCACACCGCTTCAAAGGCGACTCGACCCAGCGTTATGAGCTGCTCACACGTATTTGCCAAAACAAGGGCGTCATCCTCGTTTCCGCCACGCCTTACAACAACACGATTGATGACATCTACAGCCAACTGAAGCTGTTCCAACCACCGCGCAACAGCACCATCCCCGGCTTACGCAATCTGGAGGCGTTTTTTGAAATACTGCGGAAGCGCCTCAAGGGATTGCATCGTCTGGATGATGCCGAGCAATACATCGCGGGAGTCGGGAAAAATGCCCATGAGCTGCGCGATCGTGTGCTCAAATATGTCATGGTTCGGCGTACCCGTAGCGGAATTGAAAAGTTCTACGGCGACGACTTGAAAAAACAGAAAATCTGGTTTCCTCAAATCAGCGATCCTGTGCCATTGCTTTATCAGCTCAACACGTCGGAAGCCGCCGTCTTTATGAGTAGCCTGGTAAGCATTACCAGTGCTGACTTCCATTGGGCAAGGTATCAAGCGCTCAACCCGGACTATTACACCGGAGAAATTGAAGAGCGCGCCGTACAGGGTCAACGCAACCTTGCCAAATTCATGAAGATTCTGCTGGTAAAGCGTTTGGAAAGCAGCTTCCACGCATTCAGGGAAACCCTTGATCGCTTCATCAAATCGCACCAGCTTGTCTTGCAAGCCTTTGATGAAGGCGTCGTTTATACCAGCCAGAAATATAGCCATAAGGTGCTGGAGTTCATGGAAGATGGCAATGATGCCGCGATTGAGGCACTCATTCTTGAGGAGAAAGTGGAGAAGTTTTCCGCCACGGATTTCACCCCCGTTTTCCGCCAGCATGTCGCATCCGACCTGGATACGTTGCGTGCGATCAAGCAATCATGGGCGAGCGTGACGCGCGACCCAAAATGGATAGAATTCAAGCGCGAACTCTCTACGAATCCGGGATTCAAAACCGGCAAGCTGATCATCTTTAGCGAGTTTGCCGACACCGCAAGTTATCTGGCGAAACTCATCCAGAAAGAAGTCGAACCCAAGACACTGCTGTTTAGCTCTGCCTCCAGCCCTGAGCAGCGCCGCAACGTCATCGCCAACTTCGATGCCAACAGCAAATGGCGCGACGATTGCCGCATCCTCGTTACCACGGACATCCTCGCGGAAGGCGTGAACCTGCATCGCTCCGCCACCGTCATCAATTACGACATCCCGTGGAATCCCAGCCGTATGATGCAGCGGGTCGGGCGCGTGAATCGCGTCGGCACAAAATTCAAGACCATCTTCACCTACAATTTTTTCCCCACTGACGAAGGCAACGACCAGATCGCGCTGACCGAATCTGCTAAATCCAAAATTCATGCCTTCATCAAATTATTGGGTAACGATGCACGGCTTTTGACGGGTGACGAAGAGATTACCTCACACAATCTTTTCGACCGCATCAACACCAAGAAAGCTGCCGAAGGCGACGAGGCCGAATCCAAGAGCGAATTGAAATACCTGCGCCAGATTCTCGACGTGAAAGTAAAACAGCCGGAACTCTTCAAGCGTATTCTCGGGCTGCCGCGCAAGGCGCGCTCAACCCGCTTGCACGCGCCCGAGCCACCCCCGGCAGACAATCCAGACGCTGTACCGATGCCGGATCGCCCCGCTGTGATTACCTATTTTCGCCAAGACCGGCTGGATAAATTTTTTCGCGCCCATTCCCATGCGGGGTTTGCCGAAGAGTTGGATTTTTTTACCACAGCCGAAACCCTTGAAACCACACCCGGCGAAGCCAGGCAGACTATCCCACCGGAACAGTTCTATCCGCTCCTGGATAAAAACAAGGCCGGATACCAAAATGCCACAAACCCAACGATTGAAAGCATCATGCCAGCAACCGCAGCGGGTAGCGGCAACGAGGCTATTATTTTGAAGCGTCTGCGCGCCCGTGATTTTCGCAACTGCGATGCCTTCAATGCGGAAGATAAAAAATTCAGATTGCATGTTGAACAGATCATTGCTGAAGGTAGGGTCGGCAAGCACACCATACGGAAGATTAAAGAAGCATTCGATAAAACCGCCGCCCCGCTTGAAATGCTGGCGATTTTGCGTAAAGAAATCGCCAATCAATATCTGCTGGGCACACCGCATAAAGTGGATAAGAACGCATCGTCAGCGCCTCGGGAAGTGATACTTTCCTCCTACCTGCCTTAACCTATGGACAAGACCACCGCCCAGCGCATCGTCCGCGACACCTTCAAAGCCGCTTTCGACAAGAAGCGCTACCGCGACTTCATCAACGAACTGTGCAATGGTTTTAACGAATCCAAAGTCATTGCCTCAATGGGGGTGCCCCATGCGTTCACAGACCATATAAAAAGCTGCCACCGCCTCGGCACGTTTGAATCCCCCGAGGGTGAACTGGCTGACGTGCTCGTGGTTCATCTCACTGAATCCTTCAAGCTGGAGCGCACCCGCACCGCGCTCCGTGATTTTGTCGCCCACAAGCTCAAGCGCGGCGAAGGCGAAGACAACGCCTACAAGGAAGCGGCGCTCGTCGCCTTCGTCGCGCCGGATTCGCAGTCCTGGCGCTTCTCGTATGTCCGCATGGAATACGCGACCAAGCGCGACCCGAAGACCGGCAAGATCAAACCAGATGAGCGCCTCATGCCAGCCCGGCGCTATTCCTATCTCGTCGGCACGGACGAGGAATGTCACACCGCGCAGAGCCGCTTCCTCGCGCTGCTCAAAAACACGACCACCAGCCCAACGCTCGCGCAAATCGAAGAGGCATTCAGCGTCGAGTCTGTCACCAAGGAATTCTTCGGCGAGTATGTGCGGCTCTTCGAGAACACCGAGGCCGCACTTGCTGCCATTGTGAAGAGTGACAAGGCAACCCGCGATGATTTCAAGGCGAAGGGCGTCACCACGGTGGACTTCGCCAAGAAGCTGCTTGGCCAGATTGTGTTTCTCTATTTCATTCAAAAGAAAGGCTGGCTCGGCGTTGCCAGAGGCGGGAAGTGGGGCGACGGCCGACGCAATTTTCTGCGCCTGCTCGCCGACCATGCCATCAGCGAGAAGAAGTGCCTGTTCAACGACGTGCTCGAACCGCTGTTCTACGACACCCTCGCCACGGATCGCGGCCACGAGGCATGGTGCAAAACCTTCGCGTGCCGCATCCCGTTTCTGAACGGCGGGCTGTTCGAGCCGCTGGCAGGCTACGATTGGGTGAAAACCAACATCAGCTTCACCAATGCGTTGTTCACCAATCAAGAGTTGTCAGCCGCTGGCGACACCGGCACCGGCATCCTCGATGTTTTCGACCGCTACAACTTCACGGTCAACGAAGCCGAGCCGCTGGAAAAAGAAGTCGCCATTGACCCCGAAATGCTCGGTAAGGTTTTCGAGAATCTCATTGAGGACAATCGGCGCAAGGGGCTTGGCGCGTTCTATACCCCGCGCGAGATCGTCCACTACATGTGCCAAGAAAGTCTCATCAACTATCTCGACACGGCGCTCAACCACCCTACGGTGCCAATCGGTGCAGCCCCTCCACAGCCTGAGATGCAGTCACCCCTTTTCGTCGATTCATCAGAAAAGCCCAAGGCCAGGGCAGCGCAGGAGGAGTTTACCGAAGTCCAGCACCGGGTTCTGGTTGCCCGGCAGGCTTTGGAGGAATGGATTCGGCAGAGCGACCAGTTCGCCCACTACGCCGCCGCCATCGCCGCAGGAACAAAAGGCGACCACTATCCCAAACCTCCCGATGCCATCCGCAAGTTTGCGCGTGAGATTGATGTGCTATTGCGCGACATCACTGTTTGCGATCCCGCCATCGGCTCCGGCGCTTTCCCGGTGGGCATGATGACTGAAATTGTCCGCGCACGTTTGGCGCTGACACCCTACTTCAACGACGTGGCAGAACGCACCGCCTACTATTTCAAACGCCACGCCATTCACAATTCAATCTACGGCGTGGATATTGACCCCGGCGCAGTCGAAATCGCCAAGCTGCGGCTCTGGCTCTCGCTCGTGGTGGATGAGGAGGACGTGCAGCAAATCAAGCCGCTGCCCAACCTCGATTACAAAATCGTCGTGGGGAATTCCCTGCTCGGTTTCCCCTTCAAGTCTCCTCGTATCCAGAAGATCGAAAAACTCAAGGCCGATTACTTTGATGAAGCGCATCATGACAAGAAGCAGCGGTTGAAACATGAGATTGACGAGGAGCTATTGCAGGCGTTCGCCAGTTCCAAGAGGAGTCTCGGCTATGAAGTCACCTTCGACTTCGGAATTTACTTCTCCGAAGTATTCCATACAAAGAACGGTTTTGATGTGGTGATTGCGAATCCCCCTTATATCGACTCAGAAGAAATGACGAGGTCGTCGCCAACGCTTCGGAAGGCAGTTCAATCAGACTTTACATTTACAAAAGGTAATTGGGATATTTACATAGCATTTTTCGAAATCGGCTTCAACAATCTAAATGGCGCAGGCGTACTGTCGTTCATCACGCCAGATAAGTGGATATCAAAACCGTTTGGCAATGAGATGAGGCGGCTTACCACATCGAAGCTCGCCTCAATACTACATGCAGGACGGGAAGTTTTTGAAAGCGCGAAAGTGGATGCAATTGTCACGGTCTTTAGCTGTGCAGAGCCACAAGCCGTCAGCGTTCGTAACTTCGATGGGCGCACGATTGCTATAAAGCGAACGATCTCAAAGATAGAGTTCAAATCGCCATTTGCCTACGATTGGCTGTTCTCGGACAACATGGGTATCCTCGCAAAACTGGATGAATCGGGGAGCCGATTGAGTTCGCTCGGATGTTGTGAGAACTCATGCGCAACTTCTGATGCATACAAACTCCAGGTATTCATACAAAATGGTTCACAGGAGCCGGATACGAGCAAGTTTTTTAAAATCATCAACACAGGAACCATCGGGAAGTATGTCTCACGATGGGGGACCCGTGAAATGGTGTATTTGGGGAGCAGGTATCTTTATCCAGTAGTCGAGAAAGCCGCTTTTCTCCTTGCGTTTCCGAATTCCTACGGCAAAAAGTCCGTAAAGCCGAAGCTGATTGCGAAAGGTCTTAACCTTTTAGATGTATGTCTTGATGAGGATGGCACTTTTATTCCAGGAAAGACTACTCTTGTCGTGACCGCATCTGAGGTGAGGGTGCTGAAGATTCTTCTAGCCCTCTTGAATCATCCGCTGGCGTTGTTTTACTTCAAAGAACGGTATCCAGCATCAAGTTACAATCAGGGAACAACTTTTACCAAAGATATGCTGAATGATTATCCGGTGCCTCAAATATCCGAAGACGCGAGCCGCGAGATAGTTACGTGTGTCGATAGTATCATCGCCATCAAAACCAATAGCCCTCAGGCAGATACGACAACACTGGAAGAGAGAATCGAGCAATTCATCTATCAGCTCTACGGCCTGACCCAAGAAGAAATCGCGCTAATCGAAGCTGCCAGCTAATGCCCACACCTCGCTTTTCACCCGCCAAAGACCAGCAAGTTTTTGTCGTTTGCGATTCTGCCACGATCACCGCAGGCGACATATCGGAAGTGCTGGCCGCGCTCAAAAGCCTGTCCGGTGACTGCTCTTCCGCCATGAGTGCGAGGGTGCGGTAACGCTGGTATTCCACGGCCATGACGAAGACCCGCGCGAGATTGAGACCATCCCGGAGGTGCGTGAATGGTTTGGCAAACTGTTTGCCGCATGGCCGTATTGGTCTTTCTTCGCCAGCCGCATAGACCAGTCTGTGCCGCTCATCCTGTCGCTGTTACTGTCAGGTGAAAACGTGGCCGGTGAACCCGGCATGGTCGGATGGTCGTTCGACCTGAATGAACTGAGCCCGTTGCTGCTGGAGATGTTCGGGCACCAAAACGAGCTGGTCGAAAAGCTGGATATTGGCGAGGATGTGAACGAGCGTGCCACTCACGATTTTCTTGAAGCAGTGCAGGCGTTCTTTAACTGAACTGCCTATTCGTTTTTGTTCTTTAGTTTACCCCCACCCTGTTCTACCACCTCTGTTGTTCCTTACGCTTTTTTGTGCAGTGGTATCACGTCCGCCCCTGCCTTGAGCTTGTCCAGATAGTCTGCCCATTGCTGCATCATCTTCCGGCGTTCGGCAAGGTGCGCCGTGCGGTTGTAGGCGCGCCCGTTCGGGTCGCGCACGGCATGGGCAAGCTGGTGTTCGATGTAGTCAGGGCGCACCTGTAGCACTTCATCAAGAATAGTGCGCGCCATTGCCCGGAAGCCGTGGCCACTCATTTCATCCTTGGCAAAGCCCATGCGCCGCAGTGCTGCCAGTATGGCGTTATCGCTCATCGGCCTGCCATTGGTGCGCGCACCCGGAAACACATAGCGCCCGCCGCCGGTGAGTGCGCGAAGTTCGCGCAGGAGTTCTACCGCTTGAGTGGACAGGGGGACAAGGTGCGGTTCGCGCATCTTCATCCGTTCGGCGGGTATGTTCCATTCCGCTTTGTCGAGGTCAATTTCCGCCCATTCTGCTTTGCGCAGTTCGCCGGGGCGCACGAATACCAGTGGGGCGATGCGCAGGGCGCACTTGGTAGCAAGGTAGCCTTGATAGCTGTCTATCGCCCGCAGCAGCCCGCCAACGGCCTTGGGTTCGATAATGGCGGCATGGTGTTCCACTTTTTTGCTTGGCATATATTCGCATAAACGCGCGGTAGGATCGCCTTGCGAATAACCCTTCTTGGCGGCGTAGCCGAATATCCGGCCACAGTTCCACAGGACGCGCCGGGCAATATCCAATGCGCCCCTATCCACGATGCGCTGGATAGTCGCGTCAATTTCTGGCGTGGTGATTTCATTTATCGGGCGTCTTCCCATCCAAGGGAAAATATCCTTTTCCATCCACCCGATAATTCTTTCCGTTTGCTTTTCAGATCGCTTGCTCGTGGGCACAGTCGCCCATTCACGCGCGACATCTTCAAAAGAACCGGCAGCAGCCAGCCCTTCATCAATTCGCCGCTCGGCTTCCAGCGCCTTGGCTTGTTGCGCCTTACCCGCCTTGCGTACATCGCTGGGATCAGTGCCTGCCGCTACCCATTCGCGCGCCTTGTCAGCGCTTTTCCGGGCAGCACTCAGCTTTGTATCGGGGTAAACCCCAAGAGATAATGTCTTGCGCTTGCCACCGATGGAGTAATCAAATCGCCACCACTTCGCACCATCCGGCTTGACCAGCAAATGAAGCCCATCGCCATCATTCACGCGAAACATTGTCTTTTTGGGCTTGATGCTCTTGATCGTTACATCTGCTTTTATTTTGTGTCGCGCCATTGCAGTAACTCCCGTAAAAAGCAGTAACTCTCCAAGTGAAAAACAGTAACAAGGGGTGTTACTGCATAAGTTACTGCAAATTTAGCCGGATTGCAATAGATGTTACTGCATTGAGCTGGACAACAAAAAACCCGCAATGCTTTAATTTACATGGGTTTTGTGGACTTCTTTGGACTTCCTTAAACTATCAAATGGTGCCCGGAACCGGAATCGAACCGGTACGGACCGTTTAGAGTCCGACGGATTTTAAGTCCGTTGTGTCTACCAATTTCACCACCCGGGCCGAGGCAGTGCTTCGAGAAACAAAACGCGAAGGCAATGAGCCCGTATTCTACCAAAACGTTGCGATGGCGTGACGGAAGAAAGCAACGATTTCAGGACTCGCTGCGTTATTCGGCTAGAAAACTAACGTCGCGACTGCGGGGCAATGGGTAGACGGATCAAAACCCAACGCGGCGCCCTTGATCTTAGCGAAGTTATGATATATTCATTTCGCCTGGTTGGGCGGGCGATTCAAATTTCGCGGCAGCTTTATCTACCGATGATTCCTCTGCATGCGAAATTCTTTTCACTTTTTTGAGCCGTCAATTCGTCTTCCATGCCCGCCACAAAAAATTCCCGGCCCGAAGACACCAAGCAAGCGGTGCGAATGCGCCGTTACTACATCGCGGCGTTTACTTCACTACTGGTATTGTTTCTGATCTTCGCTTGTAGTTGGCTTGGATTCCTCGACAGCAAAATCTTGGTCATCGCCGGATTATTGATCTTATTCTTCACCGCGCTTTTTTATTTACTATTTCGAACCCAGTTGAATCTCAAGTTCAGCGATCCAAGCTTGACGGCGCCGCAAATGCTGGCGTCGAGCCTGACCATGGTCTACGTGATGCATAACGCAGGCGCCGCACGTGGAATCTTTCTCATCTTTTCGCATCACCGTATCGATCGGCGTAACGCAGTATCGGGCCAGAGAAGAAATTTCCACGATACTGAACCGCGCGGATATGGCGATCTATGAGGCCAAGGCCCGTGGCCGCAATCGTGTGGTGTCCGACCCCAAACCCGACCCCACGCCAACCGACAAAGATTCCGTCGCGCCGTCAGCGTAGTGGTTGGCGGACAATATTTTTGAGTTTCGCCCCGGTCGCAAGGGCATCGATATTTTTCGCAATATCGCTCCAGCGTCGTTCGATCATGCCGCGCGTCCAAATCGACGAATGGGGCGTCATCAAAACATTCGAAAGAGACGCAAACGGATGTTTTGATGGCGCAACATGGAAATCGTTCGGCGTTGGATAGTGATACCACGCATCGATGACGGCCCCCGCGATGGTTTTTTCGCGCAACGCATCATACAACGCGTCTTCATCGACCATCGCGCCGCGGGCGACGTTAATAATGACTGACGTTTGCTTCATTTGCGCCAAAGCCGCGCGGTCGATCAACCCCACCGTCTGCGGCGCTAACGCAATACATACCGCAACGAAATCGCAGCGGCGGAGAAATTCATGCAACTGATCCAGCGGATAAATCGTATCGATAAATTCCGGCGTAGCGATCAGCGTGCGATTGCACCCCAACACCGTGGTGCCGAAAGCCTTGGCCAGGCGCGCAGCGGCAAGACCGATCGGGCCCAGGCCCAGGATACCGACGGTTTTGCCGTACAACTCTTCGTGCAGCGGCGCACCGGTGCGCCCGCTCATATGCCAACTTTCGGCCCGCATGGATTCATGCGCTGAGACGAATTCATGACACCACGCCAACATCGCCATGACGACGTATTCCCCGCCCGCGACATCGTGGCCGTAAGCGTTACACACGCGCGCCTGTGGCGGCACTTCGGCGAAATTAATTTGATCCATACCCGCGCCCGGTATCTGTAACAGGCGCAGATTCGGCGCCGTTGGCATGCCCGAATACCTAAGCGCAATCACGACATCGGTGCACGACATATGCGCCACCAAAACATCCGGCGCAACATTTTCCTTCAGACGTGTGATCACGGCCGGCGTGGTGAGTTTTCGCTGTAATGTCTCGAGTAGTTCGTAGACCAATACACCGTAGAGGAGAATATCGAGGGATTTGTTATTGTTGGGAATGTTAACCAGAATCGAGCCAATCCCATTCGGATCGCTGGCGAAAGAATTAGGACGATTAGCCCAGTTTGGGCAAAACGATATCGAAGTTTCCGCGTAACTCAGCGCCGGATTTTTCCAGCGCGACGATTAAGCGTTCGCGCTGTGCTTTGTCGCGTATGCCATTGAGCAAAAAATCGTCGGCGTTTTCGCGCGCCCCTGCAACGTACATTTGTGTGACTAGCGGCCGCCCGGTTTTCGGTGTCAATGCGAAGTGAATATGCGGCGCGCGGCCGGGATACGCGATGGGTTTCACAGTGCGAAAACCATAGCGCCCATCCGCGTCGGATAACACTGCGCCGTAGCCCTGAAAATTCGGATCGATCGGTTTATCGGAGTCATCGCCCTCGTGGTGGTAACGGCCATGGCCATTGACCTGCCAAATCTCAATCGTGACGCCGCTCAGGCTTTGCCCGTCGACATCGGTGACGCGCCCGGAGACGGTAACGATTTCACCAAACGCGGTACTCCCCTGCCCTGCGACGACGGTCAAGTCGAAATCCTTGTCGAGCGGAAACCGACGCGGATAGAATGGGCCACGGTGCTGGCTCGGTGTCGTCGCTTGAGCGGCAACGGCCAACGGCGTCAGCAGGCTCGCGGCGGTACCTGCCGCCCACCCAAGTATGCGTCGCCTGTCCATGGGGCGTTTTCTAGCGCTGAGTCGCCGCCGACCGGCGGTCGATGGTAATTTCTTCGCGCCGGTCGGGGGTGCGCCCATGGCGCCGCTCGGCCGCGGGCGATAGGCGAATTTCTGGATTCCGGCGCCGATCTATCGCTCGGCGTCGCTCCGACCGCTTGCGTTGCTCGAAAAAATCGACCTTGGCGCCTGGCGCCAAGTAACGCAAAATGAACTGTTCCAGATCAATCGATCGATAACGCACTTCACCGCTGGAATAGGAAAAGGGTATGACGGGATCGATTTTACGATCATTGTCGAGCCATGCCTGAGCCGTTTTGTGTGGCATGAAGCCCTGTAGCAACGTACTTGCTTCGCGGGTATTTACCCAGCGAGATGGATGGGTTCGATCCATAGTGTCCACCTTTTCTGTTTAAGCCAAACCTAAAGTGAGAAATCACCAAATCGCGTACACTCTTATTATCTAACTGTTCGACCCAGCAATGCAATCCTCAGCCTTGTCCAAATATGGTTTGAGTCTAATACTGTTTAGTTAGAAAGAATTCTTGGTTTGGGGTTGCATGGCTGATTGATAGGGTCCCCCCTTTTCCTCGCCCCATAGTTGCTGGTTCTCTTTTTGACTCCTCGAATATTTCGTTTGCCTCGACTCGTCACAGCGCGGTGGGAAGCCATCTCACGTAATAGGCTATCAAGCCAATCCTGCCGGTGCTTAGGGGGGAATGGCGCCAACCAAGGGCATTCTGCGCTGAAGAATTCGCACGGCATGAATAAACGATAGGTCAACAGCACTCTGCTGCGTGCGATCCGCAGCCTCTGTCATGAGTTTACGAATTGCTGCGTGCGTAAGGAGTAATGCATAGAACTCCTGTTTGACCAGTTCGGGCCTCTTGCTACGCAAGATCACCTTGCGATTTGCCAAGTGCGTCTT
>JBKJHT010000244.1:0-32439 GCA_046598945.1 Burkholderiales bacterium | reverse complement strand
CGAAATATTCGAGGAGTCAAAAAGAGAACCAGCAACTATGGGGCGAGGAAAAGGGGGGACCCTATCAATCAGCCATGCAACCCCAAACCAAGAATTCTTTCTAACTAAACAGTATTGGTTTTGATCCAATTCGGTAGAGCCGCTCGCTGGCCAGGGTGGTTTCGACGTTTTTATCTATAGCCCACACCCCTTGTCGAAGGTTTCGGTGAGAGAGTTCCCATCTTTTAGTCATTAAACGACGATTTGGCTGTAAAGTTTTTCGACACATACTCAGCGCCTGATAAATACCCAGTTCTGTCATTTCAAGTAAGGCAAAGCAGTCGATTTTCAACGCACCTCCAAATTTTAAAGCATAACTTTCATTACTTTCCCGATGAATCGCTTCGGGATTGCTGGACGGTTTCGTAGTGCCGCCTTCGCAGAACCGTTTTTGGCACGGTGATTGCCACGCCAAATAAGCAAGAGCCAATTCCATTAGCGTTTCTCGATCGCTGCTCACGGTAAAGACGTCAAGGCGGAGCGCTACAGCGGCCAGGGTGAATTTGCCCTCCATGAAATTGAACACCAGGTCAAAGAGTTAATCACCAAAGCTGAACAAGTCCGAAACATTCCGGTATAACGCACGGGATGGCATCGACGAACCCTATGACGGCGGTGCGATCGGAGCTTCAAGTGCGTCCGATAGAGCGCAGCGAGGAAGCCCGCTATCGAACACAGATGGCGCAGCATCATTATCTGGGGGATCGGGCGAAGATCGGCGAGTCGATCTGGTATGTCGCCACGTGGCGCGAGCAGTGGGTGGCACAGATCAACGTCTCGGCGGCGGCGCTCAAATGCGGCGTTCGTAATCGCTGGATCGGCTGGGACTTTGGCACGCAGTATGACCGGCTCAGGCTCATCGCCAACAACAGTCGGTTCCTGATCCTGCCGGACTGGCGCCGGCGCAATGTCGGCTCACGGGTACTCGCGCTCAGCGAGCGCCGGATTACCCACGACTGGGCCGAAAGCCTGGGACAACAAGCGCGGGAACGCTTCGGTTGCCGGCGCGAGCACGGGCGCTATGTGGTGCCCAGCGAATTTGTCATCCGCGATTGTCTGGTGAGGATGGAACCGGACGCGCTGGATCGGGCGCTCAATGCCTGGAACCAGGCGTGGGGCAAGCACGACAAGGCGCTGGCGATGGATGGTAAAACCATGAAGAACGCGATCGACGACGCAGGCCGGCAAGCGCACATCATGAGTGTGATCGGCCCTGAGTCGAACCTCTGCCACTTGTGGTCTGTTGACCACACCCCAAAAAAGTGGGCGCCTTGCCCGTAGCCGGAAGCGATGAGCAAAAGCGCACCAACGAGATTGGCAGGGCGGTCCCCCTGCCCCATGGCGGCCAGGTCGCCGGCAAGGGGGGCACGGCCGATGCCCTGCTGAAGCAACGCAACCTGGCGCAGTACCTCATTGGGCGCGGGGCCCACTATAGCTTTACCGTCGAAAGCAACCCGCCCAGTCTCGAACGCGATATCGCCTTGCTGTTTGAACGGCGGGGCGTTCCGGACTTCGTCGAGGTGGCGCCGCCTGACCATGGCCGCATCGAGACGCGGCGCATCAGGTGCAGCACGGCGCTCAATACCCATCTCGACTTCCCTCATGTCGGTCAGGCCGTCCTGATCGAGCGCGAATCGATTGAAAAGAAAACCGGCAAGCGATCGCACGAGATCGCTCTGGGAATCACCAGCCAGACGCCAAACGAGGCGTCTGCGCAACAGGTGCCGGCGATCAATCGCGGCCATTGGAGCATCGAGAGCACCCATCACATCATCGACTGGAACCACGACGAAGATCGCAGTCGCATCCGTACCGGTCACGGCCCGGAAAACATCACGCGCCTGCGCCGTTTCGCCATCGGCATCCTCAAGTCGTTTCAGACGACCGAGTCCATCGCCCAGATGATGCGCAAACTCTGCTTCTGCACCCGCCGCGTCTTCGACTATTTGCGCATGACAAAAAACGCCGCACCCGGGCCTCGGGCTACGTGAGAACAAATTTACCGTGCTACAGCGGCGCCTACTCTTCAAAAGCCATGGCTGTTACCTCTCCGACCCGACCGTGCCAGAGATCACTATCCACGCGCCAATCAACACGGCTGCTTTTTACGGCTGATAGCACTTCAAATGCCCCGCGAAATGTGACACAATCTTCTTGATATTAAAGAAATTTGGCGGTGTAACATGGTTGACCGAGATGGTTACCGCCCGAACGTCGGCATTGTGTTGTGCAATCCTAAGAACGAAGTTTTTTGGGGTAAGCGGGTTAAGGAGCATTCTTGGCAATTTCCGCAAGGTGGCATTAAACACGGTGAGACGCCCGAAGAGGCGATGTATCGCGAACTCACCGAGGAAGTTGGTCTATTGCGCAAACATGTCCGTATTTTAGGGCGAACGCGAGATTGGCTGCGTTATGAAGTGCCGGATCAGTGGATCCGTCGCGAATGGCGCGGCAATTATCGCGGGCAAAAGCAGATTTGGTATTTGTTACGTTTAGTCGGCCGCGATACGGATGTCAGCTTACGCGCCTCGGATCATCCGGAATTCGACGCCTGGCGCTGGAATGAGTATTGGGTGCCGATGGAAAGCGTGATCGATTTCAAGCGTGACGTGTATAAACTTGCCTTGACGGAGCTCGCGCCTTTTCTCACGCGCGAACCGCGATTTACACGCGGACCCGTCGGCAAAAAGCCGGTTCGATTTGACAGTGGTTGAACGAAATTCTTATAATCTTAGACTAAGTCTACATTCCGTCGGTATGGTTTTTCGAGGGTTTCAAGTACCGAACGGACGTTATTACAACCCAAGGAGAGCAGCATGGATCTAAAAGGCAGCAAGACTCATCAAAATCTGAAAGACGCATTTGCCGGCGAATCGCAAGCGAATCGTCGCTATTTGTATTTCGCAGCGAAGGCTGACGTAGAAGGCCAAAACGACGTCGCCGCCGTGTTCCGCTCCACTGCGGAAGGCGAGACTGGCCACGCGCACGGCCATTTGGAATATATGGAAATCGTGGGCGATCCCGCAACTGGCCTGCCCATTGGCGGCACGCGTAACAATCTCAAGGCATCCATCGCCGGCGAGACCCACGAATACACCGACATGTATCCCGGCATGGCCAAATCCGCGCGCGGTGAGGGCTTCGACGAAATCGCCGACTGGTTCGAGACACTGGCTAAAGCCGAGCGTTCGCACGCCAATCGCTTTCAGAAAGCCTTGGATGCTCTGGCGGACTAACAGCGTTAAAAAGTGAAAAGCGGGGTAGCCCTAGGCTAGCCACTGGCCTAGCGCCATGAAGGGTGAAAGGTCGTTTATCTTTCACCCTTTGCTTTTCTGGTGTTTGTTTTTCGCTCTACTCTAAATCCTCAATCCTAAATCCCGACTCCTAAATCATGCGCGAAGGCAATCTAGAAGCCCCCACCCGGCGTCCCATCGACTGGAAAAATCCCGAGTATTACGACACAGAAAAAGTCACGCATGAACTAGAGCGCATATTCGACATCTGCCATGGCTGTCGGCGCTGCGTGAGCTTGTGCGGCGCGTTTCCCAAGCTGTTCGATTTGGTCGACGAAAGCCCGACCTTGGAAGTCGATGGCATTGCAAAAGAAAAGTACAAAGACGTTGTCGACCAGTGTTACCTGTGCGATCTGTGTTTCATGACCAAATGTCCGTACGTCCCGCCGCATCCGTGGAACTTGGATTTTCCGCACACCATGTTGCGTGCCAAAGCCATCGAATTCAAAAAAACCGGCGGCACGTTTCGCGATAAATTATTGTCCAGCACCGACAAGCTCGGCCAATTCGCAGGCATTCCCATCGTCACGCAAACCGTTAACGCCATAAACAAAACCAAACTAATGCGCGGCCTGATGGAAAGCCATTTGGGCGTCGACAAGAAAGCCTGGATACCGGGTTACGCCAACAAAAAATTCCGCCGCGGCGCGAAGCCCGACAATAGTTTCCCGATCAACGACGGTCAACGCACGCCGGGCAAAGTCGCGATTTTCTCGACCTGTTTTGTAAATTACAACGAGCCCGGCATCGGTCACGATCTCGTCAAAATTCTCACGCACAATGAAATCCCTCATATCTTGGTTGAGAAAGAAGCATGCTGCGGCATGCCGAAATTGGAACTGGGCGATCTCGATTCCGTCGCCGCGCTGAAAGAAAAAAATATTCCGCATTTGATCAAACTAGCGAGAGACGGCTACGCGATTTTGAGCGCGATTCCGTCTTGCACGTTAATGTTCAAACAAGAGTTGCCGCTGATGTTTCCGAATGACGCCGACGTGCAAGCGGTGAAAGAAGCGATGTACGATCCGTTTGAATATCTCGTCGCGCGCAACAAAGATGGTTTGCTCAAAACCGATTTCAAAAAACCCCTCGGCAATGTTTCCTACCATATCCCGTGTCACGGCCGCGTACAAAACATCGGCAAAAAAACCGAAGAGATGCTGAAGCTGTTACCGGGTACGCAATTGAACACGATCGAGCGCTGTTCCGGCCACGCCGGCACTTGGGGTGTGAAAAAAGAATTCCACAAACAAGCGATGAAAATCGGCAAACCGGTATTCAAAGCCATGGCGCAAAATCAGCCCGACTACATCAGCTCCGATTGCCAACTTGCCGGCCACCATATCGAACAAGGTATCGCCGAGAACGGCGGAACTACGGCGGAACTCGCCCATCCAATCAGCTTGGTGCGCATTGCGTATGGACTGGAATAATATGCCGCAAATCAAACGTGAATCACTCATGACCTTGGAAGCCTACGCCAAGGCACGCAAAGAATTTCGCACCAAAGTTATCGAGCACAAAAAACGCCGCACCGTGCATTTTGGCGAACACGTTACGCTGTTATTCGAAGATGAACTCACCGTCCGCTATCAGGTTCAGGAAATGCTGCGCATCGAACGTATCTTCGAAGAAGCCGGCATCGAAGACGAACTAAAAGCCTACAACCCACTCATTCCCGACGGCACGAATCTAAAAGCCACGATGCTGATCGAATACGAAGATGTCGACGAGCGTGGGCGGATGTTGGCAAAGCTAAAAGGACTCGAAGATAAAATTTGGCTGCGCATCGCCGATCATGCGCTGGTGTATGCCATCGCCGATGAAGACCTCGAGCGCGAGAACGACGAAAAAACCGCCGCAGTGCACTTTCTGCGCTTCGAATTATCGCCGTTGATGATTCGCACTCTAAAGTTCGGCGCCGACATCGCCATGGGCTGCGATCATCCGCAATACGAAGTTAAGTTAGACGAAATTAATCCCGTTACGCGCCAAGCTTTAGTCGCGGATTTCGTGTAAGGCATCGCCAGGAGCCGCTCCTAGCTTGCCTCGTGGCATGGGCATGGGCATGGCCACTGGGCAGCCCTTGGCTAGCCACTGGCCTAGTGTCGTGACACTAGGGCCGGCGCCGTACCCATATTGCCTTACGGCACGGCCGCCAAAATCCCGCAATGTCATCCTGAACGAAATGAAGGATCTGCTTTTCGCATTGCGCAGCTAGCTCGGTTGCCAGTCTGCAGCGGGGTGTTTTAGAGCGCGCTACAACGGGGCCACGCCACGACCGCGGCCATCCGCGACGTGTGCACGTGACAGGCTCAAGTTATAGTTGATTCACTGAAGTTCGACGCGAACCGATATTTGGCCCCTACGGGAGACAGAAATGAGCGACAACATCATCCCCGAACACCTAAAAGCGATCCGCCATCAACTGGAAGGCCACGGAGAGCGCCTCAATCGAAGCGAATTGCGTCTTGGCGCCATCGAGCAACACCTAGGCCTCATGGTTGCAAGCGGTGCCGGTGATCGTGATGCCGTTCGGCTGCTGGAGCGTCGCATCGAGCGGATCGAGACCCACCTATCTTTGTCGGATAGTTAGTCTGGTAGGTTGGGTTAAGGAACGAAACCCAACCGCTTTCATATTGATAATGGTTGGGCTTCCTTCGTCGGCGCCAACCTACAGGTTGGATAATTCATCGCTACCAATTGCGCTACAAAACATAGACGCCTGAAGACTGGCGTGAATATTTATTCCCAGGCCATCCATCGCTACCAGGCACGTGGGATAAGCTTCGCGGCACGTTAATGTCCAGCACACGCAGAATGTCGATGAACCAAAAACCCGTAGCCTCGATGCGACAAAAAGAAATCAAGGGCATTATTTAATCCCGCAGTGCATACGGGCAATTCGCAAAACTCGCACAATTTGCTTGAATGACATTGCTACGAGCCGCTCCCAGGATTGCCGCCTGGCGCAATGCTTTTTCTTTTATATGCTAGGCACGAAACGCCCGAGTGACCGCGGACGACAGTGGCCAGTGATACTCGCCGTGGCGTCTTTGAATTTCCTGCCTTCCGATCAGCCGCCATGCCCATGACGACGGAACCTGGCCAAACCGCCGAGCAGTCCGAGGGCGATCAGCACCAAACTCGATGGCTCGGGGACGGCCCGGAGCGGTTCGGCATAGAGGAAATCGTCCATCACGACGAGGTCGCCAATCGCGCTGCCGACAACGCCGTTGGACACGATCGTATTGAGGCCCGAGGTGAGTCGAACCCGGCTGATTCTCTCGCCGCCATCGGCAACAGCACCCAGGAAGCTCAACC
Source organism: Burkholderiales bacterium (assembly GCA_046598945.1). Taxonomy (GTDB): domain Bacteria; phylum Pseudomonadota; class Gammaproteobacteria; order Burkholderiales; family JALYOK01; genus JALYOK01. The sequence goes on along the minus strand of JBKJHT010000244.1, from coordinate 25,783 downwards.
CCTGGTTGCCCGCGACCAAAACGTCTCGCGCGAAAATCAGCGAATCGCTCTCGTTGAAGAACTCGATCTTGGTCAGTGCGGCGACGTCGACGTCGACGAAGATCGCGCCGAAGGCGCTGGTGGTGGCCGCGATCGACGTACCGGGCACAAAGAAACGCACATCCGTGATGTTGCTGCCGACCGCGGTAAACAGCTTCTGCGCGCTGAAAGTCTGAAAGGTGCCGGAGAAGCCGAACAGCGGGGGCGTTGACGAAGTGCTGCCGGTGCCGGCGCTGACAAGGAAGCCCGTTCCCGGCGTGCTGAATACGACTCCGCGGGGCGAATTGACGTTGAAGAAGTCGGCAGGCAATGGATTCGGGTCGGATCGCGCGTCGGGAACGCCGTCCCAGTTGATCTCGCGGCGAAGTCCGCCGAAAGAGCCGTTGGCCCCCGCGACTGTGCCGCCGCCGACCGCCGTGCGAAAGTCGTCACGCGTCGATGTGATCGCGGCCGGGTTGGCACCAGCCGACTCGAAAGTCACAAAGCCGGCCCAAGCCGCTGGGGCTAATAGCAACGCGGCGCTCGCCGCAACCAAGGTGCGTAGATTCATGGAAGCTCCTAATTTGAAAATAAGGTTGGGAAATTCAACTATCCCGTTTTTTATATCTCGCCTTGGGCGGGTATGGCAAGAACATGCCTAGCAAGCCCATAAATGGGGGTCAGATACGATTATTGACTCCTTAATCACAACCGTGCTGTTCTCGTTGTTTACAAAGCATTATTTATGCCAAAAAATAAATAATTGGCTAACAAGCTGTAGTTGCTTGATATTTTATCCAACGGTGCAAGTTTAACGACTGCACAAAAGTCAAACTGTAAAGTTTCCCGACATTCATCCTCGGTTTCCCGGCCTCAGCCACGGCCCCAACTCGCGTAGGGCGCGATCAATACGGGGGTGGCCCTATAAGCCAGGCCCCACCCCGTACGCTTCGCTATCGCACCCTTGCACATTTTTTTCGATTGCCTTACCACAATCCGCACTCAGCTTGCTTCGTGGTAATGCATCGCCTGGCCGGGGCAGTCAATCGAACATCGACCTGCCGTGGCCCAGCTTGCCCCGTGGCAATGTATAGCCTGACCGGGTGGCCTAGGGCCAGAGCCGCGCCAGTACCGGGTGGCCTCGGGCCATTGCCTGTTGGCGTGGCATCCTAAAAGCAATGTCATCCTGAACCCTTCGCTACGCTCGAGGGTAACCTACGTGAAGGATCTGCTTTACACAGCCGATACGCAAACACGTCATCGACCGGCTTTAGTTGGCGAGCAATGGGTTGGAAGCCATTCTTGTAAATGCGTTAATGCAAGACGTGACCCAATACTGTTCGATTAGCCGTTCGGGCTGAGCTTGTCGAAGCCCATTCACCCTTCGACAGGCTCAGGGCGAACGAGCTTAAGCGAACAGCATTGAGACGTGACCTATTGCTTCAACTTTGCCATTCAGCATCAATGCGTGGGTTTTGCTACCGGATCATTTACACGCGATCTGGCTCTTGACGCAAAACGACGCCGCTTTTGGAAAGCGATGGGGCAAAATCAAAGCCCATGTCAGCCGCCCTTGTGCACATTTGTCAGAAAACGAAAATATGCGGAGCGCGTCTCGAATCAAGCGTAGCGGAAATCGATTTTTGGCAGCGGCGATTTTGGGAACATCAAATTCGCGATGAACGAGATTTCGAGCGTTGTGTCGACTACATCCATTACAATCCGGTCAAACATCAGTTGGTGAAGCGCGTGGTGCATTGGCCATATTCGACGTTTCACCGTTTTGCCAGTCGCGGTCTATATGCAGAAAATTGGAGTGCCGATCCTGGAACCGCCATCGCAAATGGGGGAGAATGAGTCCGCGTGCGCGATGCCCACCCTACGCCGGCTTGCCATCGCATTCGTGCGCACCGCGCACGCAGATTGACGCTTGCCCGGCACCGCGAGCAACATTCCCCCATGTCCGGATATCGAAGGTCGAATGTTAGCAGCGCCAAGTATTTTTTCGTCGTCAACGCCTATTTCCGCCAGCCCGTAGGGCGGAAAAGCGCAGCGCTTTCCGCCGCATGGAATGACTCAATCTGCGACATCTTTTATCAGCTATTGTAGCGGACGAAATTCGTTCTCATTGAAGGGCAATGTAACGACACGTTTGGCATTGAAGATGGGCCCTGTTCCGATGTTCGACATACGGCGGAAGGCGCTGCGCTTTTCCGCCCTACGGTCTCTGAACCGGTAAGGTTGTCATTTGTTTTCCTCGAACCGGCTATCTTTAATTAACTCCCCGTAAGACGGCGCCAGCGCTCGGCCCGACAGGTCGTACTCGATAATTCCCGAAAGGGCATCATAGTTCGATAACGTCCGATCAATGATCTGTCGTGCCTCAAATTTGGCGTCAATTGGAACTGTGTGATCGTTCTTGCCGGCGTGTTTTGAGTGGTTGTAGCCAAAATTCAGTTTGTCGCCAATTTTTTCTCTGTAGTTCGACCAGATACAATTCCTGCGTGTTCCTCTAGACCATTCGCGATCATAGTAATTGTTGTTCGATCTCGGGAATAGGCGGGCGTCATTGCATGCCTCATGACGTAACCGGCAAGCAGTTGCTCTGCTGCCCCGCCTAGAACCGTTGCAGAATTGGTAGCGGCTCTCAAAGTACATCTTTAGAGCGTCTTCAAGTTGCTCCACTGCCATATCCATTTTTCGATTTTTTTCGTTGCTTTAACTCCACTATGTTGAGGTCACGGGGTAGCCGGCATTGGTTGCGCACCGCGCACGCGAACAAAGTATCCACGCTAAGACCGCATTGCCACGAGCCGCACCCAGCTTGCCCTGTGGCAATGCATGCCAGGAGAGCGTCCCTCACTACTGCCTCCCGGAGCGGTTCTTTACAAAATTACGCTTTCTCAAACACAATCACACCACGTTTCACATCGACATTAATCGTGTCCTTCGCGCCGAATTTCCCTTCGAGAATTTGCTTCGCGAGCGGATTCTCGATCTGAGATTGAATCGCGCGCTTTAACGGTCGCGCGCCGTACACGGGATCGAAACCTGCCTTGGCGATTTCTGCTAGCACTGCGTCGCTGATGTCGAGTTTCATTTCCATCGCCGCGAGTCGTTTCGCGAGGTACTGAATTTGAATCTTGGCTATCGAAGCAATGTGCGCGTCACCCAAGCTGTGGAACACGACAACTTCGTCGATACGATTGACGAACTCCGGCCGGAAATGGGTTTTCACTTCGCCCATCACGGCCATTTTGATCACTTGATAATCGCTGCCCGCCATTTGTTGAATCATCTGTGAACCCAAGTTCGAGGTCATGACGATGACCGTGTTTTTGAAATCCACAGTACGGCCTTGGCCGTCCGTCATGCGGCCGTCGTCGAGGACTTGCAGCAACACGTTGAACACGTCCGGATGCGCTTTTTCTACTTCGTCGAGCAGGATCACGCTGTAGGGTTTACGCCGTACTGCTTCGGTCAAATAGCCGCCTTCCTCGTAGCCGACATAGCCCGGCGGCGCGCCAATCAATCTTGCGACACTATGTTTCTCCATGAATTCGCTCATGTCGATGCGAATTAAATGGTCTTCCGAATCGAACAAAAATTCCGCGAGGGTTTTGCACAGTTCCGTTTTGCCGACGCCGGTTGGACCCAAAAATAAAAATGACCCATAGGGCCGATTAGGGTCTGACAAACCTGCGCGAGAACGGCGGATGGCATCGGAGACGAGGCGTACCGCTTCGTCCTGACCGATCAGGCGTTGGTGCAATTTGTCTTCCATTTTGACAAGCTTGTCGCGCTCGCCTTGCATCATTTTCGATACCGGAATGCCGGTCGCGCGTGAGACCACTTCGGCGATTTCTTCCGCGCCAACCTCGGTGCGCAGCAATTTGTTCGCGGGTTTTCCGGCGTGAGATTTTTCCGCTTGCTTCAATTGCGCTTCGAGTTGCGGCAACTTGCCGTATTGCAATTCCGCGACCTTGTCGAGTTTGCCTTCCCGTTGTAGCTTGACGATGTCGGCACGAACATGATCGATTTCTTCTTTTACGTGGGCGCTGCCCTGGACCTGGGCTTTCTCCGTTTTCCAAATTTCCTCCAAATCGGAATAGTCTTTCCCCAGCTTCGAAATTTCATCTTCGATCAGACCTAGGCGTTTTTTCGACGCTTCGTCTTTCTCTCTTTTCACCGCTTCGCGTTCGATCTTGAGTTGAATCAAACGCCGGTCGAGCTTGTCCATTTCTTCCGGCTTGGAATCGATTTCCATTTTAATACGCGCGGCGGCTTCATCGATCAAGTCGATGGCCTTGTCCGGCAAGAATCGATCGGTGATGTAGCGGTGCGACAACTCCGCCGCGGCGACGATGGCCGGGTCCGTGATGTCGACGCCGTGATGCAATTCGTATTTTTCCTGCAAACCGCGCAGGATGGCGATGGTGGCTTCCACGCTCGGTTCGTCGACCAATACTTTTTGGAAGCGCCGCTCGAGCGCCGCGTCTTTCTCGACGTATTTGCGATATTCATCCAACGTCGTCGCGCCGATGCAGTGCAACTCACCGCGCGCCAGCGCCGGCTTCAACATATTGCCCGCGTCCATGGCGCCTTCGGCTTTCCCGGCGCCGACCATGGTATGCAGCTCATCGATGAAGATGATGGTCTGGCCTGCGTCTTGCGCGATTTCTTTGAGCACCGCCTTGAGCCGCTCTTCGAACTCGCCGCGATATTTAGTGCCGGCCAGTAATTGCGCCATGTCCAACGACAACACGCGCTTGCCCTTCAGCGATTCCGGCACTTCGTCGTTGACGATGCGTTGCGCCAAACCTTCGACGATCGCGGTCTTGCCCACACCCGGTTCGCCGATCAGCACCGGATTATTTTTTGTCCGCCGCTGCAGAATCTGCATGGTGCGGCGTATCTCGTCGTCGCGCCCGATGACCGGATCAACCTTGCCCTGGCGCGCTCGCTCGGTTACGTCGATCGTGTATTTCTTCAACGCCTCGCGCGAACCTTCGGCTTCCTGGCTGTTGACGTTGTCGCTGCCGCGCACGGCTGCGATAGCTTGTTCCAAGTGTTCTTTATTCAAGCCGTGTTGCTTAAACAAACGTCCGGTGTCGCCTTTGTCTTGCGCGAGCGCGAGCAAAAACATTTCCGAAGCGATGAACTGATCGCCGCGTTTTTGCGCTTCCTTGTCGGTGACGTTGAGCAGATTGCTCAGGTCGCGCGACACGTTTACCTCGCCCGCGCCGCCTTCAACTTTCGCCATGCGCTCGATCACTTGATTGAGCGAGGTCTTGAGCGCCGGCACGGCGACGCCCGCGCGCGCCAGTAAAGACGAGGTGCTGCCGTCTGACTGGTTGATCAGCGCAATCAACAGATGCTGCGGCTCGATATAGGCGTGATCGCTGCCCAACGCTAGGCTCTGCGCATCGGAAAACGCCTGCTGAAATTTAGTCGTTAATTTGTCAAAGCGCATGGTTTTCGCTCCATTAGGATTTCTTCAAATATAAGGTGGGGAATAAACTATGGAAATTCAAGGCGTTTTCGGTTAGCGTAGAGGCTGAAAAACCAGTCGAGAAGCGCTTTGAGGTTGCAACACAATATCGAAACACAAGTTTCCGCAGCACTGACCGAAGATATCGGCAGCGGCGATTTAACCGCTGCGTTGATTCCTGCCGCGCGACAAGGTCGTGCAACCGTGATTACTCGCCAGGCGATGGTGATATGCGGTCAGCCCTGGGTGGATGCGGTGTTCCGGCATATTGACTCGAAGGTGCGCATGGATTGGCGCTTGCAGGAAGGCATGCTCGCGAAGGCAGGTCAGACCTTGTTCTCCATTGAAGGGCCGGCGCGCGCGTTGCTCACCGGCGAGCGCACTGCGTTGAATTTTTTGCAAACCTTATCGGCGACGGCGACGCTCACGCGCCGCTACGTGGATGCGGTTAAAGGTACGAAAGCGGTGATCGTCGATACGCGCAAGACCTTGCCGGGATTACGCTTGGCGCAAAAATACGCGGTGAAAGTCGGCGGCGGCGCCAATCATCGCATCGGCCTTTACGACGGTGTGCTCATCAAGGAGAATCACATTATTGCCTCGGGCGGCGTGGTGAACGCGCTGCGCGTCGCGCAAGAAAATACGCCGAAGGTTGTGCCGATTCAGATCGAAGTCGAGACGCTGGATCAATTGCGCGATGCGCTCGATGCCGGGGCGAAAATGATCCTGCTGGATAATTTTGATCTGGCGCGCATGCGCGAAGCGGTGACACTGAATGCCGGCCGGGCGAAATTAGAAGGCTCCGGCGGCGTGAACCTGGATACCGTACGCGCCATCGCCGAAACCGGCGTCGATCGCATTTCCATCGGCGCGCTAACCAAAGATATAAACGCAATTGATTTATCCATGCGCTTTAGCATCGATCCGAAATAAACGGCTGTCGAAATCACAAACAGGAACGCCCATGATTGGAATCAATAACAAACTACCGCTTATTTTCTCCGCGCTATTTTTTTCGGCATCATTATCCAGTTGTACAACCGTCCCCGGCGAGCGCGACCCGCGTGATCCGTGGGAGCCGATGAACCGCACGGTGTTTAAGTTCAATGAAGCGGCGGACAAGGCCGTGGTGATGCCCGTGGCAAAAGCCTATCGTTTTGTCACGCCGAAATTCGTGCGCGCGGGTGTAACGAATTTTTTCGGCAATATTAATGACGTCTCGGTTTTCTTCAACGATTTATTTCAGGGCAAAGGTCAGCGAGGCGTTGCTGGGGCCGGCAGAGTCATCATTAATACCACCTTCGGCCTGGGCGGTTTAATCGATGTGGCGGGCGCGGCGGGCAATCCGAAACAAAATGAGGATTTTGGTCAAACGCTGGGTTTCTATGGCGTCGGCCCCGGGCCCTTCTGGACGCTACCGGTTCTTGGCCCTAGCACCGTGCGCGATGCCGGTGGCCGCGTTATCGACACGTTCTTGACACCGACCACTTACCTCATCAATAACGGCAATGTCAGCCTTGGCCTCACCGCACTTGAAGGCGTGAACCTGCGTTCTAATCTGCTGGATACGGAAAAGGTGTTGGACGAAGCCGGCGCCGTCGATCGTTATTCATTCTTGCGCGATGCCTATTTGCAGCGGCGCGAAGCATTGATTTATGACGGCAATCCGCCGAAGAAAGACGACGAAGGGGAGTTTGTTTTCGACGATGAAATCGAGGCGGGGAAAACGCTCGCGGCTAAGCCCAAACCGAAAAAATAGCAACCCGTTGAGCTTCGCTTGAGTGAGAAGCCTCGTGGCTAATTTTCGCCCTCCCCTCATGGCCCTGGCCCTGGGCCACCTGGTAAGCCACCCCGCCCTCGCCCTCGCCCTCCCCGGAGGGCGAGGGCGGGCTGTCACAAAGCAACATGCCCCCGGAACTAATTTTCACCCTTAGTTAACGGCTTTATCGAGCGCATCAAAAAATGTTGTGGTCTGTCTACTCATTGGCTTTTCGCTTCGCCTGGGACTATTGGAAACATTGGCCTTGGGCGCTTGCGGCGGTGTTCGCCACGCGCATCGGCTCGACATTGATCGATGTGACGGTGCCGATTGCGGCGGGCAAATTGGTGGAAGCCGCGGCAAAAACCCCGCCTGCCGGAATACAACCGGCGCTCGTCGCGCTCGCATGGTTTTTGCTGCTCGCGGCATTGGTGCCGTTGGTTCGTTATGTGCACTTGCGCCTATGGAACCGGCTCGCCAGTCACGCCTTGCGCCAGATCGTGTACGACGGCTTTGCCGCCGTGCAACGCTTCTCCGCCGACTGGCACGCCAATGCCTTTGCCGGCGCGACGGTGCGCAAAATCACGCGCGGCATGTGGGCCTTCGATTCCTTCGGCGACACCTTGATGTTTGGTTTGATACCGGCGCTGGTGGTAGCGGTCGGGGTCACGCTGCTGTTCACATTGCGCTGGCCGGTGCTGGGTCTGGTCGTCGGCGTCGGCATCATCATATTCATCTGCGTCAGCGTCTGGCTATCGGTGGGTTGGGTGGCGCCGGCGGCGCGTAACGCACAGGAATCGGATTCGCGCATCGGCGGCTATCTGGCCGACACCATCGGCGCCAACGCCGTGGTGAAAGCCTTCGGTGCGGAGGTGCGAGAACAAGAGACGTTCGCCGATATCGCGGACACCTGGCGCCGCCGCTCGCTCCTATCGTGGAACCGCAGCGTCGACACGGGGCTAATTCAATCGACGATACTGTGGTTGCTGCAAGGCGCGCTGCTCGGCTGCGGCGTGTGGCTGTGGTTTAACGGCCGCGCCTCGGCGGGCGATATGGCTTATCTGGTCGCAACCCAGTTCATGATCAACGGCTATTTGCGCGATGTCGGCCAACATGTGCGCAACCTTCAAAAATCCGTCAATGAGATGGAAGATGTGGTCGCATTTCGCGCGACACAATCACAAGTGCGCGATCACCCCGCGGCGACCAATTTAAAGGTTCCGCGCGGCGGTATTGAGTTCGACAACGTCACGTTTTGCTACGCCGGCCAAGCAGAGCCGCTGTACCACGGACTTTGCGTCACCATTCGCCCAGGCGAACGCATCGGCCTGGTGGGCCATTCCGGCAGCGGCAAGAGCACCTTTGTCAAACTCATTCAGCGACTCTACAACCTCGATGGCGGACGCATCCTCATCGACGGCCAAGACATTGCCCAAGTCACTCAGGAAAGTTTACGCCAAGCCATCGGCCTGGTGCCGCAAGAAGCCGTGTTGTTTCACCGCTCCCTCGCCGAAAATATTTCCTACGGCCGTCCCGACGCGGATTACCAGCAAATCGAAAAATCCGCCGAGCTTGCCCACGCGCGCGAATTCATTGACCGCTTGCCGCTGCGCTACGACACCTTGGTCGGCGCGCGCGGCATCAAGCTCTCCGGTGGCGAGCGTCAACGGGTTGCCATCGCCCGAGCGATTTTGGCCGGCACGCCGATTTTGATTCTTGACGAAGCGACGTCGAGCCTCGATTCCGTGTCCGAGGCCTTGATACGCGACGCGCTCGATCGGCTCACTAAAGGACGCACTACGCTGGTCATCGCCCATCGACTGTCCACCGTGCAACGACTCGACCGCATTCTTGTTTTCGATCATGGCCGCATCGTCGAGCACGGCACCCATGCCGAGCTCATCGCCCAGCCCGGCGGGCAGTATCGGCGTTTGTTCGAGGTACAAACCGGGGACGTTTCAACCAGCGTATAAACCCACCAGGGGGCAGGTCTGAGAGGCAGTACTAGAGCGGCGTTCCAGACATGCCAGGCCAAGTGGCAAGCTGAACGTGCTTCCTGGCGATGCTTTGCTATCGCTTCCGAAACACAATATCCCACACGCCGTGTCCCAGCCGCAACCCGCGCGCCTCAAACTTGGTAAGCGGGCGGTAGTCGGGACGCGGCGCGAAATCCGCGGAGGTATTTTGCAGCGTGGGCTCGGCGCTCAGCACCAACAAAATCTGCTGCGCGTATTCTTCCCAATCGGTTGCCACGTGCAAATAGCCGCCGGGTTTGAGTTTGCTCGCGAGCAACGTTACGAACGGCGCTTGAATCAAACGGCGTTTGTGATGGCGCTTTTTCGGCCACGGATCGGGAAAAAAAATATGCGCGCCGTGAAATGTCTCGGCGGCGATCATGTGGTTGAGCACTTCGACCGCATCGTGCTGCACGATGCGGATATTGCCAATCGCCGCCTCGCCAAGGGTTTTCAGCAACGCACCGACACCCGGCGTGTGCACTTCAATGGCGAGGAAATCGCGATCGGGATGGGCCAACGCGATGTGCGCCGTGGTCTCGCCCATGCCGAAACCAATCTCTAGAACTTTTTCGTTGGCGCGACCGAAGGCTGCATCGAGATTAAGCCATGTTGGCTGATACGGCACGCCGAACAGCGGTAACAAATTATCGTGGGCGCGTCGTTGCGCATCGGACACGCGACCTTGGCGTAACACGAATGAACGGATGGCGCGCCGCTCGACCGCATCCTCGGCCAGAGGCTGCGCCCCTGCTGAATCGTGACTCATCGAACTAGGCCGCGGATTTTTTTGCGGCCGCGATCACGCCGTCCGGCGGCGAGCTCGGGCTGGCGCTGTACAACTTTTTCGGCATGCGCCCGGCGAGAAACGCTTCACGCCCGGCCTCGACGGCTTTTTTCATCGCGCTCGCCATCAACACCGGATCTTTCGCGGCGGCGATTGCGGTATTCATCAGCACGCCATCGCAGCCGAGCTCCATCGCGATCGCCGCATCGGAAGCGGTTCCGACACCGGCATCGACCAGCACCGGCACTTTCGCATTGGCAATAATAATCTGCAAATTCCACGGATTCAAAATGCCCATACCCGAGCCAATCAGCGAAGCCAGCGGCATCACCGCGACACAGCCGATTTCCTCCAATTGCTTGGCGAGAATCGGATCGTCGCTGCAATAAACCATGACCTTGAAACCTTCCTTGACCAATTGCCGTGCGGCGATCAGGGTCTCCGGCATATTCGGATAAAGCGTCTGCGGATCGCCCAGCACCTCGAGCTTGACCAAATCATGACCGTCGAGCAACTCACGCGCCAGACGCAGCGTGCGCACCGCATCGTTTGCGGAATAGCAACCGGCGGTATTCGGCAAAATAGTAAAACGCGATGGCGGAATCGCATCGAGGATATTCGGCTCATTCGCGCTCTGACCGATGTTGGTGCGACGAATCGCGACGGTGACGATCTCAGCGCCGCTGGCTTCGATCGCCGCCTTGGTCTGTGCAAAATCTTTGTATTTGCCCGTGCCGACTAGGAGGCGCGAGGCGTAAGTTTTGTCGGCAATACTTAGTGAATTCATACGACCTTTGTTGTGAAAATACTAACCGCCACCAACCGCCATGACGATTTCTAAGCGATCACCATCGGCAACTTGGCACTCGGCATAGCGGCTGCGTGGAACGAGTTCGCCATTGTATTCGATCGCCAATTTTTTACCTCCGATCGCCAAATATTGAATGAGTTCCGCAACGTTCAATCCGCGCTCGAAGGTTTGGCTCACACCGTTGATTTGCAGGGTAATCATAGAATTCAGAGCGAATCGATCATGTCAGTGCAAAATTAATCTAATCTAGTTAGAATGCTAATGCGTTTGGTGGTGTAGTTCAATGGCCGAACGAAAGCTTCCCAAGCTTTAGCAGTGGGCGCCTGCGGAGGGCGGAGCAGGGCCCCGTGCGACGCGCGGGATGCGACCCCGGAGCAGGCGAAGAACCCACCGGGTTGCGTAGTTAGATTACAGTTGCGGGTGTAGTTCAATGGCAGAACGAAAGCTTCCCAAGCTTTAGACGTGGGTTCGATCCCCATCACCCGCTCCAAAAATCGCTCAGTGATAGCCTTCCCCAGGCTTCACTTTCCCGCGAAACACCCAATACACGAACACCGTGTAGCCGAGGATGACCGGCAGCATCAGCACCGTGCCGATCAGCATGAACATTTGCGACGCGGGTGCGGCGGCGGCATCCCAAACGGTGAGCGACGGCGGCACCAGATAAGGTGCGTTGGAGATCACCAACCCCAGATAGCTGAGCAGGAACAATCCTATCGCGCAGAAAAATGGCAGCGCATGGCGCGCCGTTTTGATGCCATGCCAACACCCCCACGCCAATGCCAGCGTCGCGAGCGGGATGGGGGCGAGATAGGCGAAGTTGGGCAACACGAACCAGCGTTCGGCGATACGCGGAATCGCCAGCGGCGTCCAAATGCTTACGGCCAAGATGCACACGAGTAAAGCCACCAGCAGCGACGAGGCATAAGTCCGCGCACGCTCACCTACGGCACCCAGGGTTTTCATTTCCAACCAAGTCGCGCCGATTAACGCGTAGCCGATTACCAGTGATAGGCCGCACAGGAAACCGAACGGCGTGAGCCAATCGAAGCTGCCCCCGGCGAATTCACCGTTGACGACGGTGATGCCTTGCATGATCCCGCCAAGTATCAGGCCCTGGCAAAAAGCGGCGATGATCGATCCGGCGGCAAAAGCGATGTCCCATTTTCTGTGCTGCGGCTTGGCCACCCAGCGGAACTCAAACGCGACACCGCGGAACACCAACGCCAGCAACATTACGATCACCGGCAAATACAGCGCCGGCATGATCACGGCATAGGCTTTGGGAAACGCTACCCATAACCCGCCGCCACCGAGCACAAGCCAAGTTTCGTTGCCATCCCAGAACGGTGCGACGGAATTCATCATCTGGTCGCGGTCTTGTTCTTTTTTGAATAGCGGAAAAAGAATGCCGATGCCGAGGTCGAAGCCATCTAGGACCACGTACAACGCCACTGCCATGCCGATGACCAACGCCCAGACGATAGGGATGGAATATTCCAGTGGGCTCATGGCGTCAGGCCGACGTTGGCTTCGCGAGCAGCGTCGGTCGCGGCAGCAAGCGGTCGATTGGGAAGCGCGTCGACGGCAGCGGCGGCAACCCCTTTCGGGCCTTTCCTTATCATGCCGCGAATGTAGCCGACACCGATGGAAAACACCACGCAATAGACCAACACAAAAAGCACCAGCGACGCAACGACCATGCTCGCGGGAATCGGCGAAATCCCATCGGCCGTGCGCAAAATGCCGGTTGCAATCCAAGGTTGGCGGCCCGATTCCGTCACCAGCCAGCCAGCGAGGATGGCAATAAACCCAAGCGGCCAGGCATACGACACCGGCCGCAGATACCAACGCGCGGCAAACAATTTCCTGCGCCACCACAACCACGCGCCAATCAAGCCGATAGCGATCAACGTCAGTCCAATCCCAACCATCACGCGAAACGCGAAAAACACCGACGTGATCGGCGGTCGATCTTCAGGTTTAAAGTCTTTTAAACCTTTGAACAGGCCATTCGGATCGTGTGTGATGATTAGGCTGGCTAGGTTAGGAATCGCGATTTCGAAGTCATTGCTTTCGGTGGACTTGTTAGGCAACGCGAATAGCACCAGCGGCGCCGGTTTATCGCCGTCCCAATGTGCCTCCATGGCGGCGATCTTGGCGGGCTGGTGCTGCGATGTGTTGAGGCCGTGCAGGTCACCGATCCATAGCTGCAGCGGCGCGAGTATTGCAACCATACCCAACCCCATGCGTAGCATGGTCTTTGCTTCTTGTTCAAAAATGTTGGCGAGTAAGTAGCGCGCACCAACGGCGAGCACCACCACCGACGTCGTCAGATAGCACGCGGTGAACATATGAGCAAAGCGATAAGGAAAACTTGGATTGAAGATGATGGCGAACCATTCGAGCGGATAGGCAATGCCGTCGCGAATTTCATGGCCCGCCGGCGTGTGCATCCAACTATTGGCGGCGAGAATCCAAAACGCCGATAGCGCAGTGCCAAGCGCCACCATGATCGACGAAAAGGCATGAACGGCCGGCGAAACTTTTTCGCGGCCGAATAACATGATGCCGAGGAACGTCGCTTCGAGAAAAAACGCAGTCAGGGTCTCGTAACCGATCAGCGGGCCGATTACGTTGCCGACGACGACGGAGAAACGGCTCCAGTTAGTGCCGAATTGGTAAGACAGCACCAAGCCCGACACCACGCCCATGGCGAATGAGACGGCGAAGATTTTAGTCCAAAATACCGCCAGGCGATGATAATGCTCGCGGCCGGTTCGTAGCCACAGGACATTCAAAGTGGCGATAAAACCGGCGAGGCCGATGGTGAAGCTGGGGAAGATGATGTGAAAACTAATCGTGAACGCGAACTGGATTCGAGCGAGGAGTACCGGATCGTTCAGAAATTCAGTCATAGCCTAGATCGTTAAACCGAGAATTCATTACAATTTAGACGTTGCACGCGCGACGGCGGTTCTTCATCCAACACGCCTATATTTCTCAAAGAAACGCAACATTTCTCGTACGCATGTGCACTCAATGACTGGCAATCGACCTGAGAGGCAATGCAGGAGCGCCTCTTAGGGTATCACGTTGACATCGAGAGATCGCATCGGTTCAGATCGCCGCCGCCGTGCGCACACTCAGGGCAATCTTCTCCGCCCAGCTTTTCACCCGCACTTCTTCTTTGCCTTCAACCATGACGCGCAGCACCGGTTCCGTCCCGGACGGCCGCAACAACACGCGACCACTGCCATCGAGATCTTTCTCCGCCGCCGTGACCGAGTCTTGTATCGACGCATGGGCGCGAAAATCGAAGCCTTTTTGCGTTTTGACATTGATCAGCATTTGCGGATAAAGCGTCAGTTCGGCAGCGTATTTTTTCAGCGTGGTCTTCTGCGATGCCAGCGCGGACAAGACTTGCAACGCGGATACGATGCCGTCACCGGTGGTGTGCTTGTCTCGGCAGATGATGTGGCCTGAGTTCTCGGCGCCGCAGTCCCAGTTTTTTTCTTGCAGCAACTCCAACACGTAGCGGTCGCCGACCTTGGCACGGGTGAATGGCACGTCGAGTTTGGCGAGGGCATGTTCGAGTGCGAGGTTGGTCATGAGGGTTCCGACAATGCCGCCGCGCATGATGCCCGCTTGCTTGCGATGTTTGGCGATCACATAGATCAGCTGATCGCCGTCGTAGACCTTGCCATCGGCATCGCACATCATCAGCCGATCGGCATCGCCGTCGAGCGCAATACCCAAATCCGCGTGATGTTCCAGCACGGCGGCGCGCATCGCGGCAGTATGGGTGGCGCCACACTTGTCATTGATGTTGAAGCCGTTCGGTTGATTGGAGACCGCGATAACTTCCGCGCCCAATTCGTGAAACACCGGCGGCGCGATGTGGTACGCCGCGCCATTGGCGCAATCGATTACGATGCGCATACCGCGCAAATCGAGTTCGCTTGGAAACGTACTCTTGCAGAATTCGATATAGCGGCCATCGGCATCGTCGATACGCCGTACCCGGCCGAGCCCGGCGGAAGGTTTAGTTTGCATCGGCTCGTCGAGATGGGCTTCGATCGCCAGCTCCAACTCGTCAGGCAATTTGTTGCCGTGGGCGGAAAAAAATTTGATGCCGTTGTCGTCGTAGGGATTATGCGACGCACTGATCATCACGCCCGCTTGCAAACGCAACGCGCGCGTAAGATAAGCAACGGCGGGCGTGGGCATGGGGCCGACCAGCAAGACATCCACACCGGCGGCGCAAAAGCCGGCCTCGAGCGCGCTTTCCAGCATGTAGCCGGAGATGCGCGTGTCCTTGGCGATGAGCACGGCGGGCCGGTCGCGATCACGCGGATCGTGGTTGGCTTCGGCTAGCACCTTTCCGGCGGCGTATCCTAGCCGCAAGACGAAGTCCGGCGTGATCGGCGCTTCGCCCACGCGACCGCGTACACCGTCCGTGCCGAAATATTTTCTGGCCATGCTTTTTCTCCTTACTGGTTCACGGCGTGAAGTATAGCAAGGGCGTCCTTGGTCGCGCGCACATCATGAACGCGCACGATGTGGGCGCCGTTTTGCGCCGCGAGCAGTGCCGCCGCGACACTCGCCGGAACCCGCGATACGACTTCTTGCTCGGTAATTTTTCCGAGCACCGATTTGCGCGACAGGCCGGCGAGTACGGCGTAACCGAGTTCTCTGAATTCCTTCAAGCGACGCAACAAGGTGAGATTGTGTTCGCGATTTTTGCCGAAACCAAAACCGGGATCGATGACGATGCGATCGCGCGCGATGCCTGCCCGCTCACAGGCTTGGGCCCGATCCAATAAAAATGTTTTTACTTTGGCGACCACATCGCTATAGCTCGGCTCAAGTTGCATGGTGCGCGGCGAACCTTGCATGTGCATGAGGCAAACGCCAACGTTACTTTCTGCGCAAACCTCCAGCGCGCCGTCGGCACGCAAGGCATTCACATCATTCACCATCGACGCGCCCGCTTGAATCGCCGCTTTCATCACCTCGGGTTTCATCGTGTCGATGGAAATGGGTACATTTTTTCCCTGCATTGCCTCGATAATTGGCAATACTCGACGCAACTCCTCATCGATATTCACCGGCTCGGCGCCGGGCCGTGTCGACTCGCCGCCGATGTCGAGAATATCCGCACCTTCCTCAATTAATTGAAGTCCGTGATCGATTGCGGCGTTAGCAGCAAGGAATTTTCCGCCGTCGGAAAAGGAATCGGGCGTGATGTTAACTACACCCATCACCAATGGCCGAGAAAGATTTAGGGCGAATGCCCCACAACGGAGAATTCGATCACCGGTCTCCTCACTCTTCACTCCTCACCCCTCACAAAACTACGGCATCAACTGCCCGCCATTCACCTCCATAATCTGTCCGGTCACATAACCCGACAGGGCATCGGAGGCGAGATACAGATAAGCGCCATTACACTCGTTTGCCTCAGCGAGGCGCCCCATCGGAATGGTCGCCTTCAGCATATCGAGTTGCGCCTGCGTGCTGTAGCGCTCATGGAACGGCGTGAGGATCACACCGGGGGCGACAGCATTGACGCGAATATTGTCTTTCACTAACTCTTTTGCCAAGCCATGGGTGAAGGTACTGACGTAGCCCTTGGTCGAGGCGTACAACACGGCGCTGGGACCGCCACCGGTGCGCGCAGCAACGGACGTGGTGTTGATAATGTTGCCGCCACCCTGCTTGCGCATGTGCGCAATGGCGGCGCGGCTGGCGGCGACGACGGAGCGCATATTCAGATGGAATAGATCATCGAGCAACGCGTCGTCGGAATCAGCGACATTGCAACGGCGCACCATGCTGCCGGCATTGTTGATCAATACGTCGATACGACCATAGTGATCGACACATTGCTTGACGACATTTTCGGCGACGCCGCTCTTGGACAGATCGCCAGCAATGGCGAAGGCCTCGCCACCCTTTGCCCGTATTGCCGCAACCACTTCGTCGGCCTGGGGTTTGCTCGAGTTGAAATGCACGGCAACTTTGGCGCCTTCCAGGCCAAAAGCCTTGGCGGCTTCGGCGCCGATGCCGGTGCTGGAGCCGGTGATGAGCACTACTTTATTTTTGAGATCGGGAATCATGTGGTCCTCCTGTGGCGTCTGACGCGTGACCGCATCTGACAATTCGAGATTCGGAAAGAAATACAGCGCCTCGTAGGCGCTGTATTATTTTAAACGATTACGATAACGCTATGCTTCTTCTACCGGCGTCGCTGTCGCGGCTACCTCAGGCGTACCGCCGCTACTCGCTGCGGGTGGCACGGGTGGCGGGATCGGCTTAGGTGGACGCGGCGCGCGGCCGGCCATGATGTCGTCGATTTGATCAGCGTCGATGGTTTCCCATTCCAACAGCGTTTTAGTCATTACTTCGACCTTGTCGCGGTTGTCCTCGATCAATTTACGCGCAATCGCGTATTGCTGATCGATGATGCGGCGAATTTCTTGGTCGACTTGCTGCATGGTCGCTTCGCTCACGCTTTGATGATTGGTGACCGACCGGCCTAGGAACACTTCGCCTTCATTCTCACCGTAGACCATCGGCCCGAGCGCATCACTCATGCCCCACTCGGTCACCATACGACGCGCCATTTCCGTCGCGCGTTTGAAGTCGTTCGAGGCGCCCGTGGTCATCTGATTCATGAACACTTCTTCCGCGATGCGGCCACCGAACAGCACGGCAATATTATTCAGCAGAAGTTCGCGGTCGTAGCTGTAACGATCTTGAACCGGCAATTGCATCGTCACGCCCAGGGCACGGCCACGGGGAATGATCGTGACCTTGTGCACCGGATCGGTCCGCGGCAGCAGCTTGGCGACGACGGCGTGGCCCGACTCGTGGTAGGCGGTGTTGCGACGTTCTTCTTCCGGCATGACCAGGGAGCGGCGCTCCGCGCCCATGATAATCTTGTCCTTGGCGCGCTCGAAATCCAGCATATCGACAAGGCGCTTACTGCCGCGGGCGGCGAACAGCGCCGCCTCGTTGACCAAATTCGCCAAATCGGCGCCCGACATTCCCGGCGTACCACGGGCGATGATGTCGGCCTTCACGTCCGGCGCGATCGGCACTTTGCGCATGTGGACCAACAAAATCTGCTCACGCCCGCGAATATCGGGCAGTGGCACGACCACTTGCCGATCGAAGCGGCCGGGGCGCAGCAGCGCCGGATCGAGCACATCGGGACGGTTAGTCGCGGCGATGACGATCACACCGGCGGCACCTTCGAAGCCGTCCATCTCCACCAACAATTGATTCAAGGTCTGTTCGCGCTCGTCGTTACCGCCACCGAGGCCGGCGCCGCGCTGGCGGCCTACGGCATCGATTTCGTCGATAAATACGATGCAAGGCGCATTCTTTTTCGCCTGTTCAAACATGTCTCGTACCCGCGCCGCGCCGACACCGACAAACATTTCCACGAAATCAGAACCGGAGATGCTGAAGAATGGGACTTTCGCTTCACCAGCAATGGCGCGGGCGAGCAAGGTTTTACCGGTGCCGGGCGCGCCAACCATCAATACGCCGCGCGGAATGCGTCCCCCGAGCTTTTGAAATTTTTGCGGATCCCGCAAGAACTCGACTAATTCGGCGACCTCTTCTTTAGCTTCGTCCACGCCCGCCACATCGGCAAATGTCACTTGATTGGCATTTTCGTCGAGCATTTTTGCCCGGCTCTTACCGAAGGAAAACGCACCGCCGCGGCCACCACCTTGCATTTGGCGCATGAAAAACACCCAAACGCCGATGATCAACAGGAACGGGAACCAGGAGATAAATACGTTCAGCCAGAACGAGCGCTCTTCTTCCGGCTCGGCGTCGATGCGCACGTTCCAGGCACGCAAATTGTCGATCATGAAAATATCGCCGGGCGTGTAGGTCAGAAAGCGCTTATCTTCATTGGACAGCCAACGGATGGTGCGGCCGTCCACTTTGGCGGAGCGCACCTCGCCCTTTTTCGCTTGATCCATGAATTCCGAGTAAGGGACCGTATTATTCGACTGCTGGCCGCTGAATTGATTGAATAAAGTCATCAACACCAATGCGATGATGAGCCAAATGCCGACATTCTTAACGAGGTTGTTCAACGTCGTTCCTTATAGCGAGTGGATGCAATATCATAGTGTAATCCCGTTGGTAGGGCAAAAGTCCGACGGGATACAAAACTTTACAATTCGGTCGCGGCAACCGGCCGCAGACCCCGCGCCAACAAATACAACTCACGACTTTCTTCGCGGGACGCCTTGGGCTTACGCGGCGCGACCTTAAGAAAAGTAGCAAACAGCATCTGGCGAAATGCCTCAAAATCCGCGCCCTGAAATACTTTGACCAGGAACGCACCACTGGGTTTCAGCACTTGCTTGGCAAATTCCAATGCTTCTTCCGCCAAATTAAACACGCGCGCCTGATCCGCGCTCGGAATACCACTCATGTTGGGGGACAAATCGCAAATCACAAGATCCACGCCGCCTTTCGGTAATTCTTTACGGAACTCTTCCTGGATTTTCAAATCGGTGAAATCGCCCTGGAAAAAATTGACGTGGGCGAGCCCTTGCATGGGTAGCAGATCGATCGCAAACACTTTCCCCCGCGCGCCTACACGCGCACCAGCCACCTGCGACCAGCCTCCGGGCGCGGCGCCAAGGTCGACGACGAAGGTTCCCGGTAAAAGCAACTTGTCGCGTTCGTTGATTTCCAACAACTTATACGCCGAGCGTGAACGATAGCCCTCGCGTTTCGCAAGCTGCACGTAAGTGTCGTTAATGTGGCGTTGCATCCACACTTTGCTAGAGGGTTTTAGTGGCATCCGTTACAATTGCGTCATGATTAATCTAACTCCAACTCAGCGCCGCTTCTTGCGTGCCCAAGCCCATCATTTACAGCCCGTTATCATGATCGGCAATGCAGGCCTGAGCGCCGCCGTCAAAAAAGAAATCGATCTTGGCCTACGCCATCACGAACTAGTCAAAATCAAAATCGCGAGCGACGATCGCGAAGCGCGTGAGCAAATGCTGGCGGAAATTTGCGACGAGCTTTCTGCTGCGTCCGTTCAGAATATCGGCAAAACCTTGATCGTGTTTCGCGCGGCGGAAGAAGCGAAGATTAAATTGCCGAAATAGATATGCCTGAAGAGGCGCATGTTTATTGGCTTGCAGGCCACGCATCCTGGTTCGCCGCGCTAACATTATCTCTCAGGGCACATGCTTGTGCATTTACAACCAACCCGACTTCGCGGGAATGACAGCCAATTTGCGGCGTTAGGAATATCTAACGTCTAGAATTTCGTATTCCCGCACCCCGCCCGGCGCCATCACCTCGACCACCTCGCCGGCATATTTACCAATCAACGCGCGCGCAGTCGGCGAGCTGATGGAAATTTTTCCCTGTTTGATGTCCGCCTCGTCTTCGCCGACGATTTGATAGGTCACCATCACCGCGCCTGCCATATCTTGCAACTCAACGGTGGACGCAAACACGCAGCGGCCGTCGGGATCAATTAAGGTCGGATCGATAATCTGCGCATTCGATAGCTTGGATTCTAATTCTTGAATTCGGCCTTCGATAAAACTTTGCCGCTCCTTCGCGGCGGCGTATTCCGCGTTCTCGGACAGATCGCCGTGGGCACGCGCCTCGGCAATTGCCTGAACAATACTGGGTCGGCCCACGGTCTTGAGTTGATTTAACTCACCGCGCAGCAATTCCGCGCCGATCACGGTCAATGGAAATTTTTGCATAGTCTTACCTTTACTTTGTAATTACGTGAGGCTCGCGTGAAGCGCTTGCAGACTGTAGACATCAATTTCACTCATCTGCTGCATGCCCAGACACGCCGCGCGCGCGCCGGATAGCGTGGTGTAGTACGTTACTTTGCCTTGTAAAGCTGCGTTGCGGATGGACCAGGAATCTTGAATCGCCCGGCGATTATCTTCCACTGTGTTCACGATCAAGCTGATCTCTTTATTTTTAATCATATCGACGATGTGCGGACGGCCTTGCGCTACTTTGTTCACTGGCGTGACGACGATGTCCATCTCGGTTAAATAAGCCGCCGTGCCACGCGTGGCAACGAGCTGGAAGCCAAGCTGGGCCAGGGTCTTGGCGATATCGATGACGCGCGGACGATCCTCGTTCTTAACGCTGATAAAGGCTTTGCCCTTCTTCGGCAACTTCACGCCGGCGGCGAGTTGCGATTTCACAAATGCTTCGGCGAAGGTCTTGCCGACGCCCATCACTTCGCCAGTCGATTTCATTTCCGGGCCAAGGATGGTGTCAACGCCGGGGAATTTGATGAACGGAAATACCGCTTCTTTCACTGAGTAGTAATGCGGGATCACTTCGACTGTGGCGCCTTGCGCTTTCAATGTTTGTCCGACCATGCAACGCGCGGCGATCTTCGCAAGCGGCATACCGGTCGCTTTCGACACGAAGGGCACGGTACGCGAGGCGCGTGGATTCACTTCGAGTACATAGACAGTTCCATTTTGAATCGCAAACTGCACGTTCATGAGTCCGATGACGTTCAATGCCTTAGCCATTGCAATCGTTTGGCGCTTGATTTCCTCTTGAACTTCCGGCGACAAACTGTACGGCGGCAACGAACACGCCGAGTCCCCAGAGTGCACGCCGGCTTCTTCGATGTGTTCCATGATGCCGCCGATGAGAACGTCGGCGCCGTCGGACACGGCGTCGACATCAACCTCGGTCGCATCGTTTAAAAAACGATCGAGTAAGATCGGCATACGCTCAGGAAACATTTTCGACATCTCCATCGCACCGCGCATGTAGCGTTCAAGATCGGATTCGGCGTGAATGATTTCCATGGCGCGGCCACCGAGCACGTTCGACGGACGCACGACGAGTGGATAACCTAATTCGCGCGCGAAAGCGATGGCGTCGTCGGAATTACGCGCGGTGCGATTCGGCGGCTGACGCAGGCCGAGTTCATGCAACAGTTGCTGGAAACGCGCACGATCTTCGGCGCGGTCGATGGAATCAGGGCTGGTGCCGATAATGCGCACGCCTGCGGCCTCCAAGCCCGGCGCAAGTTTCAACGGGGTTTGGCCACCGAACTGCACGATCACACCGTCTGGCTTTTCTTTGTCGATGACTTCGAGCACGTCTTCCAACGTCAGGGGCTCGAAATATAAGCGATCGGACGTGTCGTAATCGGTCGACACGGTTTCCGGATTGCAATTAACCATGATGGTTTCATAACCATCCTCGCGCAGCGTCAGCGCCGCATGGACACAGCAATAATCGAACTCGATGCCCTGGCCAATGCGATTCGGTCCGCCGCCCAGCACCATGATTTTTTTGTTGTTGGTCGGGTTCGCTTCGCATTCTTCTTCGTAGGTCGAATACATGTAGGCCGTGCTGGTCGCGAACTCCGCCGCGCAAGTATCGACGCGCTTGTACACGGGGCGAATGTTTAGCGCGTGACGCTTTGCACGAACCTCTTGCTCGGTCGATTTCACGAGATGGGCAATGCGCCGGTCGGCAAATCCTTTACGTTTAAGCGCACGCAACTCGTTGGCGTCGATATCGTCAAGCTGACGTTTCTCGAGATCGAGCTCAATATCGACAATCTCTTTGATCTGCGATAAGAACCACGGATCGATCTTGGTGTAGGTGTAAATTTCTTGCAGCGTCATGCCCACGCCAAACGCGTCGGCGACATACCACAAGCGCTCGGCGCGCGGATAGGCGAGTTCGTCGCCGATCTTTTCCATGTCGACGGTCTTGAGATTGAATCCATCGACGCCGACCTCAAGCCCGCGCAGGGCTTTTTGCAGGGATTCTTGGAACGTGCGGCCCATGGCCATGACTTCGCCGACGGATTTCATTTGCGTCGTGAGCCGGTCGTCCGCCTGCGGGAATTTCTCGAAGGCGAAACGCGGCACTTTGGTCACGACGTAGTCGATGGTTGGCTCGAACGATGCGGGCGTCGCGCCGCCGGTGATATCGTTGCGCAGTTCGTCAAGCGTGTAGCCCACCGCCAGCTTAGCCGCGACTTTCGCGATCGGAAATCCGGTGGCCTTCGATGCGAGCGCCGAGGAGCGCGACACGCGCGGATTCATCTCGATGATCACCATGCGACCGTCTTCCGGATTGATGCCGAACTGCACATTCGAGCCGCCGGTCTCCACGCCGATCTCGCGCAAACACGCGATCGACGCGTTGCGCATGATTTGGTATTCCTTGTCCGTCAAGGTTTGCGCGGGCGCGACAGTGATGGAGTCGCCAGTGTGCACGCCCATCGGATCGAGGTTCTCGATGGAACAGATGATGATGCAGTTATCTTTTTTGTCGCGCACCACTTCCATCTCGAATTCTTTCCAGCCGATGACGGATTCTTCGATGAGCAATTCTTTGGTCGGAGAGGCTTCGAGCCCGCGCTCGCAAATCGCCATGAATTCTTCTTGGTTATACGCGATGCCGCCGCCGGAACCGCCAAGCGTAAACGAAGGCCGGATGATGGTCGGATAGCCGACCATGGCTTGCACCTGCATCGCTTCTTCCATCGAGTGAGCGAGCGCGGAGCGAGGTGAATCTAAGCCGATTTTGGCCATGGCGTGTTTGAATTTTTCGCGATCTTCCGCCTTGTCGATGGCCTCTTTGGTCGCGCCGATCATCTGCACGTTGTATTTTTCCAGCACGCCGTGCTTGGCGAGATCGAGCGCGCAGTTCAGCGCCGTCTGCCCACCCATGGTCGGCAGCAGTGCATCGGGACGTTCCTTGGCGATGATTTTCTCGACGACTTGCCAGGTGATCGGCTCAATATAAGTCACGTCCGCCATATTCGGATCGGTCATGATCGTCGCCGGATTCGAGTTCACCAAAATGACTTTGAACCCCTCTTCACGCAGCGCCTTGCAAGCCTGGGCGCCGGAGTAATCGAATTCGCACGCCTGACCGATGATGATCGGGCCGGCGCCGATAAGGAGGATGGATTTAATGTCGGTTCGTTTTGGCATTATTGGCGTTCGATTAAATAAGCGACCGACCGCCCCTCACCCTGACCGTCTCCCCGTAAACGGGGCGAGGGGACACTCCCTCGCCCGCTTGGGCGGGAGAGGGTTGGGGTGAGGGTGGGTAGGGTTGATACGGAAACTGTCATTTATTTATAAGCATATTCAAAACTTTTCCCATGATCTTTCACGTGAAATAAGGTCACAAATTGAGACCTCGGAGAGCTACTTACCATCAGCCATTTCCATCATTTTCACAAA
Source organism: Burkholderiales bacterium (assembly GCA_046598945.1). Lineage (GTDB taxonomy): Bacteria > Pseudomonadota > Gammaproteobacteria > Burkholderiales > JALYOK01 > JALYOK01. The sequence continues at coordinate 1,640 of JBKJHT010000244.1, read as the reverse complement.
CCGATCAAACAAACAGCCTACTTCGTGCGGCCCCGGACTCGCCTCGGGATGACCTTGAAAGCTAAACGCGGGCACGTCCGTTCGCTCAAGGCCTTGCAAACTGCCATCAAACAGCGAACGGTGGGTTGGGCGAACATTGCCGGGCAAGGTTTTCTCGTCGACGGCAAAGCCATGGTTTTGGCTGGTAATAAAAACTCGTTTTGTGCCTAAATCTTGCACGGGATGATTCGCGCCGTGATGGCCGAATTTCATTTTGATGGTTTTCGCGCCCGAGGCCAGGCCGAGCAGTTGGTGGCCGAGGCAGATGCCGAACGTCGGCGTGTTGGTCGCGACAATTTCTTGTATCGCTTTGACTGCGTAGTCGCACGGTTCCGGATCGCCCGGTCCATTCGACAAAAACACGCCGTCGGGTTTGAGTGAAAGCACGCTCGACGCGGGCGTTTGCGCGGGCACGACCGTGAGCCGACAACCGCGCTCAGCCAGCATGCGCAGAATATTATTCTTCACGCCGTAATCGTAGGCGACCACGTGGAGAGGCGCATGGCCCCAGGCCACCCCGTCAGTGATGGCTTTGAAGCCGACACCCAACTTCCACACGCCTTCGCGCCACTCGAATGGTTTGTTGCAGCTTACGACTTTCGCGAGATCCATGCCGGCTAATCCTGGAAATCCGCGCGCGTGGGTCAACGCCACATCCAAATCGATTTTTCCCGCCATGATGCAACCGCTTTGCGCGCCTTTTTCGCGCAGAATTCGGGTCAAGCGTCGCGTATCAATGTCCGCAATGCCCACCACCTCACCGGCCCGCAGATAAGAGGACAAATCTTGCTCACTACGAAAATTACTCAGCAATCGCGGCAGATCGCGAATCACCAAGCCCGCCGCGAAAATACGGTGGGATTCGACGTCCTCTTTGTTAATACCGGTGTTGCCGATATGGGGATAAGTCAGCGTGACGATCTGGCCGCAATAGGACGGATCCGTCAAAATTTCCTGATAGCCAGTCATCGCGGTGTTAAACACCACCTCGCCAACGGAATGACCTACAGCGCCAATGGAAGCGCCGTGAAAAATCGAGCCGTCAGCAAGAACTAGAACGGCGGGCTCGTGGTGCAAGGTCATTTAGGACTCCGATACAAGACCCCGAAAGATATCTCTTTTTTAAAACGGGGCAAAAACTTAGTGCGCAAAAAAACGGGAAAGGTCGTGTGACCGTTCCCGTTTTCTTATTTGCCGGATTCTACCGCAAATAGGCGGCTAGGGCAATTGCGCGAAAGGCAAATATCATCGGCCTGACACCATTACGCCTTTAGCTCTAGCCGATCCGCATGATGATATTTATGGCTTAAGACGTAGTGTATTTGTAACAGTTACGCCGTATTCTGCTTCCCATCAGCCGCAGCATTGCGCGTAACGTCAATGCGTTTATGCAGTTGAAGTGCCAGCGCACTAATTTAACTTGTTAAGGAGTAAATCATGTATTCAAAGCAACGCTATCTCGGACTCGCGATCATAACGATCGCCGCCGCGGCGCAAGCCAACGCGGACACCGGCAACCCGCTCCACCCGAGCTTTTATTGGGGCACGGCGGCGGCAGTAGCGGCCGCGACATCCGGCACAACGCCGTATGTCGATAGCCG
>JBKJHT010000097.1:0-8930 GCA_046598945.1 Burkholderiales bacterium | reverse complement strand
GTGATCAGCAGCCGTGGCGCGCGCGGCGCGGGTGCCGAACTATGCGCATTTCTCGACAGTCTCGGCGCCGCCTATTTGGATACGGGTGAAAGCAAGGGCTTGGCGACTGACGATCATCCCTGTATGGTTGCCGCCATGCGCGGTACGGTGATGTGCGACGCCGACCCTGTAATCACGGTCGGACGACGCCTCGATTTTCAGTTGGCCTACGGGTCACCCGCCATATTTGGCGCCGCGCGTTTTGTGCGTATCGGCGACGCGCCCGGCGAATTGCGCGACAACCGGCGCGGCGCCGTCGAACTATTCGCCCGGTCCGCGGCGGCTCTCGCAGCGATCACTCACGCCGCGCGCGGGCGAACAACGCAAGTCGACCGCGGTTGGGTCAGCGGGCTACGAAAACGCCGCATCGAAGGCGCCAGCAAACTACGCGACTCGATGCGCAAAGCACCGAATGGCAGCGATGGTGGTATTCATCCCAATCGCGTGCTCGGTGCGCTGCAAGATCAGCTTTCCACCGATGCAATTATCATTGCCAATGGTGGCGATTTTTTGAGTTTTACTCGAATCGGCCTACCGGCAAGCACCTATCTGGATCCGGGATCGCTTGGCTGTATCGGCATTGGCACGCCGTTCGGCGTCGCGGCTAGCCTCGCATTTCCCGAACGGCAAGTCGTCGTGGCCACAGGTGACGGCGCGTTTGGTTTTAATGCGATGGAAATCGACACCGCCGTGCGCCACGGCGCCCCCGTGTTGAACGTGGTCGCGAATAACGGCGCGCGGCAAATCAAAGTACACGACCAAAACGACTCTCACGGCAAAGTAGTCGGCACGCGCTTACAATTTGCCGATCACGCCGCTATGGCGCGAGCGTTCGGCATGTATGCCAAGCGCGTGGAGAAACTTGAGGACCTTGACGGCGCAGTAACGCGAGCACTGGCAAGACGACGGAAGCGCGTTCGTCGGATGCGAAAACCGGCTTGGCCTGGGTGCCTGATCTTCAGCCCCTCGCGGCGTGGGACGATGCGGAACGAAACTGGCGCGGCGGGACATCGACGGACAAGCAACATCGGTAATCCGTCTAACTTGACGAAATATTGTCGGCTACTTAATAATGCAATAACTGTGGTTCATCGAATCGGTTTCGGTGAAATATCATGAAAAACTAATAGGGACAACTAATGACCAAATTTGCGGCATTCATTCGCTGTTTTTCCGTTGCACTGCTTTGCGTTATATCACTTTCGGCGCGACCGACATTTGCCGCCGGCGCAGTTGAAATGCAAGTCGAGCATATCCTGGTTCAATCGATCGATGAGTACAACCTAGCAATGGAGTCGAGTGATTCTTCCGGATTGATGAAATATTTCACCGATAATGTACAGCGACGTAGCCCCCTATCGCAGCAGACCGGGAAGAAGGATTTCTCGGAATACTTCGCCTGGGAATTCAAGAATTTTCAAGCCCAATATGTAACAAAGAAAATAATCGTCAGCGGCCGTTCCGCCGCGATTTTATTCGTTTGGGATGCAGTCCATAAAGCATCCGGTACACCATTAAAACTTGAGATGGTTGGTATTTACGAATTGGCGTCGAGCGGCAAATTCGATTCCGTAAGCTTTTATTACGATACGGCAAAGGCTGGGAAATTTCTCGCCGAGGCCAAATAGGGAGAACTGAAATGAAACGCAAATTGACCGGCCTTGCCGTTTCGATTGTACTGTTCATGGCGTTCACATTGAACGGAATTTGTGTTGCCAACGCGGAAGCGGCATGTGCAACCGATGATGAAGCCGCGTGTAAAGCCGAAAAAGATGCGCGGATGGCGATGTACAGCGCCGGGCGCAATGCCTATGAAAACGCGCGCACGACCGGAAATTTTACTGAGGCATACACACTCGCGCGCAAACTTGCGACTAGCGGCGACAAAAACGGTGACCGCCTATACAAGATGGTTAATATGCAACTGGGATGGGGTGCGCACAAAGATCTGGTGCAAGCCTACGTATGGCTAAGTGAAGGTGTCGCAGACGGCGTCGATTACGTTCCGCTTTGGCGTGACAAGCTCGCGGAAAAAATGACGCCCGAACAACTCGCCGAAGCAAAGAAAAAGGCCGTCAACTAGGCCGGCCTTTCAATTCAGAGTCATAATTGCGTTTGGCTTATTGGCCGAGCGTCAGATCTTTCTTGATGAAGTAGGCCAGTGTTTCGATTATCTCATCGTCGACGATGCCTTTGAATGGCGGCATACCTTTTCCGGCGCGGCCATTGGTAATCACTTCAATTAACTCTTCGTGCGTGAGCTTGGTCACGCGTAAATCCGCGCCGTAACCACCCTCACTCGGGCCGCCACGACCGTCATACTTGTGGCATAGCACGCAGTTGGTCGTAAACGATTCCCGCCCGCCGCCACGCGGTACTTTGATTACCGGCCGGTCTCCTTCTTCGGCAAACACCGTAGCATTTGGAAATGCTAGTGACCACAACGACAATAGCGCGACAGCAAGCGCTTTTGCGCCGCCGCGCTTACTTTTTTCTGCTTCGAACTTATTCATACCGAATCTTTAAAAAGTTAAAAATACACGGACCGGCACCGCGAAGCACCGGCCCGTGTTTCATACTTGCTCGTTACGGCAACTGGAAAACGTACAGCATGTTGCTCGGTACCTGTGACTTCAGTTCCGGCGTAGCACTGACAAACCACTGCGGCCAGGCGCCACCAAGGCCCACTTCGATGGCGATGTATTGCTTGCCATCGGCGGTGTAGGTCATGGGCGGCGCGTTAATCGCGGAACCGGTCTCGAAACGCCAGAGTTCTTCCAACGTTTCAGCGTCCAACGCGACGACTTGACCTTCGGCATAGCCGGCGAACAGCAATCCGCCTGCGGTCGTCAAGAAGCCACCTAACTGCGGGTGAATGGTATGGCTCTTCTTAACCACTTTGCCGGTGCGCACGTCGATGGCGGTAATGCTTCCGGTCAAGCGACCGCAAGCCGGATCCTCGAACGTAGAGAACGGCGCGCCGCCGAGGAACAGTTGCCGCGGCTTATGCGCGCCCGGCACCGTCACTTCAGCGAAGGCTTTGTTGCAACCTTCGATGGTCGGGATGTAGTACATATTGGTCTGCGGGCTGTACGCCGTCGGTGGCCAGTTCTTACCACCCATATGACCCGGCTCCAGTACGCCGTCTACCGTGCCGCGGCCCTTCGTCGCCGTGCCGCGCGCTGCTGCCGTACCTTTGGCGTACGTCTGCACATCGACCTTCGGGTTATAGGCAACCGGCTTACCTTTAGCATCCAAACCCGGCGTCCAATTCAGCTTATCGACAAACTGCGTGCCCCACAAAAACTCACCGGTCTTGCGATCCAGCGCGTAGGCAAAACCGTTGCGGTTAGCGTGCAGTGTGGCGCGGCGGAACTGGCCGTTGACGTTGGTATCGACGAAGGTATTCTCGGCGACGGAGTCGTAGTCGTACGGATCGTTCGGCGTGTGCTGAAAGCCCCACTTGATCTTGCCGGTATCGGCATCGAGTGCGATGGTGCTATCAGTCCACAGGTTGTCACCGGGACGATAGGCATTGTCCCAGTCCGGGCCCGGATTGGCGGTGCCCCAGATGATGAGATTCAACTCAGGATCGTAGGAACCGGTGACCCAAGTCGTGCCGCCCCCGGTTTTATAGGCTTCGTGTTTGTCTTTCCACGTTTCATGGCCGGGTTCGCCCGGGCCAGGAATCGTGTAAGTGCGCCAACGGCGTTTGCCGGTCTTCAGATCCATTGCCTCGAGCCAGCCGCGTACGCCGAATTCGGCGCCCGCCATACCGGTGACGACCATGTCTTTGACAATCAACGGCGCGCCGGTAATGACTTCGCCTTGGCCGGGATCGGCAACTTGCACTTCCCAAATCTTGCTACCGTCGGTCTTGTTCAGCGCGACGATACGGCCGTCGATAACCGGAGAGATGATCATGTTGCCGGCGAATACCGCACCACGGTTGTTAATGCCGCAACATGCGACGGTTGTGGAATAGTCGCGATCCGGCTTCGGATCGTATTTCCACACCTGGCGAGGCACCCCGCCGCGGGTATCGAGCTTGGTGACTTCGCCCCAACCAGTGGTTAAATACAAAAAGCCATCTTCGGCGATTGGCGTGCCTTCCAAGCCTGCGAAGGGAAAGGTGATGATTTCTTTACCGCCGCCTTGCGTGCCGCCCATCGCCCAGGTAAAGGCGACTCGCAGGTTTTTGACGTTGGATTTGTTAATTTGATCGAGACCCGAAAAACGATGGGCTTCGAGATTGCCGTGGTGGTTTAACCAGTTCCCCGGCTCGCGCTCGCTGTTAACCAACCGTTCCTGGGTAACATCAGCGCCTAACGCCGCCGAAGAAATCACTGCAACGGCTAGAGCCGTTCCAACCTTTGCGAGCAAAGATTGCCGAATGCTTGTCATTGAAAATCCCCCTATTAATATATGTTTAAATGACGGCAAGGTCAGCCGAGACCGACGCGCACATTTTGATCAAGAACCCTTCCTACCGAACGCTATTGTATCCTCAGAAATTGGAAATTAATAGTCCGTTAGTGAACGTGGATTCAGACGAAGAATCCGGCGCGACTGGTCGGTCACCCGCGCGAAAAACATTGACCAATGCTTCCCTTTACGCCCTTCGCCTTTCACGCGCCGCAGCGAGCTAAAATGGTAACTTAAATCCCGCCGGCAAACCCATCCCGGAGGTAAATCCGCCCATGCGTTCCTGAGCGGTCGCGTCGACTTTACGCGCCGCGTCGTTGATCGCCGCGGCGATCAGATCTTCCAGCATGTCTTTGTCATCCGCGAGCAAGCTCGGGTCGATCGTGACGCGTTTGCAATCGTAGCGGCAGGTCATGATGACCTTCACCATGCCCGCGCCGGACTGGCCTTCAACCTCCACGGACGCAAGCTGCTCCTGCATTTTTTTCATGTTCTCTTGCATCTGTTGCGCTTGTTTCATCAGATTGCCGAGTCCGCCTTTCATCATGGCTTGGGTTCCTTTAGGTGATGGGTTTGATGGATGATTCGATGAGCTTCGCGTCCATGTTCACCATTAAATCGCGCACGAATGGATCTTGCTCGATGGAGGCGATGGCTTTGGCTTGTTGTTCGCGCTCCGCGCGGTTGCTGATAGCCGCAAGTGAACTGGTAACGTCACCGACGCCGATGCTAAAGCGAACGCCGGCGCCGAGGTGTTGTTCCAAAGCGATTTTCAATTTGTCTTGAAACGCTTTGTCGAGGAGATTCTTGTGCTCCTCTGGGATGGCGAGTTCCAGATGATTGCCGGTGTAGCGCTTCAGTTCCGCATGACTCGCAAGCATGTGCGCCATGCGATTGGATTGCAGCTTGGCCACCAACGCTAACCAATCGCCGTCGAATATCATAATAGCATCGGGCTGAAAGGCAATCGCAGTGCGGTCGCTGGCAGGCATAGAACTGGAAGCCTCACTGGGCGCGGCTTTCCGGGCATCGGCTTGCGGCCTTTCAACTGACTTCGCCGCGACTGGTTTCGCCGGTTGGGCGCGCGGAGCTGTGCCGCTTTCCTCCATCGCGAACGCCAACATGCGCATCAAGGTCATGGTGAAGCCCGCGTATTCGTCGGGCGCCAAGCCAAAATCGCGGCGGCCGTTGACGCTAATCTGATAGTTGAGTTGCACTTGATCTGGCGTGAATAATTTCGCCAACGCAACAATGCGATCGAAACCTGGGGTCGATTCCGCCAGGGCATCGGGGACGGTTTGCCGTAACGCGATTTGGTGCAGGATCACGCCGAGTTCTTGCAGGCCTTCTTCGAACGACAGCGCCCGTTCCTGCATGCGATCGGCTTCGGCGATCATCGCCGGGCCGTCATTTTTTGCCAGCGCATCGAGGATGTTGAATAAATAATCGTGATCGACTGCGCCGAGCATCGCGGAGACTTGCGCGCGCTCGACTTTACCGCCACTGTAGGCGATCGCCTGATCGAGCAGACTCAGGCTATCGCGCATGCTGCCGCGTGCGGCGCGCGCTAACGCGTCCAGCGCGCTGGTATCAAATTCGATATTTTCCTGCTGCAGCACATGTGCTAGGTGTCCCGCGATTGCGTCCGTCGCCATTTGCTTGAGGTTGAATTGCAGGCAGCGCGACAGCACGGTCACGGGCACCTTCTGCGGGTCCGTCGTTGCCAAAATAAACTTCACATGTTCAGGCGGCTCTTCCAAGGTCTTCAACATCGAATTGAACGCCGAGCGCGACAGCATGTGCACCTCGTCGATGATGTAAACCTTGAAGCGGCCCGACACCGGCATGTATTGCGCCTGGTCGAGCAGTTCGCGCATTTCTTCGACTTTGGTATTGGTCGCCGCGTCCACTTCCAACATATCGACAAAACGGCCTTGGTCGATTTGCGTGCAGGCGCCACAAGTGCCGCACGGCGTCGCAGTGATGCCCGATTCGCAGTTCAGCGCCTTCGCCAGAATGCGCGCGATAGTCGTTTTTCCGACACCGCGGGTGCCGGTGAACAGATAAGCGTGGTGCAGGCGTTGCTGGGTCAGCGCATTGCTCAATGCCTTCACCACATGGTCTTGGCCGACCAATTGGGCAAAAGTCTTAGGCCGCCATTTGCGTGCGAGAACTTGATAACTCATAGCGAGAATTCTAACAGATACCCCTTTTAGTCTAAGCCGTTCGCCTAATTTACTTGCTGCTTAGGAAAGCCTATCTTGAACTTAAGTTGTGAAGTAATCGTGATCGGCCCGTGACAGTGAATCGGTATCGTATTTGTAAACAAGTGTCACATGAACGCGATGCGGATTGACAACGAAGATTGCGGCATGAGGATTGCTTAAGTTTTAAGGCGGCCGAGCAGACCGCCAACCAAGGAGCAAACATGAGTAACGCACCTGGATTCACGAATCGCCTGATTCATCTCCTCACGGGCTCTATCTTGGGCCTGGCTATCTCGTTGAACTGTTTGGCAGAAATTGACCGCGCGACGTTGGCGCGATTGAGCGCGAGCCTGGTCAAAGTTCAAGTATCGACGAGCCAAGGCGGCATCGGCGTCGGCATCGGCGTGGTGGTCGCTCGCGGTAAAGTCATCACTAATTGCCACGTCACAAAAGACGCAGAGCGCATCCAATTGGTGCAGGAAGGCATTCAATGGGATGTCACCGCCACCGCGCCCGACATGTACCACGACCTTTGTTTGCTGACGGCTTCTAACCTTAACTTACCGTCGGTCAAACTCGGTTCCGCCAATAAACTGAGCGTCGGCGACGAAGTCGTCGCAGCCGGGTTCGCCTTCGGCGGCAAAGCCCACTTCAGCCAAGGCAACGTCCATGGCCTCTACGCCTTCGATAGCAGCCGCGTCATTCGCACCAGCGCGCAATTCGCGCCGGGTGACAGCGGCGGCGCACTGATCGATCGCGAGGGCAAGCTGGTTGGCATCAATAGTTTCTTCGCCGGTGGCGCCCGCAGTTTCTTTGCCGTGCCGGTGGATTGGTTTGTCGGTCGAATCGCCAATATGCAAGCATATCAACCGGTCGTGCCGATTGTCGACATGCCGTTCTGGTATCGCCCAACGCTCGCCGAATTGCCCATGTTTCTACAGGCCGCGAACTTTGAAACCCAAGGCCAGTGGAACAATCTGCTGACACTGTCGGAAAACTGGCTGCGCAACGAACCGAATCATCCGGAAGCCTGGATCGCCCGCGGCAACGCGTTGAAACAGATGGGCGATAGCGGCGGCGCAAACCAAGCCCATGACCGCGCGTCGACGATCTACGCGATTTTGGATCAAACTGCCGCGGAACGTATCGCCACGGCGAATGCCTTGACCGCGTCGGCCAAATAGTGGCTCGTTGACTGGGTTTTTACCGGTAAGAAGAAGGGGGTGGCGAGCCTAACCCCCGGCACTTGCAGTAAATAGCTGTGGCTGCTTGCTTCCGCACCTGACCCGTTTCACTACGCTGCAATGCGGGGAGGCCCGCCGTTGAGAATAACCGTCTGAACAAAGTAATTCATCAGAGCGTATTCGCATTATACGCGGTCTGCACCGCTCTTAAAAAAAACTTCCCCCTCGTTGCACCTCCTAGCTCACGCTAAATTTGTTCTCAAGCGCTGCATGTCGTGGGAGCCGAGTTCTTTGTCATGAGCAAGTAGTCGAAGACGAGGCGCGTGCGCGAACTGAGTTTGCGCATCGACGCTGCGATGGATGGGGCTGGCCTACGAGGTGGCCTAGGGCTACGGGGGTGGCCTAGGGCTACGAGGTGGCCTACGAGGTGGCCTAGGGCCAGGGCCAGGGCCAGGGCCATTCGATGCGCCAATGCCCGCGGTTGACCGTCAGGATCCGTTGCGGCTTGGCCTCTTGCACCGTGCGCCTGGTGATTGCCAACGCAATCTCACGCGAATGCTCGCCGGTTTTTTTCTGGCGGGATTCCCGCTCGATCAGGAACACCTGGCCAACGTGAGGGAAGTCGAGGTAGGCATTGAGCGCCGTATTGAGCGCCGTACTGCACCCAATGCCGCGCGTCTGGATGCGGCCATGGTTGGCCGGTGCGACCTCGACGACATCAGCGGCATCGCGCTTCTCGAACAGCCACCGGATATCGCGTTCCAGCGTGGGCGGGTTACCCGTTACCGTGAAATGATAGTGCGCCGGCTGCTCGATGAGGTAGAGGGCCCGTGCGCGTGGGGTCAACAGGGCATCGCCCGTGACGTCCTTTCCCGCGATGTCACCGGTTTTAAGCAACGGGATCGCCTTGCCAATCTCCTTAGTGCGCTTATGCTCATCACAACCGGCTACGGGTAAGGTGTGGACGGGCTCAAAATAACGGACGCCATGGACCTACATTTTAATTGACTTTTTTCGTTTGTTTTTCACGCCACTGCTGCTCGAAGTCAGCGGGTGACAGGGTGTTGATTTTTGA
>JBKJHT010000074.1:0-18820 GCA_046598945.1 Burkholderiales bacterium | reverse complement strand
TGCTTGTTTTGAGCAACATCCCCTTCGCGCTGGTCGGCGGCATTGTCGCCTTGTGGGTCACCGGCGAATATCTTTCGGTGCCGGCGTCGGTGGGCTTCATCGCGCTGCTCGGGATCGCGGTCCTGAATGGGGTTGTGCTGGTCAGCTATTTCAATCAGCTGCAAAGCGAAGGCATGGCGTTGGCCGAGGTCGTCGTCCAAGGAGCGAAGCGGCGTCTGCGTCCGGTGCTGATGACCGCCGCCATTACGGCGTTCGGACTGATTCCGCTGCTATTCGCGACGGGGCCGGGTTCGGAGATTCAGCGACCGCTCGCCATTGTCGTGATCGGCGGTTTGATCACCGCCACGGCGCTGACGCTAATGCTGCTTCCAATCCTATATTTACGCTTCGCTTTTCCGAAACGAGAGGTTTCCCATGTCTGAACTTTGCTTAACACTGTTGTGTCCACCAGCGATCGAGGAAAAACTGCTCGATCTGCTGCTTCTGTCGCCTAATGCGACGGTTTTCACCAGCACGCCTACCGCTGCACACGGCCTTGCCGTCGCGAAACTCAGTCAGACGGAACAGGTGCAAGGCCGGGCGCGTGCCACGGAGGTTCAGGTGATATTTGCCGCGGCCGACAAGACCACGCTGCTCGAACATCTTCGCCAGCAATTCGCCGGCACAGGCCTGCGCTATTGGGTTACGACGGTGGTCGAAGCGGGAGAGATCGCATGATCATTCGAACGCTCCTCATCGGCCTACTGACCCTCTCTGGCGCCGTGCATGCAGCGCAGCCGGTGAATCCACCAGGGCTCTTGCCAAGCGAAATCGCGGGCCCGCTACTGGAACAGGACCCCGGCGTCGCCGCAGCGCGCGCCGGGCTGGAAGTTGCTCGGCAAGAGGCGGGCATCCTCGATAAATCGCCCTATGAATGGACCACTCGCGCGACCGGGCAGCAGCGGCGGCTGGATAGCGGCCCCCGCTATAACGAATGGAACATAGGCGTCGAGCGGACTATCCGGCTACCCGGTAAAGCCGCGGCCGATCGCAGCATCGGCAAGGCAACCGTCGAAGAGTCCAAGGCGCGTAGTGGCGAAGCGCTGCTGCAAGCGGCGCGTGAATTAATGGCGCTGTGGGTGGACTGGCTCGCGGCCGAACGCGCGCGTGAATTAGCCGCGAACAATCTCCAGTCGATACAGACCAGCCTCACGGCAGTGGAGAAGCGCGCCCGTGCCGGCGATGCCTCGAAATTGGACGTCAGCGTTGCCCGCGCCGAACTGGCTGAGCATAGACGCTTGGACAATGACGCGAATACGCAGGCCGCCGCAACTTGGTCGCGTCTATCGACACGCTTTCCTGGGTTGAAGCGTCAGATACAGGCACTACCCACGCCGTTGCCGATCGGCGAGAACGCGGCTTTTTTTCGCGACCGCATCCTGGCTGAAAGCGATGAGTTGAAGGTCGTGCAAGCGCAGGTGCGGACGGCTCAAAGTCAGGTCGAGCGAGCGCGTGCGGACAAGATTCCCGATCCAACCCTCGGGGTCTATACGGCTTCGGAGGCCGGTGGGCAAGAACGCATTGCCGGCGTCATGATCAGTATTCCGATTCCAGGCGGCGCGCGCGACGCGCGCCACGCCAAGGCTATCGCCGTGGTCGGGGTCTCGCGCCAGGAACTCGAACTCAAGCGGCGCCAACTCGAAACGGAGATTGCGAGCGCCATTACGATTGCGCGCGGCGCCTATGATAGCCTGCGCATCGCCAACGAAGGCGCGGCGGCCATGCGCGAGAACGCCACTCTGATGCAGCGGGCGTATACGCTCGGTGAAGTCGAGCTACAAGCACTGCTGCTGGCGCGTCGCCAGGCGACCGCTGCGATGAACAATGTGCTGCAAGCGCAAGTCACGGCACTTAAGGCCTATTACGGGTTGCTCGTCGACGCGCACCTGATTTGGGATTTGGAACATGACTAGGCAAGAAATCACCCATTTGTTCGAGGCAGTGGATTTCCGCTGCAGCCTGCTCTCGAATGATTTAGTCGGGGGCGGGGATGACACGATTGCCCCGCCACGAGCCAATCTGGGTGCGGCTCCTGGCGATGCCACTATGCGGCGATATGCCTCAATCCCTCCACCAGGCTATCGATATCGTCGATCGTATGCGCCGCCGACAACGAAATTCGTAAGCGTGCCGTTCCCTCGGGCACCGTTGGCGGACGAATCGCCGGCGCCCAAATATGCATTTCTTGCAAGCGCGCCATAGCGTTCAGCGCCGCTTCGTTGTCACCGATGATCAACGGTTGAATCGCCGTTTGTGAAGGCAGTAAGTCCCATGGCAATTCAGCCAACCCATCGCGCAAGCGCGCGGCAAGCGTTTGCAACTGCTCGCGCCGCCAGCTTTCAAGTTCGATTATCCGCAGACTTTCCAGCAACGCCACCGCGAGTGCCGGCGGCGACGCGGTGCTGAACACGTAAGTCCGCGCGCGTTGCACCAACCATTCGATCACATCTGCTTGCCCGGCGACGAAGGCGCCCGACACCCCGGCCGCTTTGCCTAACGTGCCCATATAAACCACGTTCGGCGAACGAATATCGAAATGCTCCAATACACCATGACCCTTTGCACCCAGCACGCCAAAGCCATGGGCATCGTCGAGCAGCAGCCAAGCCTCGTGACGCTGGCACAGCTCGACTAATTTCTTCACGGGCGCGATATCGCCATCCATGCTGAACACCGCGTCGCTCACGACAAGTTTGCGCGCCGCTCGCGAGGCGTCCAACAGCCGGGCGAGTTCGTCCATATCGGCGTGGCGATACACCTGCACTTCAGCCCGCGAAAGCCGTGCGCCATCGATAATGCAGGCGTGATTGAGCGCGTCGGAAAAGACCGCATCGCCACGACCGGCCAAGGCGGGAATCACGCCGGTGTTCGCCGCATAACCGTTGGAAAAATACAGCGCCCGAGGCAGGCCGACAACTTGCGCCAACGCAATTTCGAGCGCCTGGTGCGGGCCCATGTGGCCGCTGATCAAATGCGACGCGGCGGCGCCGACGCCGTGTTCTTTTACGCCGCGAATGAGCGCTTCCACTAACGCCGGATGATTCGCCAACCCGAGATAATCGTTGCTGCAAAAAGAGAGGTAGGTTTCGCCGTCGACGACTAACTGAGTTGATTGTGGGCCTGAAACGACGCGACGCTTGCGCAGCAATTTTTTCGCATCGAGTGCGGCGAGTTCGGATGAGAGATTGGGCACTGAATTCATGTCAAGATGTGTAGGCGAGAATTGTAACTTAGTGCATATTTTCTCGATGGTCCGAAATTAAACCAAAATCGTTTAACCTGTCATTCCCGCGAAGGCGGGAATCCATTTGGCATTGGATTTCCTGCCTGCGCGTTATTTTTTCCGCGCGGTGGTGATATCATTCAAGCCATATTTTCAATGGGGCAACTATGGCTCTCACTTTCTACTACGGTTCCGGTTCACCCTTTGCGTGGCGCGTCTGGTTGTCGCTGGAACACAAAGCGCTTCCCTATGAATTCAAGATGCTGTCCTTCGATGCGAAAGATACGCATACGCCGGAATTCCTCGCGCTCAATCCGCGTGGCCAAGTGCCGGTGATCACCGACGGCGATTTCGCGTTGTACGAATCGGCGGTGATTCCCGAATATCTTGAAGATCGCTATCCGTCGGCCGATGCAGCGCATGCGCTGCTCCCGAAAGACGTTCAACAACGCGCATTGGCGCGGCGTTTGGCCCGTGAGGTGGACACCTATTTGTGGCCGGAATCGTACAAACTGGTGGTTCAATATTGGTTCACGCCGGAAGCCGAGCGCAATTCCGGCATCATCGCTAAACACAAGCTGGGCTTGCTCGACGAACTGAATTTTCTGGACAAAGAAATGCGCGGCGACTGGCTCGCCGGGCCGCTGTCGATCGCGGATTTCACGCTTTATCCGTTTTTGGCGTCGATGTTCCGTATCGAAGCGAAAAAGGATGCGAGCTTGGGCATCAGCGCCGCGCTGCCGCCGAAGATCGCCGCGTGGCGCAAACGTTTCGAGTCGCTGCCGTATTTTCAGAAGTGTTTGCCGCCCCATTGGAAATGACCTGAGCCGTCATTGCGAGGAGGCCGAAGGCCGACGCAGCGATCTGGCTCTTGGGCCGCGCTACTGAAAAGCGAGATTGCTTCGCTACGCTCGCAATGACCTGTGGGTAAAGGAATGGCGTGGCTTAATTGTTGCGCCCAAACGAATGTGCCGCGCCACGCACCTCAAATTTAATCGTGTCGAGTTGCTTGCCGTTTGCGTCGATTAAGGCGAGGGTGAAATTTCCCGGTTGCGGCTGCCACCAACTTGCCGAAATCGCGTTGCCGCCTTTTGCTTCAGTCAACGACCAACGCAGCGTTTTGTTTTCCGGCGCGGCTTCGAAACGCACGCGCTGGCTCGCCGGTGGAATGTCAGGATCCAGCGATAAAATTTCTCCGTCGCGCGGATAGGCGATGCGTGGACGGCTCGCCGCGGCGGGTTTTAGCGTGGCGCCGCTGGTTTCGGTGCCGGATAAAAATAACTCCGTCGCTCCGGGCGCAGACGCAGCGCGCATAACGTTTGCGGGCAACTTGGGCGGCGCGTCCGGCGAATTTGCATTGAGATAATTCATCACGGCGCGCCAAATCGGCGCCGCGCCGGTGACGCCGGAAACGTTGGTCATAGGCGCGCCATCAAAATTGCCGACCCATACGCCGACCGTGTAACGCTGGGTGAAGCCGATGCACCAATTATCGCGCATGTCTTTGCTGGTGCCGGTTTTCGCCGCGCTCCAGTAACGGGTGGCGAGCGCGTTTTCCAAACCAAAACTTAAACTGCGTGCCACGCGATCCGACAGAATATCGTTCACTATATATGCCGCGCCAGGATCAAGCACCAGAGCGGCTTCTGGCGATGCCTTGCCTGGGAGCGACAATTGGAGCGGCCCCTGGCGGCCCTCGTTTGCGAGCGTGCGGTAGGCGTTGACCAATTCCCACAGGCTGACTTCCGCGCCGCCGAGCGCCAGCGCGAGGCCGTAGAAATCGTCGCCTTGGTCGAGTTGGGTTAAACCGAGTTTCTGCAGGCGTTGCAGGAAATGGTCGCCGCCGACCAGGGTCAAAGTTTTGACCGCCGGCACATTCATCGAACTCGCCAGCGCCGTGCGCACGCTGACCCAGCCTTGGAAATCGCGGTCGTAATTTTGCGGAACATACAGTCCCGTCGCGGTGTTGACGTTGAGCGGCGAGTCATCGAGCGGCGAGGCGGCGGTTAGATTTTTCTTTTCCAGCGCCAGTTGATAGAGAAAGGGTTTCAGCGTCGAGCCCGCTTGGCGGAACGCGCGCACGCCGTCGACATGCGCCGCGCTGGAGGCCGTGCCGCCGTTACCGAGATAGGCCAATACCTCGCCGCTGCGATTGTCGATCGCGAGAACGGCGCCGTCGCGCACATTGCGTGCAGTGAGTTGCGTTAACTCCTGCCGCAAGGTGTGCAGTGCAAAGCGTTGCAGATCGCCGTCCAGCGTCGAGCGCGCGCTGGGTGTGGTCTTGGTCAGCAGTTGGCGCGCCACATGGGGCGCGTCGGCGATTTGGCGCAGGTCGCTGTGGGGGCTCGCCAAAATCCCATTGATGCGCGCGGACAGCGCGGAGCAATCGGGAATTTTGCTCAACGCGCAAGCGCGGCGCGCCACCTGCGGTGCCGTGGCGTTGGGGGAGGGAAGCAGCGCAGTCAGAAAAACCGCATCGCTTTGGTCCAGGCCATCGGGCGCTTTGCCAAGCAGGGCGCGGCTCGCGGCGTGAATGCCGGCGATTTCGCCACGCCAACTAACCAAATTCAAATAGGCCTCAAGGATTTGTTGCTTGCTCCAAACGCGTTCCAGCGCCAGCGCGGCGCGAATCTGCGCCCATTTCTGCGCCACATCGCGTTGGCCGTGCCTGGCGCTGAGTTTGGCGTCGAGCAACGCGGCGAGCTGCATGGTGAGGGTGCTGGCGCCGCGATTGCTCCGTCCCCACGCCCCGTCCCAAACGGATCGCGCCAAGGCCAGCCAATCAACACCGTGATGTTTGTAGAAACGATGATCCTCGGCCGCTACCACGGTTTGCGCCAAGACCGGGGAAATGGCGCCCAGCCCCAGCCAAGGTAGCCGCCGCCCGCGAAAATCCACCCGCAGCTCGTGAATCACCCGCCCGTTGCGATCCAGCAATTGGGCGTCGCTTGGTTGGAATTGAGCTTTTACGCGCTCGAAACTCGGCGGGCTTTGAGCCCCAAACAGCGCCGTCACGCAGGCCACGAGGACCGCAACGACGATGACTACAGGAATGGAATAATTATTTAACCGTTTGATTAAAAACATAGAACATAAAAATGTGGGCATACCGACGGGGACTTTAAACCATACGCACAACCTATCAAAAGGTGTCATTCCCGCCTACGCGAGAATGACATCAATCTCGGTGCTGGCCAGGCTAAATCAGCGCGCTTGACTTCGCAACGGCGGGAAGCCCTGTTGCAATTTAACAACAAGCGCCCGCCATAGAGGCAGCGCTTGTCACTAAGAGCTTGAGCCATCGAAGCATTTTTTGGCATGATGGTACCAACTTCTCAGTTTAGAGAGGTGCTAGCAAGTCAGGCAGTCCGCCTGTGAGGAGGGTAAGCTTGTAAAGGCGCCCACTTAGATATTCAAATTTTAGGAGATTTTCAATGAAACGTACTTTAGTAGCATTAGCAGTTGCGGGCGCCTTCCTAGCTCCGGCTGCAGCTATGGCTGACGGTAGCGGCATCGTGCTAACCGGTTTGATTCACGGTGACATTGGCGTGGGTCAAGAGAAACGTCCCGATGGTTCCAAAGCTTACGAACGTCAGTCTAACATCGGCACGTTCGCGACCCGCTGGGAAATCGATGGCACCGAAGATTTGGGTTGGTCGCAGGTGATTTTCGGTCTGGCGATGGATCAAAAATTTGCTGGCGGTAGCTGCTCAGGCGCGGTTTGTAACAATAATAATATCGGTGATCTTCATAATCGTAATAGCTTCCTTGGTTTGACCGGTGGTTTCGGAACGATCAAGATCGGTCAAAACGAACATCAGTACGAGATTCAGCAAATTCTGCAGGATCCGGATCCCGCATCGGAAAATACCTTCAGTACCCTGAGCTTGATGACCAATTATGGTTTGGGTCTGCCCGGTTTCACCCGTCGTGACCCGCAAAGCATTTGGTACACGTCGCCGAACTTCGGTGGCGTAACCGTTGATCTCGCGTACATTACCCCTGCCGGTCGCAAGGCCTCTGGGACTAGCCCCAGTGGTATGCAGGGCGCAGTTATGTGGAAGTCCGGCTTTGGCTTGTCACTGTACGGTGCGCTAGCGCAGTACAATGACGAACTCCTTGGCGATAACAAAAACCAAGCTGCGCGTTTAGGTGTTGGCTTCGGTACGGAATTGTTCCAAGTCGATGTCGCTGGCGAACAGTTGCAATTCAAGGACAATACAGGTTCGGTTCTCGGTTTATCAGGTGACAAAGTAAAACGTACCAATTTCATGGTCTCCGGTGCACTGAACTTTGGTCAACATCACATCCGTGCGGCCGTGAATTTGGCTCAGAAAGCCAAATTTAACGGTACTACACTTAGTGATTCGGAAGCTAGGATGTTCTTGGTTGGTTACGCTTACACGCTGTCCAAGCGTACCGAGTTTCAAGTTAACTACGGCAAAGTGGACAACAAAGCCAATGCTCGCTATAACGTAAGCGATAACGGCAACGACGCTGACCGCTTTGGCGTTGGCATTCGTCACACGTTCTAATTTCAATCCGGCCTAGCCGGGGCGAAAGTTGTAAACTTAAACGGGCGCCTTCGGGTGCCCGTTTTTTCTGGTGAGTTCAGCAAATCGTTGTGCTATGCTATACACGTATATCGACTGGGGGTCACCATCATGTTAGCCATTCGCCTTCCCGAAGAAGTTGAAATGAGATTAGATAAACTTGCACTTAAGACTGGACGCACTAAAACCTACTACGCGCGGGAAGCGATTTGCGAGTACCTCGATGATCTGGAAGATTATTACTTAGCCGAAGCGCGTTTACGAAACAAAGCAAAAGCGATTCCCCTAGACGAGGTGGAGCGTCAGCTTGGTTTGGCGGATTGAGTTTGATCCGCGCGCGGTAAAGGAGTTATCGAAATTCGATCGCCCTATTCAGCAACGGATCATCAAGGTTTTGCGCGACCGAATTGCGACTTTGGTCGATCCGCGAAGTATCGGTGAAGCATTGCGCGGGGAGGAACTCGGCCGTTTCTGGAAATATCGAATCGGTTCGTATCGAGTGATTTGTGATATCCGCGACGAGGATATTGTGATTCTCGTCATACGGATCGGTGATCGGAAGGAAGTTTACGAGAAATCGTAATTTGCCACTGATTCCGGCGAGCTTCTCCGGCGCGCTCAGCCACCCTATCCACGCATGGGTATCGAGCACAATCACTCAGCCGATTCCCAAACTTCCACGATTGGATCAAAGGGCTGCTCGTATCGTCTAAGCGTCCCACGCAACACGGAAATCGGGTTGGCCTTTGCATGCGTCTGATCGTGATAGGGCACGATCTTGAGAACCGGTTTGCCGTGATCGCTAATGATGAGTTCTTCCTGCGTTTCTTGAACTTGACGAAAATATTCCAAAGCCGCCGGCTTAAACTTTGACTTGGAAATAATGGTTGGCATGTGTATTCGGAGAAAATAACTATGGTCATTTTACGACGGTCATTTTAAATAAGAAAGGCTGCAAAAAGCGACCCTGAATTGCGAGCGAGGCCAAGTGTCGTGCGTCACTTTGTTTGCAACGCATAGGCAAAGAAGTCGTAATGCGTGCGATGACGCTCCTGCTGTCGTTCCCGCGAAGGCGGGAACCCATAGGGCAAATGCCGGCGCGAAATAGGCGCACCTTGCGTGAAGGTTTATTTGGGCAAGTTTGACGGCCCTATGGATCCCCGCCTGCGCGGGGATGACAGCCGGGTACTTTCGGTATTTCTCGGAAAATAAAGCCGGTTTAGCTTTGAGCACTACGCTAGAAATCGAACAGGTCGCGCGACGCGACGGCTTATTTCGTCGTCGATCTTAACGCTGGCCGAGGTAACCGGCCTATCGCGCTTCCTCTACCTAGAATTGAGCCAGAAGCGCGTGTTCGGAGTCGGCTGCTAGCCGATTCACACCGGCTTGATGGCAAGTGTTTGCGATGTCAGACACCGTCGCCCGTTGCATGTCGCGCGGCCAACGTTCATCGTCGAATTCCGTGCCGCGGTGCATGGTGCAGCGGTTGTCCCACATGACTAAATCGTGCACGCGCCAGCGGTGGGTGTAGACGAATTGGCGCTGCGTGGTGTGATTGATGAGTTGGTCGATCAGTGCACGGCCTTCAGCGTCTGGCATGCCAAATATTTTGCCGGCATGGGAGGCGAGGTAGAGTGCCTTGCGCCCGCTTTCGGGGATAGTGCGTACCATCATCTGTGGCGCGGGCGGCAACGCGGCGCGCTCGTCTTCGGAAAAGTCGGTGAAGCCCAAACGTGCACGGGAATTGAATATGGAATGTTCAGCCACCAAGCCTTCGAGACGCTGTTTCAACTCATCGCTCAACGCATCGTAAGCAGCGCGCTGATCGGCGAATTCCGTGTGGCCGCCGACCGGCGGAATCGAGCGCGAATAGAGGATCGAGGCGAAGGCCGGCAACATGCGGAAGGAACTATCCGTGTGCCACAAGCGATTGCCCAGATTGTACAAACGCTGGCGGCTTTCGCGGTCGAGTGTTTTATTTTCCGGGCTTAGGTTGGAGACATCCGCAAGCTCTTCGCTGACGCGCATTGGCTCGCCCTTGCGATAGACCGAAATGCTGGTTTCCAGCGGGCCCATTTGGCGCGCGAAACCCAAATGTTGCGCGGTGGTGAGCTGTTGCTCGGGGAAAACTAAAACGGAATATTTCGCGAACGCGTTCTTCACATCCGCGAGAACGTCCGCTGACAATGGTTGCGACAGATCAAGATCACCGACTTCGGCGGCGAAGTCCGGCGTGACCGGAAAAATGCTAAGGCTCATGGCGCGGAACTTTCTAGGCGTCGGGCGGGCAATACACCTCGAAACAATTGCCTTCCGGGTCGAATACTTGAATCGAATTGAATCTGCCGCGCAGCATGATTTCTTTGTCGAATTGCCCGGCCCATTTTTTCAGCGTCGCATTCGATTCGACGCGAAAACCGAAATGTGCATCGGTGCGTTTGCCCAACGGTTCGCCAGGAACAAAAACGAGCAGCGCATCGTCGCCAATGGCGCGGTGTTCATCGCGAGTTAAGCCAAAGGTATCGCAATACCAAGTCGCTAAGCCGATGGGGTCTTTAGCGGGAAAATTAACATGTTCGAGTTTCAGCATGGGGGTTCCTTACTTAGGCTGCTTTCAACAATGGTTTTTGCTCTTGCTCCGGCGTGCCGTTTTTCCACGGCAATTCGACTGGGTAATCTTTAATCAAACAATCATCTGGCAGGCAGGAGATTGGTGTGAAATCGCGATGGGCGATGTATCCGGTGCGCTTGAAGCGGCGAATATGATTCGACACGGCGCATAGCGACAAATAGACGCTGACCCGGTTCCATGGGCTCAAGTTCGAGGACGAGGCGTGCACCAAACAGGAATGAAACATAATCATCGAGCCGGCCGGGCCTTTCGGCGCGACGATGCCGCCGCGACCGACCAGCTTGGCGATGCTGTCGTTATCGATCGTCCACAGCGGATAGCTGGTGGTGGTGAGGTCATGGCCGGCGTCGAGCATGCCAAGCTTGTGGCTACCGGGAATAAACATCAGCGGGCCGTTGAACTCGTTCACTTCGTCGAGGAAGATCGCGATGTTCATGGCGCGCGGTTCCGGCATTTCGTCGTCGTTTTTCCAGGTGCCGTAGTCTTGATGCCATTGCCACATGTCGCCATTAAAAGCGGCTTTGCCGTTGATCTTGAACTGGTGCATGTAGACGCCTTCGCCGAACATTTGTTCAACCGGCTTCACCATGCGCGGATGGCGCGCTAGGCGCGCGTAGGGTTCGCTATACAAGTGGGCAGCAAAGTTAGTGCGAACCGCATCCGTGCCTTTTTCGCGTACGTTTTCCGGGCGCTGCTGCGCATACAAATGCGGTACTTCGTCGATGAGTTTTTTCGTTTCTTGCGGCGAGAAATGATTCGGGAAGAACAGATAACCGTCGCGATCGAATTGTTCAATTTGGGCTTGGGTGAGTTGCATGGTCATTCTCCTAGTAAATTATGTGTTGCGTCAGGCAACGGCGGACTGGGCGAAAATTCTATTGGTCACGGCGCGTGCGGCGGTTTCGCCGTGCTCGCGCGTGAGGCATTCGGCTGCTGCCCCGTCGCCGGCGCGAATGGCGTCGAGAATAGCGGCGTGTTCGTCCCACACTGATTCGCGCACGCCCGCCGCGAACAACACGCTGATCATGGCGCGGCGGATATGTGCCCAGTGGCGATTGGCGGATTCGGCGATCAGCGTATTGCCGCTCGCTTCATAAATGGCGTTATGAAACGCGATGTCCGTTTCCACCAGTGCAGCGATGCTGCGTCCGCGCGCCGCCTTACGGCCGCGTTCGATCAGCGCGGGGTCAATCACGGCTTTACGTTCCGCGGCCAGCCGCGAGGCAAGCGCATCGAGCGCGCCGCGCAACTGATACACCTGGGCGATCCCGACGGCGTCGATCGCAGTCACCATTACGCCGCGCTTGCCGGCATCGACCACAAAACCATCTTTCTTCAGTAAGCGCAGCGCTTGCAATACCGGCTGGCGTGAGACATTCAATTGCGCCGCCAGGTCTTCCTGGGCCAGCCGCGTCCCCGGCGCCAACGTGCCCTCGGTAATGGAATGCAGCAACGCGTCGTAAACGCGTTCGACTAAATCCGGTTCTAGGGTGATGCGGGTTAACGTCATATGTATTTTGGGGTCGAAAAAACACGATCGGATTCTGTATACAATAAATGAAATGCGCTGTACATGCAAGTTTAACAAAGTCCTAAGCCCCCGTACCCGGCGCCGGTTTGGTGTGGCCAGTCCAGCCCGGATACGACGAAAAAATTCAATTGACACAATCGAGGCGTTGCGCGAAACTTCCTCTTCAGCGCCGATTTGAGATCAGCTTGCGGGCGCGTTAAAAATTCTGCTAAAGCGAACGGTCAACCCGATCCGCTTCTGCAGATCGGGTTTTTTGCTTTTTGGGAGTTGCGATGAGTCAAGATTTACACGTCGAAACCTTAGCGGTGCGCGCCGGCATCGAGCGCAGTCAATTCAACGAGCACAGCGAAGCCTTGTATCTGACTTCTAGTTTCGTGTTCGACAACGCAGCGCAGGCGGCGGCGCGATTTTCCAACGCGGAGCCGGGCAATGTTTATGCGCGCTTCACCAATCCCACGGTCACGGCGTTTCAAACTCGCCTCGCCGCGATGGAGGGTGCCGAGGCCTGTCTGGCGACAGCATCGGGCATGGCGGCTATTTTGTCGTGCGTGATGGGATTGCTGAAGGCGGGCGAACATATTGTGTCCTCGCGCAGCGTGTTCGGCGCGACCGTGCAGCTTTTTAATAACGTGCTGGGGAAGTGGGGACTGGAAACCACTTATGTGTCGCAGACCGATTTGAGCGCTTGGCGCGCGGCGATAAAGCCGAACACGAAATTATTTTTTGTCGAAACGCCGTCGAATCCGCTAACGGAAATTGCCGACCTCGCGGGACTCGCACAGATCGCCAAGACCAACGGCATTCTGCTCGTCGTCGACAATTGTTTTTGTACGCCGATTCTGCAACGCCCGCTCGAGTTGGGCGCGGACGTGGTGATTCATTCGGCGACGAAATATCTGGACGGCCAAGGCCGCGTCCTCGGCGGCGCCGTGTTGGGCCGGCAAGACATGATGACCGAGAGCATTCTGCCGTTTCTGCGCACG
The DNA here is from genome assembly GCA_046598945.1 of Burkholderiales bacterium. Classification (GTDB taxonomy): domain Bacteria; phylum Pseudomonadota; class Gammaproteobacteria; order Burkholderiales; family JALYOK01; genus JALYOK01. Next base: position 5,859 of record JBKJHT010000074.1, on the reverse strand, counting down.
GCGGGGCCGTCGATCAGCCCGTTCAACGCCTGGGTTTGCCTGAAAGGATTGGAGACGCTGCGCATTCGCATGGAGGCGCAATGCAGCGCCGCGGCACAGTTGGCGACATGGCTGGCGAAGCATCCGAGTATCGAGCGCGTTTACTATCCAGGCCTCGCGGATCATCCGCAATTCGAGTTGGCGAAGCGGCAACAATCCATGAGCGGCGGCGTCGTGTCGTTCGACGTGAAAGGCGGCCGCGAGCGCGCCTGGCAGGTGGTCGACAGCACCAAACTGTTGTCCATCACCGCTAATCTCGGCGATACCAAATCCACCATCACCCATCCGGCCAGCACCACCCACGGCCGCATTTCCGCAGAAGCGCGCGCGAGTGCCGGCATCGGCGAGGGCTTGCTGCGCGTGGCGGTGGGGTTGGAAAATATGGAAGATATCAAAGCGGATTTGGCGCGTGGGTTGGGGTGATAATTCTTAGTGCCACTTCTCATTTTTGTTATTCCCGCGAAAACGGGAATGACAAATGGACAGGGTTTCGCCAATCCACTGCGCCAGCAACCGCTTGGATACTGGCTCGTGGCGATGCATCGCCTGGGCGCCGCGCTAGTATTGCCTCGTAGGCATGCCCTAAAAATTCCATTCACCTTGTAAAATGAGGCACACGCCCAACGAGGAGACCGTCATGCAATCCGAACTCAACAGTCTCAATCCTAAACCGCAAGTCACGCGCCGTGAATTTGTTGTGACGGCGTTGTCGAGCGGTTTCGCGCTTGCGGTTAAGCCCGTGTCTGCGGCAACCGTCACCACCGACAGCGAAGGCTTGGCTACCGGCGAAGCGACCATCGGCCGCGGCTACGACACCATTCCTGGCTATTTCGCGCGGCCCGCTGGCGGCGAGAATTTCCCGACGATATTGGTGGTGCAAGAAATTTTCGGCGTGCACGAGCACATTAAAGATGTCTGCCGCCGTCTGGCGAAACGTGGCTATCTCGCCGTCGCGCCGGAGCTATTTTTTCGCCAAGGCGATGCCAGTAAGATGAAGGACATCAACGAGATTTTGGAGAAGATCGTTGCCAAGGTTCCCGACGCGCAGGTGATGCAAGATTTGGACGCGACTGTTGCCTGGGCGGAAGCGAACAAGGGCGATGTGAAGCGTGTCGCCATCACCGGTTTTTGCTATGGCGGGCGCATCACTTGGCTGTACGCCGCGCACAATCCCGACCTGAAAGCTGGCGTCGCGTGGTACGGCCGTTTGCAAGGCGTCGCGAGCGCGAATCAACCGCGGCACGCGATTGATCTGGCCAAAGAAATCAAGGCGCCAGTATTGGGGTTGTACGGCGGCAAAGATCAAGGCATTCCAATATCCGATGTCGAGGATATGCGAAACGATCTGAAGGGCGCGCAAAGTAAATCGGAGATCGTGGTTTATCCCGAAGCGCCCCATGGATTCCACGCCGACTATCGGCAGAGCTATCGCAAAGAGGCAGCCGAAGACGGCTGGAAAAAAATGTTGGAGTGGTTTGCGCAGAATGGCGTAAATTAGGCAAGTTCGAAGGAGTAAGTAGGCATGAGACATTTGCTGCAGCGTACGGTCCTGATTGTTACGCTTAGCGCCGGTGTCGTTCAGGCAGCGCCCCCGGCTTTTGCGCCAGGCCTATGGCAAATCACCGTCATCGATTTCGCCGATCGCACCAGCGTGGCACAGGAATGTATCAAGACTTCTGAGTGGGTGTGGTGGATCGTGTTGGCGGGAAAGATTACCAGCGAGGAGAGTTGTATGCCGCCGGTGACGGTGTTTGTGGAAAACCTGGTGAACATTTCGCAAGGGTGCAAGAGCGTATCGGCAGAGATGGAAATTTCTCCCGCTGGCGCCGATCGTCTGTCGGGAAATCTCATTACGTCGACGGTCACGCCTTACGGTATGGCGATCCCTTTTCATTCTAAGTTTGAAGCGCAGCGCCTTAGCGCCGATTGTCCGTAATCCGATTGAATTTCGCCTGGGATATTTTTTGTCGCGTCGTCGATAACTATGGCGACATCGGCGTGTGTTGGCGATTGGCACGACAACTCGCGCGCGAGCACACGCAGCCCGTGCGCTTATGGGTCGATCGGCTGGAGACATTTGTGCGCTTGTGTCCGTCGATCGATACGTCGCTGGATCGTCAAAACATTGCCGGCATAGAAATTTGCCGCTGGCGCGAGCCATTTCCCGATACGGTTCCCGGCGATGTCGTGGTCGAAGCGTTTGGCTGCCAGATACCCGCCTCGTTCCAAGCGGCAATGGCCGCGCGGCCGCACGCACCGGTTTGGATCAATCTCGAATATTTGTCGGCGGAGAAATGGGTGACGGAAAATCACGCATTGCCGTCGCCGCAATCTGCACTGACCAAGCACTTTTTCTTTCCCGGTTTCGTTCCCGCTAGCGGCGGGCTGTTGCGCGAGCGCGCCCTCATCGAGCGGCGAATTGCGTTTCAAGCAAGCCCGGAAGCGCAAGCGTCGTTCTGGCATTTCTTAGGCCTTACGCCGCCGCATACCGATGAATTACGCGTGAGCCTATTTTGTTACGACAATCCGGCGCAGGGCGAACTTTTGCGGCAGTGGGGCGATGGGGCGGCGCGAGTCACCTGTCTGGCGCCGAGTGGTGTCGCGGCGGATGCATTGCGCCAATTTTTCGCGACGCCCACGCTGGAACCCAATCAAACCTATGCGCGCGGCAATCTAACGCTGCGTGTCTTTCCATTTGTCGACCACGATCGTTACGACCAATTGCTGTGGGCTTGCGACATCAATTTTGTGCGCGGTGAAGATTCGTTTGTGCGCGCGCAATGGGCGGCGCGGCCATTTGTTTGGCACATTTATCCGCAGCAAGATGACGCCCATCGCGCCAAACTCGACGCCTTTCTCGAACACTATTGCGCCGACATGGATGCATCCACGGGCGCTGCGCTGCGCTCGTTTTGGCACGGCTGGAATGGCGACGGGCTTGCCGCCGATGCCTGGCAGGGGTTGATGGATTCGCGCCGCCAGGCTGCAATTTACGCCGGGCGATGGTCGGAGGGTTTGGCGCAGCAAGCGGATCTCGCGTCCAATCTGGTGAACTTTAGCCGCAATCTGTTAAAATCCCGGGCTTCCATTTAGCTTTTCGAGACTCCGATGAAACAAGCGCAAGAACTTCGCTCCGGCAACGTGATTATGGTCGGCAAAGACCCGATGGTCATTCTAAAGGCCGAATATAACAAAGGTGGCCGCAGTTCCGCCGTGGTGAAAATGAAGCTGAAGAACCTGTTGTCCGGTTCCGGCACGGAAACCGTCTACAAGGCCGACGACAAGCTCGAACTCCTGACGCTTGAGCGCAAGGACGTCACTTATTCTTACTTCGGCGATCCCATGTACGTGTTCATGGATGGTGACTATAACCAATACGATATTGAGAAAGACAGTATGGGCGCTGCGCTTGATTATCTGGAGGAAGGCTTGCCTTGCGGCGTGGTGTTTTATGAAGGCCGGCCGATTTCGGTGGAGTTGCCCAACTCCGTTGTTCGTGAAATCGCTTACACCGAGCCGGCGATTCGCGGCGATACATCGGGCAAGGTGTTAAAACCCGCAACCATTTCCACGGGCTTTAAAGTTCCGGTTCCCTTATTTTGCGAGACCGGCGATCGCATCGAGATCGATACCGCTACCGGCGAATATAAGCGGCGTATTACCGGATAACGACGCGTCGCTCAGGATGACATTGAGGTTGGCGACGACACTACCTTTCGGCAATGACGAAATAAAAAACGGGGCGCCCAATGCGCCCCGTTTTTATTGCTGCGCAAGCGCTGACTACTCGGCTTTCGGCAGACGTGTAGCCTGGTAGAAAAATATTTGCCATGCGCCGGCGCGTTTGGCATAAACCGCAGCGTAGCGTAGGCTGTATTTCGCCTCCTTACCCTTATTGGTCAGCTCGACGTGGGCGATGCCCGTCGCGACCACGACGCTGCCAATTTGCTGAATTTTTTTCCCTTCGCGGTCGAATTTCAAAATTTTCACATCGCCCGAGGTGAGTTTCTCGATGAGTTTTGCCTTGGTATCGGAAATGCCGGATGAATGTACATACTCCATTTCGTCCGCGAATATTTTTTGCAGCGGCGCGACATTACCGGATAGGTAGGCGGCAATGCGCTCATCTTCCGTTGCGTTAATGTCATCGGCGATGCCGGCGCGGGCGGGCGCGGCGGCGATCAGCGCGAAAAAGAAGACGGCACAAATCGAATGTAAAACTAGACGCATGGTGATTTCCTCGTTCAAGTGTGGGGCTGCCAATGGGCAGCTTGATTGTTATAAGTAGGATGCCGAGCGCAATTGTCGCATGGCCGAGCACTTGAGTAAAAGCATGCCGGAGACCCGCGTCCAGATTGGCTCTTGGCGATGGCATTGCTGTGATTCAATATCCACGGGCAGTTCCAGGCAGGTCACGAGCGATGCTTTTCGAGCACGTTGAAATCAAACTCAACGCCGTGTCCGGGCCGCTCCGGCGCCAGCGCAAATCCGTCCTCAACGCGTAACGGATATTTAATGTAGCGATCCAAGCCGAAACCATGGGCCTCGAGATAGGAGCGATTCGGCGCGGCAGCTAGGCATTGCACCGTGACATCGTGGGCGCCGTGGGAGGTGACGGGTAAGTTGTACGCCTCGGCGAGATGGGCGACTTTCATGAACACCGTGACCCCGCCGCAATTGGTGACATCGGGCTCCGGGAAGGTCACCGCACCGGCGGCGATAAAATTTTTGAAATCGTACAGACTATGTAAATTTTCGCCGGTTGCCACCGGGTGGCCGCCTTCTTTGACGATGCGTGCATGGCCGGCGATGTCGTCGGGAATAGTCGGCTCTTCTAGCCAGACTAGGCCGAATTCCTGAAATGAACGCGCTGCGCGAATCGCTTGATCGACCGTCCAACGCATATTCGCGTCGGCCATCAACGGGAAATCGGCGCCGAGATGCTCGCGCATTTTCTTCACGCGCTCGACATCTTCGCTGAGTTTGTCGCGGCCGACTTTCATTTTGATGGCGCGAAAACCGTGAGCCTGAAAATCGTCCGCCTGGCGTAATAGTTTATCCAGCGGAAACTGCAAATCGATGCCGCCCGCATAACACGGCACACGTGGATCGAACCCGCCGAGCAGGCGCCACAGCGGCTTGCCCACTTTCTTCGCGGCGAGATCCCACAACGCCATATCGACGGCGGAAATCGCAAAGCTCGCCGAGCCGCCACGGCCGGCATAATGGATTGCCCACCACATTTTCTGCCACAGGCCTTCGATGCGATCCGGCTCTAGGCCGACTAACAGCGGTTTTAAATAGCGCTCGATCAACACATAGGCGCCCGCGCCGCCGGCGCCGGGCGTAAAGGTATAACCCATACCCTCCGCGCCGTCGCTGTCGCGCACGCGCGCCGTAATCAATTCGAAATGCGTCATGTCGCCATGCATGCTGTCCGACAGCACGACCGGCAGGGGGATGCGATAAAAATCCGCTTGGATCGAGGTGATGGTATTCATTGCGGAATTGTAATTTAACGGAGTCTGATTTGAAACATAAAGCATGTCGACTCGGCAAGAGTGCGCAATGGACACGCGGCCACTCGTGGGCGTATGCCCTGAGAGCCGCTCTATTACGAGGTCGCCCTGGCCCTAGGCCACCCGGCCCGGTAGGCTAGACACTGGCCTCGGGCCATCGCCTATCAAGCCTATTTGTGTCGAATTTTTTGACTATGCCGCGACACAATCGCGCACGGCCGCGATGACCTGCTCAACCCGTTGCGGCGTAATCCAATAATGCGTGACGGCGCGAAAGCGCGGTCCGCCGATTAACAGAATA
>JBKJHT010000089.1:0-28994 GCA_046598945.1 Burkholderiales bacterium | reverse complement strand
ACGGTTACTATGTCGAGATATTGATTCGGGCCCGCTAGATTCGGCGACGGTGGACGCGTTTGACCGTTGAGCGCAGGTCCAGGAACAAAGATGACGACGGCGACGCGATTCGACAGCACAGCCCCCCTTGCATCACGAACCGTTAACCACGGATAGGGTAATGAAGTCGGCGGACGCATGTCGTCAACCGGGCAGATAAACCCGGTATAAGAAAAAGCGAGGAGGTCGGAATTCAGATACTCCAGGCATTTCTGAAACGCTAAATTTGCCGACAAGGCATACCAGGGCATCGTTCCCGTCGCATCGTTCTCGCTGAATGCTTGTCCCGATAATTTGAATGTCCGCCAAGGCAACCGGCCCAGACATCGAACATTGATGTGGTCGATAATGAGCGGAAGTCCGCCGGGCTTGGACTGATCGAAACAGCCTAGTTCAGAGTCGCCGTTGTAATTTTTTGTGGCAGCGCTGTCGGCCACAACGTCCGGCGCCGGCAAATTGCCGGGCCGCTCCCCTGCGCCCGACGTGGAGACGGCAAAGGCAACAACGGTTTCGCGCGCAAGTTGCAGAATATCAGCGTATTCCTTGTCCCGCGCCAGCTTGACACTGGTGGGCGACAAATAGCTGGTGAGAACATATCCGGCGGCGAGAATCAACACGACAAAAGACAGCAGCAACGCGATTCCGCGTTGCTTGCGAAAACAAAGATTTTTTTGCAAGGAGCTTACTGCTTTCCCCTTTTGTACTGCGGCTGATGATTCATCCAAACCGTATCGTTGCCGCTGCTTCGAGTCACTCGCCCAGTGACTTTCGGCGCCGGCAATGGCACGGATTCCATGGAATCGAAGCTCGCCGCCGGTTTCTGTGTTGGTAACGATCCATGTGTTTTGTCGGGCGCCGGAAGGGAACGCTTCTGATTCAGCACCTGGCGCTCTTCCGCGCTAAAAAATAAGCGTCCCAATTCCTCTGCAATAACGGATGGAAACGCCAGTAAGAGCAGCAACAATAGCGCCCAGCTACGGCGATTCGGCAACCCGATCACGACGTTTTCTCCTTCACGGTGATCCATTGCATCGTGCAGCTTCCGGCGAGATTCGGTTCCTTCGCCTTCGCTTCACCGAACAGATCGCGCTTCAGCGCGCACGAATCGAGCACGAAAAGCCCCGGCGCGTCTTTTTTAAAGTCAGAGAGGAAACCGAGCAAGTCTTGTTCGTGCAGCAGCGCAAATTTCAGATCGATTTTACTCGCGTATGCGGCGACATTGGCGCTCTGTGTTGGGAAAAGTTGTTGCGCAGAAATGTCATATTCGATGCTGAAAATTCGATGTCGATCCCGTAGCCGATTAATAGTTTCGATCCAGTCCAGGCGTTTCTCGTCGCCGAACAAACCTTTTGCGGCAAGCTCGCCGTAGGTCGCTTGGTTGTCGGCAAAATACCGCTGTTGTAAACGCGCGTTTTCGAGTTGCGCGCGCGCCGCGCCTAGGCGGCGCGCGGCGGCTTCTTGCTCACCCTCCGCCATGCGCCGATACTGCCAAGAACCAACCCAAGCAGCGGCGCTGATTGTGAGAGCCGCGAGCAAAAACAACAGTGCCCCGCGCAGCATCGCAACGTCATCGGATTTGATCTTTATCATGGCCGTGGCGGCAGTACAATTTTGAGAGCGAACTGCGCTTCGCTTTTGTCCGGCGTCGGTTTTGCGCTGCCGCGCAGACCCACCTTCGCGCTCGGATCCATTGGCAGAGCCAACACTTTGACGCTGGCGCCCAGGTCCGTTTCAATGGCGGTTTTTAACGCGTTTATTTGTTCTAGCGCCTGGCGCTGATCTTGATTGAACGCACCGAGTTTTGCAGCCAGTATTAATACCTGGAAATACCGGCCGTTTGCCGGCGCGATTGCCGCGGCGCTGTTTGCCGCCGGCGGTTGCGGTGGTATGTCCAATGCCAGCGTAGCGGCGTTTGCGCTGGGTTTGTCCGGATCCGTCGTTGCGGCCCAGGTCAAATCCGACAATTCAGCGCTGGGAAAGCGCGACAGAATTCGGCTCAGCGCAACAAGCGCGCGCGCGAAATCCGGCACCGCATTCACCGTTTGATTGTAGAAACTCACCGTGTTGCCCATCACGTCGGGCGCGACGTTCGAGGCCGGTAAGGCAATCATAATGCGTTGCCGTTCATTCTCGATCTGCGCCATTTCGTCTTGAATTTTTTTGGCGTCGTTGGCCCTCAGCTTTCCGTCGAGAAAGTTCGCGCTGCCGAGGGTGGCGCTGATCAGCAGTGCGCCGGCGCCGGCGGCAATGGCGGTTTGCTTGATGCGCCAGACCAACGCGCGATGTGTCAATTCCTGCCGCGCGAAATGATTCGCCGGCTGGCGACGGCCGAGCAAGTGCAACATCAACCACTCGGCGTTGGAGTCGGTGAGTGGCCGCGTCAAGCCAATACTCTTCGCCGCTTGCGTGATATCGAAAAACTCAAAGGTCAATCCGGGTTGCTGATGTACCGCGTTGGACGCGCTGTTCAAGTCATCGGGGTCAACGAGGACACAGACATGCAAATTGTCGCCGGACTCGAAATAGCGCAGGCTCTCGAGGTATTGCCAGGTCTTGCGTACCTCTTCGCCGATCGACGCCAAACGATTGTTGCTCGATTGCGGCCCCAAAGGCGACATGCGGCTGAATTTCGTTTTGCCCAAAAAGGTATAGCTTTGCCGCAGGTTATCGCCTTGATGAAGCGTCACCAGCAATACGTGTTTAGCCGTCTGGCCAAGAGGCTTGAGCAGACGCGCGGACAGCAGCGGCGCGGAATAGATTCCCTCCAGCGGCGCTTGCGCGGCATCGATCACTTCGAGCCAGGGTGTGAGCAATTCGGCGTTAGTGATAGAGGTGTAGAGGACGCGATCATCGCGGCGGCCAGCCGCTTCGCGATCAAGCACGATGGCATGCCGGAACGGCGTGCCGCGATACATTTGATTCAGTTTGCGATCGAGCAACAGACGCCGATCGCCGCCGCGCACGTGAGGAATGGTATCGAGCCGGAAATCTTCCTCGATCAAGTCGATCAAAAAATACACCCTCAGCTTGGCCCAGCGCTTCAGATAATTTTCGAACGCGGCCTGACCCGACGTATCGACCGCGAACGATTCCGTTGCCAACGTCTTGCCGTCGCGCCAGATTACCGACAGCAAGTGTTCGTTGGTGAGATAGAGAAGATGTTTTTTAAACACGCTGTCTATGCCTCAAGAATCTCGTGGTTACTGGCTCACAGCATGGCATGCCTGGAGGCCTGCGCTGCAAGCGCCTCTCCACGGCACTATATTTTGACTTTGCTGATGGCATCGTAGATCGGCCCAAATACCGGTAGCAGTGTCAACACCAAGATCGCGCCGATGACCAGAATTGTCATCGGTTCGATTAATTTTTGTACCGCGTCAATCGCCTCTTTTACATCGCGGTTGTAGAAATAACTGACGTTGCGCAGCGCCGTGTCCAATCCGCCGGTTGCTTCGCCAACCTTCAACATACGCAACACCAATGGGGGAAATAGCCCGACGCTTTGAAAGGCTTCGGTCAAGCTTTTGCCGTCGGCGATGGAGCGCCCTACTTGTTCCAATCCTGCTTCGATCACTTTATTGCCGGCGATTTTTTCCGAGATGCGGATGCACTCGAGGATGGTGATGCCCGAGGCGTACATCAAGGCGAAAAAGGTCGAAAATCGCGCCAAGATAATGCGCCGGTTGACAGCACCGATGATCGGCATTTGCAGTTTGAACTGGTCGATTCGGTAACGCAGATCGCTACTTGATTTCGCCCACGCGCCAAACGCGACGACCAAGATGATCGGCACGAACAGCGCGAGGTACCAATAGTTGACGAAGAAATTCGACACGGCGATGAGAATCTTAGTGCTGGTCGCAATCTCCGATTCCAAGGTTCGAATGACCGTCACCAATTTCGGCACTAAATAAATCATCAAAAAGAAAACCACGCCCAGCACCACGACACCGGTGACGGCGGGATAGATCACGATGTTGCGTGTTTGTTTGGCAATCTCGTCCTGCCATTTCAAGTTGTCCGTGAGTTTGGACAACACTTCGCCGAGTTGGCCGCTAACTTCGCCGGCGCGAACCAGGCTGACGAACACCGTGTCGAAAATGCGCGGATGTTCAATCAATGACTCGGAGAGGGTTTTCCCGCCCTCGATGGTTTCGATCATGTTCGCCAACACTTCGCGAAACTGTGGCTTGTCGACGCTATCGCGCAAATCGACCAGCGCATCGATAATCGGTACGCCGGCATGCAGCAATTGTTCTAGGTGAAAACAGAAATTGATCAGCTCTTGGCGATTGATCGGAGAGCCGAACTGAAGGCTTTTCAGCGCCCGGGATGGATTGCCGGTGATGAGATCCAGATTCATGCGCCGCAAGCGCATTTCCAAATCCAGAGCGTTCACCGCATCGATACTGCCGCGAATGATCTTGCCTTGCATGTCCATGGCGCGGTAGGCGAACTGCACGCTGCTAGCCGATGCGGTCGGTTAGATCGACTACGCGCGAAATCTCATCCAATGACGTCTCGCCGCTTAACACCCGCCGCACGCCATCCTCGGCCAGCGAGCTAAACCCTTTGTCTTCCGCGAGTTTGCGCATCTCGCGGCCGCTGCCGCGACGCGAGACGAGCTCGTCGATATCCGCGTCCATTTTAAGAATTTCCATAATCGCCATGCGACCTTTGTAACCCGTGTCGTTGCAAAAGTTGCAACCCACCGCCGAATAGACCATTGGCGCCGGTGCGTTTTTGTCATGGCGCAACAGTTGCAGCGTCGTCGCATCCGCCGCGGTGGGATTTTTACAGCGCGTACACAAGCGCCGCACCAGACGTTGCGCGATCACGCCAATGATGTTGCCGGCCATGATGTCCGGCAAGACGCCCAGATCGAGTAAACGCGGAATGGCGCCGATGGCCGAATTAGTGTGCAGCGTGGAATACACTTGATGACCGGTCATCGCTGCGCGAAACGCCATCTCCGCGGTATCTTGATCGCGAATCTCGCCGACCAAAATCACATCGGGATCCTGGCGCATCATGGAGCGAATGCCATTGGCGAAGTCGAGCTTCACCGCTTCGTTCACCGAGGTTTGCCGAATCAACGGCATCGGATACTCCACCGGCTCTTCGAGGGTCATGATGTTGATGCTTTCGACATTGATGCGATTCAGGATGGAATACAGCGTGGTCGTCTTACCGCTGCCGGTCGGGCCGGTCACCAGAATCATGCCTTCCGGCCGTGCGATCATGAGTTGCAAGGTTTGCAAACCTGGTTCGTCCAGGCCAAGCTGCTCCAGTGGCACGATGCCTTTTTGGCGATCGAGAATGCGTAGGACGAGGTTCTCGCCGTGGGTGGTCGGCAGGCTTGAAACACGGAAATCCACCGGACGTCCGGACAGCACCAGCGAGAATCGGCCATCCTGCGGCGCGCGGGTTTCGGCGATGTTCATGGCGCTCATGACTTTGAGCCGCACCACCATTGCCGGCCAGTAATTTTTGTGCAGCGAGCGAATCTGTCGCAACACGCCGTCGAGCCGATAACGCACCCGCAAGAAACCTTGTTCTGGCTCGAAGTGAATGTCGGATGCGCTTTGCTTCGCCGCGTCGTTCAATATCGCATCGATCAGGCGAACGACGGGTTGACTATATTCGTCGAAATTCGCTTGGATACTAGCGTAGTCGATCTCGCCGGTTTCGATTTCGTGCAGGATGCCGTCAATCGACAACTCGAAACCATAGTATTGCTCGATGCCGGCGATGATGTCGGATTCGCGCGCCAGCATCGGCTCGACGCGAATACTATCCGGCACCAAGGCGCGAATCTGATCGAGGGCGACGACATCGGTCGGATCCGAGATCGCCGTAATAAGCTTGTTTTCATCGCGCAGGAACGCGACCGGCAATACGTGATAGCGCCGCGCCGCTTCTTTCGGTATCAGCGCCAGCGCAGCGGGATCGGCCACGGTGTTGGAAAGATCAATCGCGATCTGGCCCAAGGTTTCCGACAAAATATCCCGGATCGTGGCCTCGGAAACGAAACCCAGGCTGACCAGAATTTTGCCGAGCGGAACGTTACGCTTCTTCTGTTCGATTAGCGCAATACGCAACTGATCGTGACTGATGATCCCCTTGTCCAACAACACCGTGCCGAGTGGTTGTTTGGTGCTGGTGGTCGTGCTGGCAGAGGTAGCCAAAACCGCAGACATGATGGGTTGCGTTACGGTGTTTGCCCGAGTTCGGTCAGGCGCGTGCTGATGTCGCTGGAACGAAAACGCGCGCCGTGAACTTTCGCAAGGTCAAGCGCCTTACGGTAATAGGTAATCGCCTGCTTGCTTTGCTCGAGTTGATCGAGACTGACGGCCAAGTTGTAGGCGTAGTCGGCATTGCGCCCATCCAAGCTGAAGGCATCGAAGTAAGCCTGCTGCGCTTCGTCCCAGCGCCCCTGATTGGCGTATTGATTGCCGAGGGCGAAACGTAGCGGCGCGGAATCCGGCGCGCGCGCCAGTTCGAATTTCAATTGGCTTTCACTCGGGCCGCCAGGCTGGCGAATCGAGGCGAGGCCCGCCAGCGCCGAAGCGTTTTGCGGATCCAGTTCTAAAGCTCGCCGATAGTGGCGTTCCGCACCATTCAAATCGCCTTGATTACCGGCAATGGACGCCAGGCCCAACAGCGCGTCGGTGTTGAAGGGGTCGCGCTCGGCGGCGATGCTGTAGAGTCGTTTCGCTTCGGCCCGGTTGCCAGACAGCAACGAGTTATAGGCGAGGGCGATATCGGGATCAAAGACATTTTCAGCGCTTTTGCCGACGCTGATTGGGCTGTTGTCGCGCGCGCTTTTGCTGCGTCGTGTGGTTTGCGAACGCCGCGCCTGCTCGATTTCCCGTTGCACGATTTCTTCGGATGAGACGTCATCGACAACAGCAGAATCCGCATCTGTAACGCGACGCGGCGCGGCGCGGCCGCGCGATGCTTTACGCATAGGGGCCATTTCTGGTTGCGACTTGCTCGCCTCGTCAGCGGCAAATTCGGCAACGACCGGATTGGCCGCAGCCGCTTCCGTGGCGACCACAGGCAACGTTGCTGTGGCGATCGGCTCACTTGATGTTACCGTAGCCGCCGGGATCGTCTGCGGCGCCGGGGTAACGGCAGTCACCGGGGCCGGTGAGATCGGCCGCGCCTGTATCGGTTGGTAAGCTGGGCTCGGTGGGAAGGCGACGCTGTACCACACATAAAACCCGCCGCCAGCCAACAGCAACGCCGCCAAACCAAGCAGCGCCAACATGCCGGCGCGGCTGCGCGCGGCGGGCCGCTTCGCCGCGAATAACGTTTGTGCGGCTTGACGCGCGGCGGCGGCGTTGCTTTGTTCCGACGCGCTGGTGTTTGATGCCTTCTTTTCGACGTGTGAGGCGGGACTGACACCACCGGGTTCGCGCAACGAAACCGATTCAACCGGCTGCACAAATTTGGGTTCGGTGCGAGTCGGCTCCTCGGACAAATCTAACTTTGCGTTGCCAACGACCGGCTCCGGCGCGAGCCCCGACAAGGACCAATCGAGCGACGTGGTCGCGCTATCGACGGCGCGCTCAATGGTGCTGCGTGGCGGGAGTTCGGGCTCTTTTTGGCCGTTCTTGGCCCGTTCCGCGCGTTTCAATGCGTCGATCAGAAGGCTCATCGTTGCATCGGTCGTGACGGTGTATTGCGCAGGAAATCATCGTTCGGCAAGGCGGCGCGGTAACTGCGTAGATCGCCATCCAAGCTGGCTTCGTGGACTACGATCGGACGCAAGAAAATGACTAACTCGGTTTTCGCCGTCGCATCGTCGCGGAAACTGAAGGCATCGCCGGCAATCGGTATGCGCGAAACCATCGGCAAACCGTCGCGCTTTTTCTGCACGCTGTCTTGCATCAGACCACCGAGGACGGCGATTTGGCCGCTGGAAATTTTTAGCATCGATTCCATTTCGCGGGTTTGAATTTGCGGTATGCGGCTAATCACCCCGGCGAGCGCTAAGTCGGGATTCGGATCGTTCACAAAGCTGGAAATGCGCGAGATCGTCGGCCGCACGTTCATCAATACGCTGTCGGTATCGCTGATTTGCGGTTGTACGCTCATCACAAACCCGACCGGCACCGAGTGGGCCGTGGTACTAAAGGTTTTTTCCGACACGCCTTGCGTCGTCGCGGTCACCGACGCGGTGACACTGAAATACACCACGTTATCGACGACCTTCAGCATCGCAGTTTGATTGTTGAGCACCATCAACTTTGGGCTGGACAGCACGCGGGTAGTGCCGAACGAATCAAGCAAACGAATTGACGCAGCGATGTTGCCGCCAAAGCGTGCCGCGGCATTGGCGTAGCCGATGATAAAGTTGGGCGCTTGGCCGAGCCGGCCGCCCGCCAGGTTTTGATTGAAGCTGACGCCGTTGCCGCCATTGGCGATGCGACTCCAATCGACGCCAGCTTGATAGTTTTCATTCAGCAACACTTCAACGACCGTCGCTTCGATCAATACCTGACGGCGGGCGGAGCCAACCACCGCATCGACAAACTCTTGAATCTTTTCGTGTTGGCGAGACGACGCGCGCACGCTGATGATGCCGGTTTCCGCGTTGGCGATGACTGATGCCCCTTCGCGATAAGTAACGCGCCGCGTTGTGGTGGTTTCCGCGCCTTCGATTTCGCCGACCTTGGACTCGTAGATTCCACCGAACGGTTCGTTGCCTGTCGCGGATTTTTTTGCATTGGATGTCGCGGCGTTGCCGGTCGCGGTTTGTTGCAGTCGCCGCTCGGTAACGACGTCGGCGCTTCCTTCCGGCAACACTTTGTCCGTCTCTTTGAGAATATCCTTAACGTTTTGCACTAAGGTTTCCCAGAAGCGATTCTTCGACGAATTGGTGACATTCGTGGTGGAATTATTTCCTGCCACGCCGTCTTTCGCCGATCCGGTGGTTGCGATTTGCGTCGAGATCGCCACCTGCGAAGTCATGTCGCGCGACATGTTCACGTAGTCGATTTTGTAGTTGCGCAAAAACGGCGAATCGCGCATCACCAGCATGGTTCGGCCTTCCAATTCGTAACGCATATCGATTTGCTTCGATATGCGGGTCAGAATTTGCGGCAAACTTTGGTCGATCGCGTTAAGCGTTACCCGGCCGCTGATGTCCGGCGAAATATCGACGTTGACCTTGGCATCCCGCGCCAGGGCGATGAGCAGTTCTTGCACGTTGACGTTGTTGACGACGACGGTGTATTTCTCCGCCTTTGGCGTAGGCCGGGGCGGTGGCGGCAGCATGACCTGATTCACCGGAGCGGGAATCGTGCCGCTGCGTGGCGTGTCCGCTTGGATGTGGGTAGGCGACGGCGCGATCGGTGCGACGCCGCATCCGGCGAGTAAAACGGTGAGTAGCGCAGGCCAAATTTCTGACCAGGAAGTTTTCATGACGCCCACGGAATTAGGAACATTCAGGCTCAAGTATATCACTGTTAAATCAATATGTTTCAATGATATGCGGTATATTTTGAATGTATATTTTGAATGGTTGCTCGATTCATATCACGATGTTTCTCACTAAATACCTATCCCAAGAACTCCGTGGATACCGCCTTTCAACCATGCATGCCTTGGGAGCCGCCTCCCAGTTGCCTCTCAGCCCATCGATATTTTCAATGCAGGCTGATCAGCGTGCCGCCTGGGCGGCTGCTTCGGTCTTTGGGTTGTCGCTGCCGAGGTGCGAAGTTGCCCAAATCGCACCCACCACTACGACAATCGCCACGCTGCTGCCGAGCACCCATCCGAGCGCTGTCGACCACCAGCGTGGCCGGCTGAAATCGCTATCCTCGATTGCGGCGGTTACGTGACGCGGTTCCAGCGTGTAGGCGCCATCGGCATAGGCCGCGAGCAGAGTTTTGTCGGCGAGAATATTAACGCGTCGCGTCAGCCCTTGCGAAACGCTCGTGATCATCGCGATGCAGCGCTCGGTGAACAGGTCGGGGCCGCGATAGCCGGCGGCGCGCAGGCGGAAATTCAGGTACTCACCGATCTCTTTGCGCGGCATCGGCTGCAGGAAAAAACTGTGGGTGATGCGTTCCTTGACCTGGCGCATGTGCGGCTTGGCTAAATTTTGATCCAACTCCGGCTGGCCGAATAGCACGATTTGCAGCAGCTTGTCGCGATTGGTTTCCAGATTCGACAGCAGGCGCAATTCTTCCAGGGTTTCGAGCGGCATGGCGTGGGCTTCGTCGATCAACACCACGACTTGGCGGCCTTGGCTGTGTAGCTTGATCAGGTGTTGCTGAATTCTTTCCAGCACGCCGGCGGTGTTCAGCGTCTTGGTTTTCAGCTTCAAATCCGCGGCGATCGCCTGCAGAATTTCATCCCGCGTTAAACTCGGAATGGCCAGGTAAATCGTCTCGACGCTTTCCGGTAGGCGCTCGACCAACACCCGCGACAGCATGGTCTTACCGGCGCCGACTTCGCCGGTGACTTTTACCAAGCCATCGCCGGCACGGATCGCGTAGATCAGCGCATCAAGGGTGGCGCCACGGTTGGCGCCGGAAAAGAAAAATTCCGTGTGGGGCGTGATTTTGAACGGTGGCTGCGCCAGCCCAAAGTGATCTAGATACATCATTTGGGCGCCGCCTTTCCGAACACATCCATACGACTGTAAAGTGTGGTGCGGTTAATTCCTAGCAACTTCGCCGCGTTGCTGACGTTGCCGTGCGCTAAGGTTAGCGCCGCTTCGACAAAAGCTTGCTCGGTCTCGCGCAGCATGTCATCCAAGTTGAAATATTTCTCCTTTTGCAAGCGGCTGCGGGCGAGATCGGCTAACGACGGCGGTTCGATGCCGGCGCGATCCGCATCGGGCTCAAGATCGAATTCCGCGTCGATATCGGCGGGTTCGAGTTCGTGGCCGGCGTATTTTGCCGACAGGCGAATGACGATGTTTTTCAGTTCGCGCACGTTGCCGGGAAAATCGTAGGCGAGCCAGCGCTCGAGCGCCGCGGCGCTTAAGGTGAAGGGAACACTGTCATGTTGGCGCGCGAACAAGTTGCGAAAGTGGTTGAGCAATAATGTCCGGTCATGGCCTAATTCGCGTAGCGGCGGCACAGCGATGCAGAACACGCTTAGGCGATGAAATAAATCGGCGCGAAAGCGCCCTGCCTTGATCTCTTTGCGCAAATCGCGATTGGTCGCCGCGATGACGCGCGCTTTGCTGACGCGGGTTTGTGTCTCGCCGACACGCTGGAATTCGCCGTTCTCCAGCACGCGCAATAGCTTTGCCTGCAACTCAATCGGCAACTCGCCAATTTCGTCGAGAAATAACGTACCGGAACCGGCGTCTTCAAAGTAGCCGGATTTCGCGCCTACCGCGCCGGTAAATGATCCTTTGCTGTAACCGAATAGGGTCGGCTCCACCAGCGTCGGCGAAATGGCGGCACAATTCAGCGCGAAATACGGTTGCGACGCGCGTTGGCTTAAATGGTGGAGCGAGGCGGCGACGCGCTCTTTGCCGCTGCCGGATTCGCCTTCGATCAAAACCGGGTGAACCGAGCCGGCATATAGCGCGAGCTGGCTCTTAAGTTTCTGGATCAGCGCGCTTTCGCCGATGATTTTGCCGGGGCCGTCTTTCGCATCCCGGGCGTCGTTCAACTCGTCGCCGTTGAGTCGCAGCGCGTTGTTGAGCAAGGTTTTCAAATGTTCCGGTTCGCACGGTTTGGGCACCAAATCAACGGCGCCGAGCGCGCGGGCGCGCCGGGCATTCGATTCCTCATCCTGGCCGGACAGCACCAAAATGCGGATCGCCGGCGCGTGGGCGAGCAACTCCGCTATTAACCGAAAACCTTCGATGGGCAACTGCGGTGTCGGCGGCAGACCGAGATCGACCAGGGCAAGCTCCGGCACGATCGCGGCCGCGCGCAACCAGGCAATTGCGTCGGCCCGGGAGCCGGCAACGTGGACGTCGAAGTCGCGACTCAATACGAAGTTCAACGTATCGGAAATGAGTGGATCGTCGTCTACCAAAAGCAGATGCGGTTTAGGATCGGTCATCATTTTTTATTGCAGCAAAGGCGATTCGATGCAACGAAGGAAAGCGCCCTCCAAATCGACCGCGCCGGCATGAGCATACTGCGCCCGTAACGCGGCAGGCGTTCCGTGAAATTGAAGCCGACTGTTATGCAGCACGGCCATGGTATCGGCCAAGTCTTCTATATCGGCTAACGCGTGGGCGCTGAAGAACACGGTTTTGCCCGCTTGCTTCAACGCCACGATCTGCGCTTTGACGCGGGCACGGGCACGCGGATCCAACCCGCTCAAGGGTTCGTCAAGAATGTACAAACGCTTGTTACTTAACAAGCACGCCGCCAGGCCGAGTTTTTGCGTCATGCCCTTGGAAAGCGATCGAACCGGTTTATCAAGCGCAGCGATGTCCAAGTCGAGCGCGTCAAGGAGCGCGATCACCCGCGCTGCGTCAAACGCGGCGCCGTCAAGCTTCGCCATATAAGTCAGGAAATCCCGCCCCATCAAATAATAAGGCGGAACGAAACGTTCAGGGAGAAATGTCACCGGCGAGCGGGCGCTCGTTGTGGTGTGGGGGACGCCGAAAATTTCGATTGCGCCGTTATCGACCGCCAACAAATCCAGCATACATTTCAGCAACGTGGTTTTTCCCGCGCCATTGACACCAGCGAGGGCGATGCACTCCCCTTCGGCGACACGCAAGGAAACACCGCTCAGCGCGACAGCCGCGCCATAGCGCTTCGCTACATCAGAAAAATGGATCGCAACGTCAGACATTTAGATTGAGAAGATTATGCCAAATCTATAACCCCCGCAAGGTACCATAACGCGCGGCCTGGCCATAGCCCATGCCCGCCATTTGGTTTACACTACGCCGACTTCCAACACCAACTAAATCGCTTGTCCCAAGATAATCTGGTTGATATCGCCGACTTGCACTTCGACTATGGCGCGCGCCCGATACTGAAGGGTATCAATCTGCGTATTCCGCGCGGCAAGGTAGTGGCCATTATGGGCGGCAGCGGCAGCGGCAAGACCACCTTGCTCAAACTTATCGCCGGTCAACTGAAACCATCGCGCGGCAATGTCAAAGTCGATGGCAAGATCGTCCACCAACTCGACCACGACGGACTGTATCGCATGCGCCGCAAAATGGGCATGCTGTTCCAGTTCGGCGCCTTGTTCACCGACGTCTCGGTGTTTGATAACGTTGCGTTTCCGCTGCGCGAACAAACGGATTTGCCCGAAGCCATTATTCACGACATGGTTCTGATGAAATTGCACGCGGTTGGCCTGCGCGGCGCGCATAAACTGATGCCCAATGAGCTATCGGGCGGCATGGCGCGGCGCGTGGCGCTGGCCCGGGCGATCGCGTTAGATCCGAGTTTGATCCTGTATGACGAGCCGTTCACCGGCCTCGATCCCATTTCCCTGGGCGTCATCGGCAATCTAATTCGTCGCCTGAATGACGCGCTCGGCGCAACCTCGGTCGTGGTCACCCACGATATTCAGGAGTCGGTGAAAATTATCGATTATATTTACCTGACGGCCAAAGGCGAAATCGTGGCCCAGGGCTCACCGCAAGAAATGCTGGCATCGAGCGATCCGTTGGTGCATCAATTTTTCCACGGCGATCCCGATGGTCCGTCACCGTTCCATTACCCAACGACGCCCTATGCGCAAGAGCTCGGTTTGAAAGCAACTCATGGTTGACGGGTTGCTCGATTGGTTTCGGCTGATTGGCGGCAGGACGATCAATGCGTTATGGCGCATCGGTTCCGGTACGCGGTTCTTGTTTTTGATCCTACTTTACTCGGGCTTGAGTTTTCGCCGTTTTGGCCTGACCATTCGAAAGATTTTTTTCTCCGGCGTGTTATCGGTCATCATTATCGTGGTGTCCGGTTTATTTGTCGGCATGGTGTTGGCGCTGCAAGGTTACGAAACCTTGCAGGTTTACGGTTCCGAAGAAAAACTCGGCGTGTTGGTTGCGCTGTCGTTGTTGCGCGAGTTGGGCCCGGTCGTATCGGCGTTACTGTTCGCCAGCCGCGCCGGCTCGGCGATCACGGCGGAAATCGGCCTAATGAAAGCGACCGAGCAACTCTCGGCCATGGACATCATGGCGGTGAACCCGATCGGCCGCGTGGTCGCACCGCATTTTTGGGGCGGCGTCATTTCCATGCCGATACTGGCAACCATATTTAGCGCCATGGGTATTTTTGGTGCGTATCTTATTGGTGTCGTGCTGATCGGCGTCGATGGCGGTGCGTTTTGGTCGCAGATGCAAGACGCCGTCGATTTTCGCTATGATATTGTCAATAGCCTGATCAAGAGCTTTGTGTTCGGCGTGGCCGTGACGGCTATCGCCACATTCGAAGGTTTCGATGCCGCGCCGACGGCCGAGGGTGTATCCGGCGCGACGGCGCGCACGGTGGTCACGTCGTCCCTGGTTATTTTGGCGCTGGACTTGATGTTAACCGGATTCATGATGCGAGGATGGAATTAAATGGAACGTAGAGTCGTCGATTTGTGGGTAGGATTGTTCGTCGTCGCCGGCATCGTGGCGTTGATGATTTTGGCGCTCAAGGTCGGGAACTTCGGCGCCTACAGCCCAAAAGATGTTTACGTCGTCAGTGCGCATTTCGACAATATCGGTGGTTTGAAAGAGCAGGCGCCGGTGCGCAGTTCCGGTGTGGTGGTGGGGCGAGTATCGGGCATACGTTTTGACACAAAGAAGTTCGATGCCGAAGTTACGATCACCATGGATGGCAAGTTCAAATTTCCGAGCGACACGACGGCCGCGATTTTGACCTCCGGCATCCTCGGTGAAAATTATGTCGGCTTGGAGGCGGGTGGTGGCGATGATAATCTGAAGCAAGGGGATGAAATCAAGCTCACACAGTCCGCCGTGGTATTGGAAAAAATTATTTCTCAATTCTTGTACAGTAAGGCGCAAGAAGCCCCGGCCAAAGCAAAAGAATAGTGATTTCAGCTAATTGAAAATATTCGCCATTAGGCTCGTAAACTTCGGCCTTAGTTAGCCGTTGAAGGTGTCAGGGGCAAATCCCCTTTTGAAAAAGGAATGAAACTGTGATTCGATTTGTACAATGGATGTTTGTCGCGCTAGTGTTTTTGGTCGCTGCTCAGACTCGCGCTGACGATATAGGGCCCGATGAATTGGTGAAGAATACCACCCTAGAAGTCATTTCCGTCATTAAGCAGGACAAAGATATTCAGGCCGGCGACCGCGCGAAGATTTATGCGCTAGTCGAAGAAAAAGTGTTGACGCATTTTGATTTTCGCCGCATGAGCCAGCTCGCCATGGGCAAGAATTGGCGCCAGGCCACGCCGGAACAGCAAGAAGCCCTCATTAAGGAATTCCGTTCCTTGCTGGTGCGCACCTACGCCGTGTCGCTATCGCAATACCGCGACCAAAAAATTGAGATTAAGCCGACCAAGCTCGACGCCGATGCGAAAGACGCCACGGTTAAGAGTTTGTTCCTGCAAAACGGCCGCGAGCCGGTAACGGTGGATTATGTGATGTACAAACTGCCCGCCGGTTGGAAAGTGTTCAACATCACGGTCGAAGGCGTCAGCTTGGTGGAAAATTACCGCAGCACGTTCAACGAACAAGTGCGCAAGAGCGGTGTCGACGGTTTGATAAAGACGCTGGCGGATCGCAATAAAGCCGCCGAAGCCAACAAGAACTAGTGCTCACGTTCGACAACAATCAACTTAAAATCGCGGGCGCCGTCATCATCGACAGCGTCCGCACTCTGCTTGAAGGTGGTCGCGGCTATTGCGTCGCGAACGACGTGACGTTGGATTTTTCCGGCGTCGATGAGGTCGATTCGTCCGCCCTGGCACTCATTCTCGAATATCGCCGTGCGGCGGAATCCGCCGGTAAGCGCGTGAGCGTTTCCAATCTTCCCGCAAGCCTCGAAAGCTTGGCTGGCCTTTATGGTGTGACGGATCTGATTGCAGCCACACCTTGAGTTCCGCCGCAGTCGACGTTCAATCGGTTCACAAACACTACGCTAAGGTCCACGCCTTGCGCGGCGTGGACTTGCGCGTTGCAGAAGGCGAGTTTTTCGCTTTGCTCGGCCCGAACGGAGCGGGCAAAACCACATTGATCAGTGTACTTGCCGGTTTAGCGCGCCCCGATTCCGGCTCGCTGAAAGTGATGGGTTATGACGTCACCGGCGACTATCGCAACGCCCGCCGCCATCTCGGCGTCGTGCCGCAAGAACTGGTGTTCGATCCGTTTTTCACCGTGCGCGAGACTCTGCGTTTTCAGTCCGGTTATTTTGGCCTAGGCCATAACGACAAATGGATTGACGAGTTGTTGCATCATTTGCATCTCAGCGACAAGGCAAACGCCAATATGCGTTCGCTGTCCGGCGGTATGAAGCGGCGCGTGCTGGTGGGCCAAGCCTTGGTGCATAAACCACCGGTGATTGTGCTTGATGAGCCCACGGCCGGCGTAGATGTCGAGTTACGCCAAACACTTTGGGCATTCATTCGCCGCCTGAACCGTGAAGGCCACACAATTTTGCTGACCACCCATTATCTCGAAGAAGCCGAAGAGCTATGCACTCGCGTTGCGATGTTGAAGCACGGCGAGGTTGTCGCGCTTGATACGACGGAAAATCTGCTCAATCGCTTCCACGACAAATATGTAACGCTGCATTTGGAAAGCGGCGAACTGCCGCTCAGTGCGCGTGCAATGGTGGTGAGCGAGGACAAAGGAAAGTATCGCTTGCAGTTGCCGGATTACGCCGGCCTAGAGCCCTTGCTCGGCCAGATTCGCGCGTCTGGCGCGACGATTAAAGAAATGGAACTTTCCAAACCAGACTTGGAAGATGTGTTTGTTTCGATTATGAACAAGCAATCCTGAGCCTATGCATAAAATGATTCGTAGCGGTCAACTATTCCACTGTGTAGCCCAAGGCCACGCGGTCATTCCCGCGAAGGCGGGAATGACGCATAAATAACCATGCGCGGTTTCTACACCCTCTTCTACAAAGAAATTCTGCGCTTCTGGAAAGTCGCGTTCCAGACCGTCGCCGCGCCGCTGGTCACGACCTTACTTTACCTATTGATCTTCTCCCACGTCTTGTCCAAGCAGGTGGAAATCTTTCACGGCATCAGCTACACCACTTTCCTGGTACCCGGCCTGGTGATGATGTCGATGCTGCAAAACGCCTTCGCCAACAGCTCGTCAAGCCTGATCCAATCCAAGGTCACCGGCAATATTATTTTCGTGTTGCTCGGACCGTTATCACACTTCGAATTCTTCTCTGCTTACCTTGCTGCCGCCGTGGTGCGCGGCTTGATGGTGGGCGTGGGCGTTTACATTGCCGCGTGGTTTTTTACGCCGGTGCCGCTGCATTCGATTTTCTGGATTTTGATTTTTGGCTTGCTCGGATCGGCCATGGTCGCGGCGCTCGGCATCGTCGCCGGCATTTGGGCAGACAAATTTGACCAGATGGCGTCATTCCAAAATTTCGTGATCTTGCCGCTCACTTTTTTGAGCGGCGTGTTCTATTCGATTCACAGCTTGCCGGAGTTTTGGCAGAAGCTGTCGCACCTCAATCCGTTTTTCTACACCATCGACGGCTTCCGCTACGGTTTCTTCGGTCAATCGGATATTTCGCCTTGGGTGAGTCTCGCAGTTGTCGGCGCGACCTTCCTGGCCTTATCATTCTCTACTTTCTTGATGATTCGATCGGGATACAAACTGCGACATTGATGCCTTGACAGGCAATGGCCCTAGGCCACCCAGTCCCAGAGCGGCGCGCCAGACATGCATCGCCGCGACGCAATATCCACGGGGTTCCTGGCTCGATGCATTTTCACCTTTTACACGCTTAAGGTTTCACTATGGTTACACCCGAACAAGTTAAGAAATACATCGCCGATGGCCTCGCTTGCGATCACGTCGAAGTCTCTGGCGATGGCGCGCACTTTGAAGCCGTGATCGTCAGCGCCGCGTTCAGCGGCAAGAATAAAGTTCAGCAACATCAGATCGTCTACAAAGCGCTCGGCGATCGCATGCGCGAGGAAATTCACGCGCTGTCGATGCAGACGCTAACGCCTGAACAATGGGCGGCGGTCAGACCGTAACGATGGACAAAATCAAATTGACCGGCGGCAAGCCGCTGAAAGGCGAAGTGCAAATTTCCGGCGCGAAGAATGCCGCGTTGCCGATCCTGTGCGCGGCGCTGTTGACGCGCGAGCCGCTGCGCCTGCGCAACGTGCCCGATCTCGCCGACGTCGGCACCATGATAAAAATACTGCAGCAGACCGGCGTGACCGTGGCGCAGGACGCCGAATTCGGCGTCGAGCTTGAGGCGGCGAACGTTACTCACCTCGAAGCGCATTACGATTTAGTCAAAACCATGCGCGCGTCGATTTTAATGTTAGGGCCGATGATCGCGCGCTTCGGCGAGGCGCGAGTGTCCTTGCCCGGAGGCTGCGCGATCGGCGAGCGGCCGGTGGATTTGCATGTCAAGGGTTTGCAAGCCATGGGCGCGGAAATTCATATCGACCATGGTTACATTATCGCCAAGGCCGCGCGGCTCAAAGGCACGCGCATCTTTATGGATAAAGTCACCGTCACCGGCACGGAAAATCTGATGATGGCGGCAACCTTGGCGGACGGCGTGACCACCCTGGAGAATTCCGCGCGCGAGCCGGAAGTCGTCGATCTCGCTAATTGCCTGATCGCCATGGGTGCGAAAATCAAAGGCCATGGCACCGACGTGATTTCGATTCAAGGCGTGAGCCGCTTGGTCGGCGCGGCGCATAGCATCATGCCGGATCGCATCGAGACCGGCACATTTTTGGTCGCCGCAGCCGCCACCGGCGGTGAAATCGTCGCGACCAATACGCGCAGCGACATTCTCGATTCCGTGCTCGACAAGCTCGAAGAAGCGAACGCGAAAATCGAACGCGGCAGTGATTTCATCAAGCTTTCCATGCGCGGGCCGAACCACGGTGTGAGCTTGCGAACCGCGCCCTATCCGGCGTTCCCGACCGATATGCAAGCGCAATTCATGGCGATGAACAGCGTCGCCGACGGCACCACGGTGATCACGGAAACGATTTTCGAGAACCGCTACATGCACGTGCAAGAACTGCGGCGGCTCGGCGCAAAGATCGACATTGAGGGCAACGCCGCCATCGTGCGCGGCGTGCCGAAGCTCGAAGGCGCGACGGTGATGGCGACCGATTTACGTGCGTCGGCTTCGCTCGTTATCGCCGGATTGATCGCCCACGGCTACACTATTATTGAGCGTATTTACCACCTCGACCGCGGCTACGAACACATCGAACAGAAGCTCAGCCAACTCGGCGCGCAAATCGAACGTGTAAAATAGCACTTTAATTCGCAGCTTACGCATGAACACCGTATCAGAGGGAAACGCCGCCCCGTCGTCGGCGAACGGCTTTACCGGCGTCACCATTGCGCTCTCCAAGGGCCGAATTTTTGACGAGACCGTGCCCCTGCTCGCGGCTGCGGGCCTCAAGGCCGAAGAAGATCCCGAGCGTTCGCGCAAACTCATCATCGGCACGGGACGTGCCGATGTTCGGTTGATTATCGTTCGCGCGAGCGATGTCCCAACCTACGTTCAATACGGCACCGCGGACCTTGGTATCGCCGGGAAAGATGTATTGCTCGAACACGGCGGCGCGGGACTTTATCAACCGTTGGATCTGAACATCGCGCGCTGCAAAATGATGGTCGCGACCCGCGCCGGTTTCGACTACGCGGGCGTCGTCCGTCGTGGTGCACGGTTAAAAGTGGTCACCAAATACATGGAAGTGGCGCGCGAACACTTCGCCGCCAAGGGCATGCACGTCGATCTGATCAAGCTCTACGGCTCGATGGAGCTTGGGCCGCTGGTAGGGCTTGCGGATGCCATTGTCGATCTGGTCAGCACCGGCAGCACATTGAAGGCAAACAATCTCGTCGCGGTCGAAGAGATCATGCCGATTAGCTCGCGGTTGATTGTGAACCGCGCGGCGCTCAAGCTGAAACGAAGCTTGCTGCAACCGATCATTGATGCGTTCGCGAAGGCAGTGGTTTGACGTGGTTGTGATCAGACGCCTCAGCAGTACCGATAAAGATTTTAAGACGCAACTCGCGCAGTTGACCGCGTTCGAAGGCGCACAAGACGAAACAATCGATTCGACCGTCGCCGCTATTTGCCAAGACGTGCGGCATCGCGGCGATGCCGCGGTGATCGACTACACGGCGCGATTCGATGGCCTGAAAGCCGCGTCCATGGCTGATCTTGAGCTATCTCAAAATGAATTGAAGACGGCGCTCGCAACGATTTCGTCCGCGCAACGCGATGCACTGGAGCAAGCAGCGGAGCGCATTCGCAGTTATCACGAAAAACAAAAAATTGCTTCTTGGCAATACACGGAAAGCGACGGCACGGTGCTGGGTCAGCAAATCACCGCGCTTGATCGCGTCGGGCTATACGTGCCGGGCGGCAAAGCGGCTTATCCGTCCTCATTGTTAATGAATGTGATTCCGGCGAAGGTCGCGGGCGTTGGTGAGTTAATTCTCACGACGCCGACACCGAACGGCGAGCGCAACGCCTTGGTGCTCGCCGCTGCCGCCATCAGCGGTGTGGATCGCGTCTTCACCATCGGTGGCGCGCAAGCGGTCGCGGCGTTGGCCTACGGCACGCAGACGATTGCGCAAGTCGATAAGATTTGTGGGCCTGGCAACGCCTATGTGGCCGCCGCCAAGCGCCGCGTGTTCGGCGTGGTCGGCATCGATATGGTTGCGGGACCATCGGAAATCCTGGTGATTTGCGACGGCAACACCGATCCCGATTGGATCGCCCTGGATTTGTTTTCCCAGGCGGAGCATGATGAAATCGCCCAGGCGATTTTGCTCTGCCCCGACGCGGAGTTTATCGAGCGCGTCGCGCAAAGCATCGAAAAACTGATTCAGACCATGCCGCGCAAAACCGTCATCGCCGCGTCGTTAGCCAATCGCGGCGCGTTGATTCAGGTGCGCGATCTCGACGAAGCTTGCGCCATCGCCAACGAAATCGCGCCCGAACATTTGGAATTGTCGGTGGACAATCCCGAGCAATGGACGGCAAAAATAAAACACGCAGGCGCGATTTTCATGGGCCGCTTTAGCTCGGAATCCTTGGGCGATTATTGCGCCGGGCCCAACCACGTGTTGCCGACGTCGCGCAGCGCGCGCTTCTCGTCGCCGCTGGGGGTGTACGATTTTCAGAAGCGCAGCAGCATTATCAACGTGTCGCAAGCCGGCGCCCAAACCCTGGGCAACATCGCGTCGGTTCTCGCGCGCGGCGAGGGGTTGCCGGCCCACGCCCGCGCGGCGGAAATGCGTTTTAAGTCATGAGCCGTTACTGGAGCGATGTCGTCCAGCGCTTGACACCCTATGTGCCGGGCGAGCAGCCCAAGGTCGCTAACCTGATCAAGCTCAACACCAACGAAAATCCCTATGGACCGAGCCCCAAGGTGTTGGCGGCGCTACAAGCGGAAATCGGCGATAACTTACGCCTGTATCCCGATCCGACCAGCGACAAACTCAAGCGCGCGATTGCGAATTTTCATGGCGTTAAGGCGGATCAAATTTTCGTCGGCAATGGTTCCGATGAAGTATTGGCGCACACCTTCGTCGCGTTGCTTAAACACGCTGCGCCGCTGTTATTTCCGGACATCACTTACAGCTTTTATTCGGTGTATTGCCGCTTGTACGGCATCGACTATCGGGAAATCCCGTTGACGGAATCATTCGAAATTTCGATCGATGATTATCGCCAAGCGAACGGCGGCATTATTTTTGCCAATCCGAACGCGCCGACCGGGCGATTGCTACCGTTGGCCGAGATCGAACGCTTGCTCAGGGCCAACGGCGACTCGGTCGTGGTAGTTGATGAAGCGTATGTCGATTTCGGCGGCGAGTCTTGCGCTGCGCTGGTCAAAGATTATCCGCAGCTTTTGGTCGTTCACACATTGTCCAAATCCCGCGCTTTAGCGGGCTTGCGGGTTGGTTATGCGCTCGGCCAAGCACCGCTCATCGAAGCGTTAACGCGAGTAAAAGACAGCTTCAATTCCTACCCGCTTGATCGCTTCGCCCAAGCCGGCGCGACGGCGGCAATTGAAGATCGCGAGTGGCTGATATCGAATTGCGAAAAAGTGATCGCAAGCCGCGCACGGCTTGTATCTGCGCTTAGCGCGATGGGCTTTGAAGTACTGCCGTCCGGCGCGAATTTCATCTTTGCCCGGCATCCTGATTTTGCCGGCCCCGATCTCGCGGCTAAGCTACGCGAACGCTATATTATCGTGCGCAATTTCAAGCAACCCAGTCGTATCGCGCCGTTTTTACGCATTAGCATTGGCGCCGATGCCGAGTGCGAGGCGTTAGTGGCGGCGTTCAAGGCCATTGTCGCGTAATGGCACGTACCATTGACCTGCTACCGCAACGTGGTATATTGCTGGGAAAATTACACAGTAATTTCCTCACCATTCCATTGTTCGCGTCACCGTCGGATAGCCTAAACAAAACAAACGCCCGTCGAGCGCTTTTCGTGCATGGTTCATGCAAAACACCGTAAACTAACGCCCAGCATATACCCCTTCCTTCCCAATAAAGCCGTACATGCGATCTGCTCAGGTTTCACGCAACACCTTGGAAACGCAAATTTCCGTCAGCATTAATCTTGATGGCACAGGAATCGCTAAACTCGCGAGCGGCGTGCCATTTCTCGATCACATGCTCGATCAAATCGCGCGCCACGGGATGTTTGACCTGGTGGTGGAAGCCAAGGGCGATTTGCATATCGACGCGCATCATACGGTTGAAGACATCGGCATTACGCTCGGTCAGGCATTCGCCAAAGCGGCGGGGGACAAAAAAGGGTTGCGCCGTTACGGCCACGCCTATGTACCATTGGACGAAGCACTATCGCGAGTAGTGCTTGACCTATCCGGCAGACCCGGCCTGGAATACCACGTCGATTTCACCCGTGCCCGCGTCGGCGAATTCGATGTCGACCTGGCTCATGAGTTTTTTCAAGGGTTCGTTAATCACGCGTTAATATCGTTACATATCGATAATCTCCGCGGAGTAAACGCTCACCATCAGGTTGAAACCTTATTCAAAGCCTTTGGTCGCGCGCTACGGATGGCTGCCGAGGTCGATCCGCGCGCTGGTGGCATCATTCCGTCAACTAAAGGTTCGCTCTAGCAGTGACCTGAGTTATGGGTAGTGTCGCGGTCATCGATTACGGTATGGGCAATTTGCATTCGGTTGCGAAAGCGCTGGAGCGCGCCGCGCCACACGCGCGCATCCAGGTTACGAACGATCCCAAGGTCGTGGCTGAAGCGGATCGTGTGGTATTTCCAGGCCAAGGCGCGATGCCGGATTGCATGCGCGAGTTAGACGCGCGCGGGTTGCGCCCAGCCCTGTTGCAAGCCGCGAAGAACAAACCGTTCTTGGGGCTGTGCATCGGTTTGCAAATGTTGTTCGACCATTCCGACGAGGGCAATGTCGATGGCCTGGGAATCTTGCCTGGCAAGGTAGTGCACTTTGCAGCAGCCGACATGGTCGATGGCGCGGGCCAAAAGCTCAAAGTACCGCACATGGGCTGGAATCAAGTGTGGCAGAGTCATCGCCATCCCCTGTGGGCGGGGATCGACGATGGCGCGAGATTTTATTTCGTTCATAGTTACCATGCAGTGGTTCAAAACCGAAACAATATTTCCGGCTGGACGAAGTATCCGAACGAATTTACCTGCGCGGTCGAGCAAGGCAATCTTTTCGCGGTTCAGTTTCACCCGGAAAAGAGCCAAACGGCCGGTTTACAACTATTAGCGAATTTTGCCAATTGGCAGCCATGAACTTGAGTCAAGACAGAAAATGATTATCATCCCCGCAATCGATCTTAAAGACGGTCACTGCGTGCGCCTGAAACAGGGCGAAATGTCGACCGCAACGGTTTTTTCTGAAGATCCCGGTGCGATGGCCGCGAAGTGGAAATCTCTCGGCGCAAAACGGCTTCACCTGGTCGACCTGAATGGCGCCCAGGCCGGCAAACCCAAGAACCACGCGGCGATCAAGGCAATTCTCGATGCGCTTGACGGCGAATTGCCGGTGGAATTGGGCGGTGGAATTCGCGATATGGCGACTATCGAAGCCTACCTAGACGATGGTATCGACTGGATTATTCTCGGCACTGCCGCGGTAAAAAATCCCGGCTTTCTGCATGAAGCCTGCGACGCCTTTCCCGGCCACATCATGGTCGGTTTGGACGCCAAGGAAGGCAAAGTCGCCGTCGACGGTTGGTCGAAGCTGACCGGCCACGACGTAATCGATCTGGCCAAGCGCTTCCAGGACTACGGCGTAGAAGCCGTGATCTATACCGACATTGGCCGCGACGGCATGATGAACGGCGTTAATATCGATGCAACCGTCAAGTTGGCCCAGGCGCTGTCGGTGCCGGTGATTGCCAGCGGCGGCATTAGCAACTTGGAAGACGTGAAATCCCTCTGTGCCGTGGAGTCCGAAGGCATTACCGGGGCGATTACGGGCCGCGCCATCTACGAGGGTTCGCTGGATTTCGCGGCGGCGCAGAAGCTCGCGGACGAACTGAGTAAAGCTAAGGATGAAGGATGAAGGGGGAAGGATGAAAAAAACTCCTGTTGTTTTACGAGCGTCATTATCAGCAGACCTAATTTAGAAAGATTGCCGCCGCACACCCTCGGTGTCATTGATCCTTCCGCCGTCATCCTTAGCCCCAAAGTGCCTCTAGCCAAACGTATCATCCCCTGCCTCGACGTAAACGCCGGCCGTGTGGTCAAAGGTGTGAATTTTCTCCAGCTGCGCGACGCCGGTGACCCCGTCGAGATCGCAAGACGCTACGACGCCGAGGGTGCCGACGAACTGACTTTTTTGGACATTACGGCCAGCTCTGACCAACGCGGGTTGATTTTGCCGATCATCGAGGCCGTTGCTTCGCAGGTGTTTATCCCGCTGACGGTTGGTGGTGGCGTGCGCAGTGTCGATGACGTGCGCCGCCTCCTCAATGCAGGCGCGGACAAAGTCAGTATCAACACATCCGCGGTTCAGAATCCCCAATTGGTCGCCGATGCAGCAAATAAAGTGGGCTCACAATGCATCGTTGTGGCGATCGATTCAAAGCAAGTTGAGTTCGGTGCGACACCGCGGTGGGAGGTATTTACCCACGGTGGGCGGCGTCCGACTGGGCTGGATGCGGTACAATGGGCCAAGCAAATGGTTGCCGCCGGCGCAGGCGAATTGCTGCTAACCAGCATGGATCGCGATGGCACCAAGCAGGGATTTGATTTACCGTTGACGCGCTTGATTTCCGACGCCGTGGACGTTCCAATTATCGCCAGTGGCGGCGTGGGTAACTTGCAACATCTTGCCGACGGCGTGCTCGAAGGCCGCGCCGATGCGGTGTTGGCGGCCAGCATATTTCACTACGGCGAGTACACGGTGCGTCAAGCGAAGGAATATATGGCTTCTCGAGGAATAGAGGTTAGGATTTAAGGGCTAGGATTTGGGAGTTAAGAGTTAGGATTTGCGCCTAGGCGCTTGATTGATGCGAGGTAGTTCTAAATCCTCAATCCTAGCTCCTCAATACTAAATCCTCGCTCCTCAATCCTAACAAACATGGATAACTGGTTAGACCAAGTAGCTTGGACCGCTGAAGGCCTAGTCCCCGTGATCGCGCAAGAGGCGTCGACGGGAAAGGTCTTGATGTTTGCCTGGATGAATCGCGAGGCGCTACGTTTGACCAGGGAGACCGGAAACGCGGTTTATTGGTCGCGATCGCGAAAAAAACTCTGGCGCAAGGGTGAAGAATCGGGCCACGGGCAAAAGGTGTCGGATATTCGCCTCGATTGTGACAACGACGTAGTATTGCTAACAGTTGAACAACAAGGCGGTATTGCTTGTCATACCGGTAGGCATAGTTGTTTTTTCCAGCGCTTAAATGGTGACACTTGGAATGCAGTGGAACCGATATTGAAGGAACCGGGAAAAATTTATCAATCATGAGCGAAACGTCGTTTTTAGAGCACTTGGCAGACACGCTGGAGAGCCGCAGGCATGCGGATCCAAATACTTCGTACGTGGCCAAATTGTTTAACGCCGGACAAGATGCCGTGTTGAAGAAAATCGGCGAGGAAGCGACGGAAACCATTCTCGCGGCCAAGAGCGGGGATCAACAACATTTGATTCGCGAGACGGCGGATTTGTGGTTTCATAGTATGATCATGTTGGTTCAGGCCGGTTTGCGGCCGAGGGATGTGATCGAAGAACTCAAGCGCCGCGAAGGTACCTCGGGCTTGGCCGAAAAAGCCGCCCGCGTGCAATAAAAATGAATAAAAAAGACGACTGTTTATTCTGCAAAATCGTAGCCGGGCAAATTCCCAGCAAAAAAGCGTACGAGGACGACGACGTCCTGGCGTTTCACGATATACATCCCATCGCGCCGGTGCATTTTTTGATTATCCCGAAGGATCATTTCGACTCATTGGATCAAGCGGAAGCGCGCCATCAGGCATTGCTAGGAAAATTGATGTTGCTCGCGCCGAAACTTGCGCGGGAGAACGGGCTGGATGATGGTTTTCGCCTGATCGTCAACACCGGTCGCGGTGGACACCAAGAGGTGTTTCACTTGCATTTACACGTAACGGGCGGCGATGTAAAAACGCCGCGCATGACGGATACACTTCATAAACTTTAGATTTTCACGAAGGAGAAAGCTATGGGTACATTTAGCATTTGGCATTGGCTGATCGTTTTGGTGATCGTATTGATGGTGTTTGGCACCAAGAAACTACGCAACATCGGCACCGATCTCGGTGGCGCGGTTAAAGGTTTCAAAGACGGTATTAAAACCGACGAAGATAAAGCCGCCGGGCACCTTGAAAACACCAAGGAAACCATCGAAGGTGAAGTAAAGGAACGCAGTAAGGCGTAATTGTCGCTGCGAGCCTAGACAATGTTCGATATCGGCTTTTCAGAATTGATGCTAATCGGGGTCGTGGCCTTGGTGGTTATCGGCCCCGAGCGCATGCCTAAAGTAGCGCGCACCGCCGGTATTCTCATGGGCCGGATGCAACGCTACGTCGCGGGTGTTAAAGCCGACATCAGCCGCGAGATGGAAGAGTTCGATCAGCTCAAGGATCTGAAAAACCTGCGTTCGGAAGTTGAGAGTGCTGGCAGCGAAATCGAATCCGGCCTGCGTCAAAACATGGCCGACGCGCAAAGTGAAGTAAATTCGATCTCCAATACGGTGGGCGCGAACATGGCCAAAGGCACGAGCGGGCTTAACGCGCTGGGCCAAGCCAGCATTGCCTCCGCGGCGTCCGCGCACCCGGCTAACCAAATCGAGGTCTCCGTGCCAACGCCTGTCGAAACGGCGCCCGAGCCCTCACCCCAACTCGAACTCGAATTGGATTCATCCGACACGACCAGGGAAAGCGTACCGGTTCAAACTGCTTCCGGTAATGCGTAAGCGCCTCGCCCCAACATGAGCGAGCAACAAGAAACTTTTATTTCGCATTTAATCGAGCTTCGCGATCGCGTACTGCGGGCGGTGATAGCCGTCGGCATTGCTTTCCTGCCCTGTTTCTATTTTGCGCGCGATCTATATACGTTGCTCGCCACGCCGCTCCTGGCGAAGCTGCCGGCCGGCTCGCATATGATCGCAACAGACGTCACCGGCGCGTTCTTCGTGCCGATGAAAGTCGCGATGATGGTGGCGTTCTTGATTGCCTTGCCCATCGTGTTTTATCAGGTCTGGGCGTTTGTCGCGCCGGGCCTCTATCAGCACGAAAAAAAGCTCGCCATCCCACTGATCGTCACCAGTACGTTGTTATTTTTTGTCGGCATGGCGTTCGCTTATTTCGCCGTCTTCCCCATGGTATTCAAGTTCGTCGTCGCCTATACGCCGGAGGGCGTTTCGATGATGACCGACATAAATAGCTACTTAAGCTTCGTCATGACGCTGTTCATGGCTTTCGGTGTCACGTTCGAAACGCCGATTGCCGTCATCATCCTGGTGCGCATGGGTATCGTCACCGTGGAAAAACTACGCGAGATTCGCCCCTACGTCATCGTTGGCGCGTTCATTCTAGGCGCAGTGTTCACGCCCCCCGATATCGTTTCGCAATTTATGTTGGCGGTGCCGCTCTGGGTGTTATACGAAGTCGGAATCGTCCTCGCCAGTATGATGGGTAAGGGTAAGACCGCCGAAGATCAGGAATCGCCCGCCTAAACGTCTCAATGGGCCGGATTTGACCAGCCCGCCAAAAATTTATTCAATAAATCGCTGCGGTTGTGCACTTGCATCCGATCGTAAATCTGTTTGACGTGGTAGTTAGCGGTATTGGTTGTGACGTGTAGCTTATCAGCGATATTTCCGTAGGAGGCGCCGTCCGCCAACATCAACACGACTTGTTTTTGTTTGTCCGAGAACCCCATGGTTTGCAACTGTCCGAGCAGTTTCAGCGGCAGTAGTTCTTGTTGCTGCGCGGTCACGCCGATTAACCCGTGATCGGCGCCACGTTCGGCATCGAGCCAGAACGCGCGAAATACAAAGCGACCCCAACAATTGTCGATATGCCAGCCCGGTGGTGGTGCGTCGTGGCCACTGAAAGTAGCGTGTAAGTACTGCGTGATTTTCTTCAGGGCCGCCGGCACCGGTTCGCTTTCGGAATATAACAAAGCCTGGCGGGAAAGCGACGGATAACTTGCAAGGAACAAGAGACGCCTGCCTTCATCCGACAAATGCTGCGTCTGGCCACGGCCATTCAAAATGATCATACCAACGCGCTGGGTATCAAAATAATGCGCCTCGCCACCGTTTGTTTTCGGGCCCGCGGCGATGGCATAGGCGATGTAGTGCGTAATT
>JBKJHT010000216.1:0-5294 GCA_046598945.1 Burkholderiales bacterium | reverse complement strand
AACGATGGAACATCAGCCCATTTAAGATCCTTGGGCACAACCATCATGTGGTCAGCAGGGCTTTGTGCCCATGCTGCCGGCGCAAGAAGCGAGGCAAATGCAAACGCGGTGGATACCACGGCAAGTTGAAATGCTTTCATTTCGTTCTCCTTTAATTGATTGAAAAAACTACCTATCGAGGCCATCAGAACATCGGTCAGCGTTGGCAGTGGCCCCGGACCTGCCAACCCAACGAAGCTGTAAAAAAAGTATCATCATTTGCACATCGTGCCCTGAACCAATCCAAATATCAAGGTCGCTCAGGAAGAGCAAAATGGGAGGGACCAAGATGGCCCGTTACAAACGCATCGACACCAGTCCACGTTTTCTTGCCGTTGACCTATCCAAACAACTGCTGCCCGGCAGCCTTGAGCACGCGTTGAATTATCTCATTGACCATGAGGTCGACATATCAAGCTTTGATGCGCGTTACCACAACTCTGGCAATCTGCGATGGCAATCCCATGTTGGGGACCGCCAAGGTCTGATTGGCCGGGAGATGTTCGCCATCGACGGTGTCAAGCTACCGTCGAATGCATCCAAGGCCAAGAGCGGCACGCGTGCCGAGTTTGAGCGTCAAGCGGTCAAGCTCGACACGGCCGTTGCCACCCTGCTCGCGCGTCACCGCGAAGCGGATGCCAACGACGCGGTTGAGCCTGACCCGCGTGCAAAGGAAGTCAAACGCATTAATCACTTAAAACGCGATGCAGGGCAGATTCGTGACTGGCTTACTGCCCATCCTGACGAGCGTAAAGGCAGCAAAGGCGGTCTCCGAAAAAGTAACCGCACCGCCAGCTAAAACGCTGGACGCTGTGCTCAATGTACAAGCCTGCAACGACGAAGTCTGTCTGCCTCCGGCGAAGCTGCCGCTTGCGATTCGGCGCAGGTAGTGCGACCCGAAGCGTTTACTACGACTTCGGCGCGGTCTTGGCAAAACTGGGCCGATCTTTCATGGCGCCGTACCATTTCATCACTGCAGGATAAGCGCCAAGATCGCATTGGCACATTTCGAGATAGGCGAGATTGGTCGCTGCCGCAAGATCGGGAAGCGTGGGTTGATCGCCGCACAGATATTTACGCTTGGTGAGAACGCTGTCCATTACGGGCAAAATTTTCTCGAGCCATTTCTTGCCGTCCTCGATCGCCTGGTTGTTACGTTTGTCGCCGGCAAAATGGGTGTTGAACATGATCTTGCCCGCCTCCGGTCCCAGGCGTGTTTGATTCCAGTCGAGCCATGCTTCGACCTCGGCGCGTGCCTTCAGGTCGGTCGGATACCAAGTGTGCGCTTTGTGCTTGTCGGCGAGATAACGCAGGATCGCCTGCGATTCCCACAGCACGAAGCCGTCGTCGTCGATCACCGGAACCTTGGAGTTCGGATTCAGCTTCTGGTATTCCGGTGTGTATTGCTTACCGCTCATCAAATCTATCGTTTCGTAGGTATAAGGGACGCCAAGTTCTTCGCACAACATCTGCACGCGCCGGGCGGCGTTGGAAAAGGGGTGACCATAGAGTTTCATTTTAAAACCTCCTGTGTAGTTGGACTGCAGCAGGAATCGACCCCGCGACCTTCTGATTACAAATCAATAATAATCAATAACTTACAACACGTCCCACC
Organism: Burkholderiales bacterium; assembly: GCA_046598945.1. GTDB lineage: Bacteria > Pseudomonadota > Gammaproteobacteria > Burkholderiales > JALYOK01 > JALYOK01. Next base: position 3,640 of record JBKJHT010000216.1, on the reverse strand, counting down.
AAACTAAAGCAATCACATCAATGCGTTATTGCTCTGTGGTTATTTTAGCTTGTCGCGCTTCGTTGTGGTTTTTTACCAGCAAGTGCCCCGCTATTGCCCCATGGAAACCAAACGGAGCTGCATTACAGACATTAATGCAAGGTTTCGTTTCTGGTCACAGCCTGCAACTGCATCGTACAATCGTTCATAGGTTTTCCGGTGCATTCCCTTCGGCCTATGCCATCCGTCCACCAATCGAGCTTCGATTTTGCTTTGTTTGATCCACGTTCTACCCAATGAATCTTCGCATTGGCTGGCATAGGTGACCTTTACGCAATCGCGGCATTCATATAAACCAGCTCCGCGACCGCTGAAATACAGCACGCCACAGCGCCGCCCGCATTTGGGACACAAAAACCAGGGACGATTGCCGCCGTAGAAGCATGCGGTTCTCGCAATGGCTATCGAACAATCCACGCTTTGGGGTACGCTACCATTTACTGACCATTGGTAACTCATAATTACTCGCTCGGCATCGTCGGTGATGCGAACGCCGATCGTTCCTGGTTGTTTTCCATCGCTGTTCGTCCACGTGTAATTGAACGCTGTTCCCGGAACGAGTAAACCGCGTCCGGCAACTTCACGGATGTCGAAGGCCAGCGACAATTCAGCCTTGCGTTTCCAACCAGGACGCCCAGCGCCAAATCGCATACCGCCTCTACCCATTATTTGCCTCCAGAGAATACGAAATCATTAGCCAATTTGAGCGGCTTTTCGATGCAAAACCGGCCCGTAGACCGCACCACGCCTTGCTTTCCGCCAAATTGACAGAGACATACTGCATTGAATTTAATGCCCTCATGTTGGTGGATTCCGAATAATGAGGGTAACACCAGCCGGTAAAGAAATTTCGGTAGAACCGTTCTCAAGTGTTTGCATATTTTTCTCCATAATGTTTTTCAATGAGTTCCAGCAACACCATGCCGTTGTAAGAGTGTCGTGGAATGGCCAGCTCGAAAGTAGCCAAGTCTCGAATGCCGACCGCCGCGATAACGGGATCGGTCTTGTCGTCATTCACAAACAGGGCGAAATGCTTTCCCTCCAGCAACGCCAGCACCTTGGCACGCCTGTACTCACGCTGTAATTTGCACAGAATGTCGGTCTTGTTATTGCGGATCGTCGGGAGCCATGTATCAACTGCCGACTGGTCGCCGGTCGCCTTAATCGTTCCCGTTGATGAGAGCGAGAGAATCACGCCCGACGCTGTGGCCTGTTCGATCAGCTCAGCGGTATTCATATCTCCACCTCAACGAATTTATTCGGTAAAGGCGTGACAGTTTTCGCAACCGGCTGGCTGAAAGGCGGCAAAGGCGTTAAAGGCGGTGGATTGACCGCAACCACACGCCAGGCAGTGCGCCCATCCGCTGCTGCTTGTTGGAATTCCAAGCCGGCGACAATCCGGTTCGCATTCTTTTTCAACAACCACCCCAGCTTTGAACGGTTGATCTCGCCACGTTCTTCCACCGGGAATTCGCGCATCGCATCGAGCAGATTGGGTTGGTTAAAGAGTGCCGTCTCCACCGCCTTGCGCACCGTTGTGGGCATTGCGCCGAATGTTGCCTGCCATTCGGTCATCAATCCTTGAAGCGCATCGCCATCGGGATCATGCCGCACCTGCTTTAGCAGCGCCGTGGCTGGGTCAGGATGCCCGAGCCATATCAAGGGATGACGGCAATAATCCGACCACGCGCCGCCGAAGGTGACAATGCTATCCACCTCTGCACGCTTTGAGCCGGCTTTACGCCATGCCTGGATGATGGTCAGAACGGCGGACACATAGCGCCCGCGCTGCTGGCGAACCTTCTCGACTGGCAAGGCGTTGTACGTCATCGTGGCCGGCGTCGCGCAGCGCGGATCGATATGAATTGTCAGCACGCGCCGCAACAGATCGCGGATCGGGCCGACGTTGTTCCCCGAGCCGAGAAATAAGGTGCGCGTGCTGACCGTTGCCGTTTTGCTTACTCCCAAGATCCGGTCGGTGATTTGCTCTGCTGTCAGCATCCGCTTAATCGTGCCGTGCGGTATCCAGTCCGTGTCCATATCGTCAAACTCAATCACGGCGGGGCTGGTCAGCAACAACGCCAGAATCACCTTGGTCGCCTCTTCCGACGTGGTGGGGTAGCTCACTTTGGCATTACCGCCCGGCCCTGCGAAGGCGCCAATCAGCTCACACAGATAGGTCTTGCCGCTGCCGAATACCGGCGCTCGGGCATGAAACCCCGGCGCATGCGGCAGCGTGGGCCGCACCACGGCGGTGAAGATAGCGGCAAGCGCGGCGGCTTTATCGGTGGCGGCGACAAAATGAAACTCGGTGAGCAAGTCTTCCAGCAAAGCCAGTGCCGCCTGTGCCGCTTCAAGCGTCGGGTCAGGGATCACAAATTGTCGCGGGTCGAACACCCCAAAGCGCTGCGATGTTTTGTCATAACCCGCCTGCGTAATCAGCTCGCCATCCGACTCACGAAAATACGGCTGCCTCACCACGCCCGCCAACGGCGGCAAATGACGAAAAATCTGTGCGTCGTAAAGAATGCCAGCGTGCCGCGTGGGCGGATCACAGCACACCCAATCCTCCGCACGACCGTCGTATTTCTCCCAAGAGGCCGCGACCGACAACTCCCGCGTCAGCGCGGGCGCGCTGGTCGGCACAATCGAAGGGTCGCCCGAAGTCGGATCAGTCGAAACCGACACAATCAAACCGCCTGACTGATAGTGCCTGCCGCGATTCGCCAACACTTTTTCCGCCGCATCCACCACGCGATGCAAATCACCGGCAACCACGTGAATTACCGGCTTGTGCCGCGCCTCGGCATTACGAACACCGAGAAATTCCAACAACTGCCGGATGTGAAACTTCTCGCGGTGCGAGTGCTGGCAACAAAAACCACCCAAGGGATATAGCTCGTCCGGCTCAAAATAGGCAGCGCCCGTATCCCGCCCGTCGGTATGCTCCTGCGCCCACGGACAAGTGACATCGTGCCTGCCCGAACCCAGCGGCGTCTTGTAAAGCCCGCGCGCCTTGAGCGCACTCACCACCGGGTTTTCCGCAGCCTTGGGTGTCAGCACATCGTCCGCTTCATTGCCCGGAATGCGCGGGTTATCCGAAGCGGGTTTTGCTTCCTTCTTCGGTCGCCCAGCGGGTGCCAGTTCTAATTGCAGCCCATCTACAATTTCTTGCGGCGTGTAACGCTTATCAGGCCGCCATTCGACCAGTCGGCACGGAAACGGCGCACCGGCTTCGTCAGCATGTTTGGGCTTGCCATTGATCGCAACCGGCAGGCGCGCCCAGCGCGTCAATGGCGCGGTAGCACCCTCATCGCACAGCCCCGCACCGATCACGGCGGTGAGCAGCCGCACCGCCACATCACCGTCGGTAATCGGGGCAGCAAGAATGATCCCGCCTTGGTAATTACCTGGGCTAGTCTCGATCAACCAGGACAATTCTAAACCGGCCAACCGCTCCAGAGGAACCTTGCTGCCCAGATCGTCGAGCATCAAAAAATGGCAGGCGGCAAACTGCGCCTTGCGCGCCTTGAATGAACCATCCTCACCGGGATAAAAACTCGAACACCCGACATAGTTGTTCTGCTCGGCAGAAACATTT